>JBKHBT010000054.1:0-21893 GCA_046542255.1 Candidatus Zixiibacteriota bacterium | reverse complement strand
GGGGGCAGTACAAAATCCTAATATACACAAACGATAATTATCAGTTGTAATTCTTTGTTTTATATCAAATAATTAATCACATTAGAGTTCTAAACAAACAAATACAAACAAAATACTTGGATTTTGCTATTCTTTTTTGTATTTTAAATAATTATGTTTTGACTAAATTTACAATAATGTAAAGGATTTGCAATGAAAGATATCCTTAAAAACCTTCGCAAAGACATAGACAAATGGCTGGATAAACTTCTTCCCCCCGAAGATAAGAAACCCGAAACAATCCATAAAGCAATGCGATATAGCGTTTTTGCCGGTGGCAAAAGACTACGGCCGGCACTTTGCATTCTGGCATATCGTTTCTGCGGCGGAAGGCGCGATGACCTGGTTTTCCCACCAGCCTGTGCGCTCGAGCTAATCCATACATATTCACTAATTCACGATGATCTTCCGGCGATGGATGATGACGATCTTCGGCGTGGCAAACCAACATCTCACAAAGTCTATGGCGAAGCGATGGCTATTCTGGCCGGCGATGCACTCCATGCCCTGGCATTCGAACTACTCGCAGATAGCGGAAATATCGATATCATTCGCGAGGTTGCATCAAATATTGGAACAGAAGGGCTTGTAGGCGGACAGGTGGTCGATATCGAAAGCGAAAATCAGGAAATCACTGAAGAAGAATTGCATTTCATACACAAAAATAAAACCGCCGCACTTCTTAGGACATCGCTAAGAGTCGGGGCCATCATTGCCGATGCAGACAAGGAAAAGCTCGAAGATATCACAGAATATGCAAAAAACATCGGCCTGGCATTTCAGGTAGTGGACGATATTCTTGACATCAAAGGCGATGCCAAGCAATTGGGCAAACCAATTGGTTCCGATGCCGATAAAAATAAAGCAACTTATCCAAGATTCTATGGACTCGAAAATTCGCAACAAAAAGCGGAAGAGCTTATCGATAATGCCAAAGCTGCTATCTGTGATTATGACAATTCTGGCATATTTTGCGAAATTGCAAATTTCATTTTAACAAGGATGAACTGATGAGCGAAGCGATTCTCGAAAATATACATGGCCCTCAAGATGTCTGGGGCCTTACCTATGGCGAACTTAAAACTCTTGCCGATGAGCTTCGCGAAGAGATAATCAGCGTAGTGTCCGATACAGGCGGTCATCTTGCGCCAAATCTCGGAATAATCGAGCTAACTCTCGCAGTCCTTAAAGTATTCAAACCGGAGAAGGATAGAATCGTATGGGATGTCGGCCATCAGTGTTATCCATATAAGATTCTGACCGGCAGAAGGGATAAATTCTGCACAATCCGTTGCCATGAAGGCATTAGTGGATTTCCCAAACGTAGCGAATCTCCTTGCGACCATTTCGGTGTTGGCCATGCCAGCACTTCGATTTCTGCCGCTGTCGGGTTTGCGCAGGCAAGGGATATGCGTGGACAGGATCATAATGTAGTCGCTATTATTGGCGATGGCGCTTTGACAGGCGGAATAGCATACGAAGCCCTAAATAACGGTGGGTCATATAATTCCGAAATGCTGATTATTCTAAATGACAATAAAATGTCGATATCAAGAAATGTCGGAGCAATGTCGAAATATCTGACAAGCATTATAGCAAATCCACATTACTCCAAACTCAAAGAAGATGTATGGCAACTCATGGGCAAAATACCGATCGGTAGCTCGATTCGTTCTTTGGCTGCAAAAATCGAAGATTCATTGAAAAATATTATAGTGCCGGGAATGCTTTTCGAGCAGCTTGGATGGGAATATTTTGGCCCAATAGATGGACACGATACGCATAAAATTGTCAGTGTGCTTCGCGAAATCAAGAATGTTCGCAAACCCAAGATACTTCATCTGCTGACAGAAAAAGGCAAAGGCTATTCATTCGCAGAAGAAAATAGGCCGAAATTCCACGGCATCGGTTCATTTGACAAGAAAACCGGCGAGAAACATTCATCCACCGGAATCAAATCCTATACACAGGTTTTCGGCGAGACGATGGTTGAGCTGGGCGCAAAGATGCCCGAACTCACCGCCATTACAGCAGCGATGTCTCTCGGAACCGGCCTTGTCGAGTTTTCCGAGAAGTATCCGAATAGATTCTATGATGTCGGAATCGCAGAGCCTCATGCAACCACATTCGCCACAGCTCTCGCTCTGGAAGGCATCCCTGTGGTTTGTGCCATCTATTCAACATTTTTGCAAAGGAGCTATGACCAGCTCATCCATGATGCCGCCCTTCAGGATGCCCCAGTTGTTTTCGCACTCGATCGTGGCGGTGTGGTTGGCGCAGATGGCCCGACACATCATGGAGTCTTCGACCTTTCATACCTTAGAACGATACCAAAAATGATAGTAGCCGCTCCTGCCGATGAAAGCGAATTACGCGACCTGCTTTACACGGGAATCAAATACCAAAAAGGCCCATATGCAATGAGATATCCACGTGGCAAAGGGATTGGTGTCAAGGAATTTGGGCATATCGAAGAGATTGAGATTGGAAGCTGGCAAATCAAAAGAAAAGGCGATAAGAAACTGACAATACTGGCAACAGGATCGATGGTCAATCCTGCTGTCGATGCTGCTGAAGATGGGCTGAAAGAAATCAAACCCACAGTCATAAATTGCAGATTCATTAAACCGATGGACGAGAAGCTTCTCGAAGAAGTTGCGCTCAAAGCAGATTATATTATCACTGTCGAAGAAAATGCACGTCAGGGAGGATTCGGCGAAGGCGTGATGTCGTGGCTTCTGGATCATGGATATTGCGGAAAAATGGAAATTATGGCCATTCCGGATGAATTTGTTCCACATGGAAATACAAATATTCTACTAAAAAACCTATTACTCGATAAATCCGGAATCACAGAAACAGCTAAGAAACTTGTAAATCAATAAATCTAATAAACTTATAAAGGTGGTTTATATGGCAGACAAAGAAATCACAAGTGTGGTCGTGGCTACATATGACAAAAGAAGCTTTGCACAGATGGCCAAGGAATTACTCGAAAATGAAGGAATCATGGCAGAAATCTCTGGCCAGGGCGATACCGGCCTGAAATATTATATCGGCGATGCGACTACGGATGCAAATTACGAAGTCATCGTACATCCCGATTTTGCAGACCGGGCATCCGAGATAATAGCAAGCACAAAGCATTATCATGCAGAAGAGCCACCAAGCTCCGAGGAAATCGATGAAGAAAATGAAGGACTCTGGAAAGAGCTTATCAAAATCGATTCCAGCATGGTTGCCGAGGCCTTAGAAGATGCTCTCGAAGACAAAGGAATCCCGGCAAGAATCGAGGAGATCGATCTCAAAAATAAGGATTCGCACTATTTCCATGTAACAGTGCCAGATGTCAGGCTCGAAGATGCCAAAATTGTTCTCGATCGTCTCGAGAAAGGCCTCGATGATGAAAAATAGCATCCAGTGGTGATTTCCATTTTTACTATTTATTGTTTCACTTTTCGGCTCATCTGAGCAACAGTTATGATACTTTGACATTCAGGGAAGCTATCGATACAGCTCAGACTTCGAAACTGAATCATCTATTAATCTATGAAATCAGCGCAGTCTGCTTTTTTACAAGCAGGCTGCTGCTAAAAGAAGATTATGCCCTGCAATCGATAAAAGCCGAATACTATAGAGCGCCATTTAGCAATAAGTTAATTGGTGACATCCCATTGGATGATTCTTCGATTAAATCTTTAGTTAAACCACTAAAATATTTGACTTTGAAGCAAAATAACATATGTTTATTTTGTAGGCAAATCATTAAGATGGAGTAATAATCTTGTCGGCGAAATTTATTATAAATGATAAGCAGGTAGAGAATCCGTTTTTGAAAATCATCTTTAGTATTTTCGGCATTTTGATAGCAATCGGCATTGTGGTTTTGCTTGCGGTATTTTTGCTGCCGGCACTGGGAATTGTGCTTAGCTTTGTAATCGGTATTGTGCTCGCTATTATTATATTGCTGCTTTTGATTGTCCCTTTTATAATGTTCGGCAATATGGTACGGGATTTTTTTACAGGCGAGCCAAAAGACAGGTTTATTGGTTCTGGAATTGCAGATATTCGGAAATTCGACATCGATGATTTCGATAAGATAATCGTATCCGGCCAGATGGATGTATATATCAATCAGCGAAAAAGAATACAGCTTATTGCAGATGCCGATGACAATATCATCGATAAAATAGAAATCAAACAATCGAAAAAGGAAATCCAGATATCATTGGATGATCGCTATAAACCACAAAATCCAGTCAGAATCGATATCACTGTCACAAACCTTAGCAAGATTGAGCATAAGGGCACAGGCGCCATTCTTACCGAAAGCAAGATAAATGGCAAAAATTTATCAATTGTTTTGAAAGGAAGTACATTTTGCGAGTTGAATGTCGATTATGATGAAATCAAAACAGATGCTTCTGGAAAATCGATAGTAGAATTGGAAGGCAAAGCCCAAAAATTTCTTATCGAAGCCCGGGGCGAGAGCAAATTTAAATGCTTTGGCCTTGATGTCGATAAGTGCTTCATAAAAAGCTCCGGTTCTTCTAATATCGAGCTTAAAGCAAATGATAAAATTGAGATTGAATCATCAGAAAATCTGGTACTACGCTATAAAGGCGAACCGGAAATAGTTAAAAATAAATCTATAGATGCCAAAATAATTAAGGTAGAATAGAAAAGAGAGTATCATGAACGGACAGATACCTATTGGCGATACAATATCGTATTCATGGAATTTGGTCAAGGCAAATATTGGCCAATTGATCCTTATTATGTTTATCGCATTAGTTATTATGTTTATTCCTTTGATACTAGCCGGCTTGACAGTACAGAATAGTGAATTGTTGAGCACTGTATTCTCTTTTGCTTTCTGGGGATTGCAGGTTATAATTATACTTGGGTTCATTCGAATTGGCCTCAAAATCCACCGTTCCGAGGACATCTCTATTGGCGATCTATTTTCGGTTACCGATAAGCTTCTTAGCTATCTAATCGCAGCTTTGCTCTATTCAATTATTGTAGGCATAGGGACTTTGTTTTTTATTATTCCCGGTATTTATCTTGGAATTCGTTTCGGAATGTTTCCAATTTTGATAGTCGATGAGAATCTCGGCCCGATAGAAGCATTCCAACGAAGTTCCGAGATGACTCAGGGCAATATACTCAATTTATTTTTACTAATGATTGTATTAAATCTAATAAACGTGATTGGCTCGATTCCATTCGGCCTGGGCCTTTTTATCACAATGCCACTCGCACTAGTCGCTTACATCCATGCCTATAGTCTATTGAGCGGCGAAGTCTCCAGTAGCAATTCTATGGGCTTTGGAGCCGGTTTGCCTCGATCGAATACTATAGGATTCAAGCAGGATACGAAAAAAAAACAGCCCAATGTTTACGATGGACCTTCAGGTGGCCCTTCATATTTAAATCAACCATCCGAAAAGAAAACAGAGCAGAATCAAAATCGGAATCGTTTCTCCTATTCTGACGATGCCTTTCAAAAAAGCACAACATCGCAAGAACCAAATCAAGAGCCGGATGAAATGCCCGACCTGAGCGATATGCTAATCGAAGAAACACTCACCGCACAAGAATATACCAAAAAAGCAATGGAGAATTTCAAAAAGAAGAACTACCAGTCGGCTATAGCCGACTATTCAAAAGCATTAGAGATGGACAGGAACAATAAAATGCTATGGTATTCACGGGCTAATAGCAAAATCAAAGCAGGCGACCTTATGGGCGCTGTCGATGATTTTACAGAGGCTATTAATATCGATCCAAATTTCGCTAAGGCATATCTTAATCGAGGTGCAGTCAAAAGGAAAATCGGTGCCAATAAAGGCGCGAAAGAAGATATCAAAAAAGCCATAACAATAGATCCAGCTCTTACTAAATATTTCAAAAAAAGCTAATGATTTCAGGAGGAAGAATGAAAAAGGCTATTTTAGCATTAACTTTTATATTGATCTTAATTATGGGATGTGGCAATGCCCAAAAAGCTGACGAGGCTATGGCAAAAGCCGAAAAATTGCTAGAAGACGGCCAGGTTAATGCATCTATCGAGCAATACATGATAGCTATCGAAAACTATCGAGAAGACTCTGACCTTGCTAATGCACATCTCATGCTAGGCCGTGCATATGCTGCCAAAAATAATGTTCTCAAGAACAAAGATATGGCGCTTTTTGATTCCACGATGGCCAATTTCAAATTTGCCCTGAATCACAGCCAAACCGATTCGCAGAAAGTCACTGTATTGGATAATATCGGCATGGTCAAAGACCTAATCGGCGATAAGCAGGGCGCAATCGCAGCATATAATGAAATAATCCACCTGAGCGATAGGTCCGATGTTAAGGCATCGGCATATGTTAATAAAGGTTCTGTCCATCGAACTATGGGAAATTATAATGAATCGATAAAAAGCTTTGAAAATGCTGCAAAAGCCACTGACGACAAAAGAATACAGGCGCTCACGCTTAGGAATTTCGGTGAAATCGCTGCTGTAAGGGGCAATTACGATAAAGCTATTAAAAATCTTGGCGAGGCCTTGCTGGCCTTTCCAGAAAATGAAGACAAAGGCATCGTATGCCTGAGCATGGCAAATGTCTATGAATACAAAGGCGAACTCGAAAAGGCCATAGAAAAATACGAGCAGGCGATTCGGCTAATGGAAGACGATATAAACCTCACAGATGCCTATAATGGTATCGGTGCAATATATTTCAAAAAGGGTGATTATCAAAAAGCGGATGCGAATTTCTATATGGCATTAAATTATGCTCCGATGAATGCCCAGAGGCTTCTAAACTATGGCTTTTCCCGCCTATATCTCGATGATGTCGATAGCGCATTTGCATGCTTTTCGAAAGCCATCGGCAGAAATGAAGAACTCAAACGCACGATCGCAAAATCCGGTGAAATCCACAGGTGGATCAATGATCGTAAAAATGCTGCCAGGTCAGATGATGTCAGAAGTAGGCTCGAAGAACTAATAAAACCTCTCGTATTAAAAGAAATATAGCGATGAATGCACTAATCGTCTATTATAGCTTCTCGCATAAAGTTGAATATATCGCAAATAGAATAGCAGAAGAAATAGAATGCGATATCGAGCCAATAGAGCCAAAGAATAAGCTCACAAATGATGCCATAGTAGCGATTTCTCGTAAAACCGATACATATCAGGAATATATCGAAATAAAAAAACCGAAGCATAATCCCAATCATTATGATCTGATTTTTATCGGAACACCAGTATGGGCATGGGATTTTGTGCCTTTTATCAGAGTCTGGAAAGTCCATTTCGAGCCTGAAAATAAGAATATCGCCTTTTTTATATCCCACGGAGGAAAAATGGGCGATACTCTAGACAATCTCTATCGTCTCTTCGACAATAATAATATAATAGGCCATATCGATTTCAAGGATTCACGCGGTATGGATTATAATTGTTTTAATGATGATATAATTGAATGGACAAAAATAATTTTGGATAGCCATAAATTAAGTAATATCTAAAAAAAGCCTGGATATCATACAAAAAATCGTCTCATTGGAGAATATATATTTGCTTTGTGAAGTATTAATTTTTATATTTCTTAACTGGAGATATTTGCTCTTTTAAAGCCATATATATAGCATATATATAATATTAATATATATAGCAAAAGGCTTTACTGATGTTTTAGCCTGAAAAGTATGACAATGCGGAACAGCGCATTGTCTGATTGAGCTTTATCTTTTATGAATGCGGGGGCTATTCACAAAGAGGCAATATTGTATTGTCTTAAGGTGATAAAAATTAGAGGAGATATATGCCACAAGAGAGACCTATCGAAAATCGGCCTACCACTCAGGAAAGTGAAAATCAGCCCATCAGGGTTTTGCTTGTGGACAATGATGAAGCCGACCATAGATTGATTCAGGATGTTCTTCGTGAATCTCTTGAGAGTTTCGATGTTATTTGTATTCCCGATATTCCAGAGAAGAAATCAGATGAGATAAAGAATAACATCGATGTCATACTTCTTAATCTTAATCTTCCCAAAACCAGCGGCATGGAAACATTCGAGAAGGCCAATGAAGTTTTTTCTAATATGCCTATCGTTATCGTTACAGAAAAAGCCGATGAAAACCTTGCCAGCCTCACAGTAAAGAAAGGCGCTCAGGATTATATCCTCAAGCAATTCCTGAATCCGAGTATGTTATCCAGAGTTCTTCGTTATGCACTTAATCGTCACAGGGTACTCGAGGAGCTCGAGCAGACAAGGCTCCAGCAGCTCGAGATGAAAGACCAATTCCTTTCCCATGTCTCTCATGAGCTTCGTACTCCCCTGACATCGATATACCAATTTATTACAATTCTTCGAGACGGCCTCGCTGGCGAACTGAATGAGGAACAAAGGGAATATCTCGATATTTCAGAACGCAATATTGTCCACCTCAAGTCTATGATAGATGACCTTCTCGAGGTTACCAGAGCCGATTCAGCCCGCTTGACGATAAACCCCGTGGTTGTTTCTGCATATGAGGCGATAAGTGATGCCATAAATACCCTGAAAGCAACCGCAAAGGCCAAAGGAATACACCTTTCGGCAGAATTTCCAGGCGATATACCAATGGTTTTCGCAGATCCACAGAGGCTCCGTGCCATTCTTCGCAATCTTATCGACAATGCCATCAAATTCACAGAAATGGGCGGTGCAATAACAGTAAGAGCAAAGCTATTGGATTCCGAACCGGATTTTGTCAGATTGTCTGTATCTGATACCGGTGCGGGAATTCCGCCGCAGGAATTCGATAAGATATTTGAATATCTATATCAAGCAGAATCCACTCTTGAATCATCCCGAAAAGGGCTTGGACTCGGGCTTTATATATGCAAGACAATCGTTAATCTTCATGGTGGAAAAATTTGGGTCAATAGTAAACAGGGCGTTGGAAGCACATTTTCATTTACTATGCCGGTTTATGATGAAAATGACCAGATGAATTTAGAGTAGCAGAAAGGAAATGCCATGTCAAAGAAAATTCTTATAGTTGATGATGACCAGGACCTGCTTCGGGGTCTTAATGTCAGGTTGAAAGCGAGCGGATATACAGTTATTTTTGCTACTGATGCTATGTATGCGGTATCAAATGCCAGAAAAGAACGCCCGGATCTTATCATTTTGGATATCGGCCTTCCCGGAGGAGATGGTTTTCTTGTAATGGACAGGCTCAAGTCCAATAGCACGCTGGCGGCCATTCCAATAATCATACTTTCCGCAAGAGACCCACAGGTCAATCGCGAAAAGGCTCTGGAACATGGTGCTGTTGCATTTCTACAGAAACCGGCTGACAATTTCGTACTTATGGCTACTATTCAGAAGGTAATCGGTGAACCTGGGAATGATATCACAATGCCGAAAGATAAAGAGCCGGAAAAGCCAAATAGCCAGATATCTATGCATCAGAATAATCTCAAAAATCAAATTTCTAAAGCCAAGGAACTGGGCGACTCTACCAAAAAAGCGCCAGATTTTGACAAAACGCCGATCGATAAAGACGATTCCAAGATGTATAGGCAATTCGCCAAATCAAATAAAGAAGTCATCGAAGGCAGTGAATATAGCCAGAAACCCAAAAAGAAGCCTGATTCCACCTATAATATAGAGCCTAAAACTCCCAATAAAACACATTCGAGCGCAAAGAGCATTCTCGTTGTCGATGATGACCATGATCTTCTTTTGGGTATGAGCGTCAGGCTTATGGCATACGGATATAATGTATTTTTTACCTATGATGTAGTATCTGCAATTGCCAAGGCCAAAAAGGTCAAGCCGGATCTTATTATTCTCGATATCGGCCTTCCTGGCGGCGATGGTTTTACTGTGATGGAGAGAATGAAAAAGATACCATCTATCGCCAAGATTCCTGTCATAATTCTTACCGCAAGAGAACCGAGGAAAAACCGCCAGAAAGCGATCGAAATGGGTGCAATTGGCTTTTTTCAGAAACCGGCGAATAATAATGAGCTAATCTCCGCAATCAGGAAAGTCCTTAAATAAGGCCATAATTTATTTCAGCCAATTATTCTTTAGATACCATTCATAGGTTTGCTTTAGGCCCTCTTCCAAAGCTATTTTCGGCTCGAAGCCCAGGCTACATATCTTGCCAGAATCACAGACCCATTGTCCGGCCATTTCATCGACCTTTTCCGATGATAAAACCGGCGCAGAATTTTTCAAACTGGCTCCGGCCTCATTGAAAAATGCAATAATTTTGGCAAAAGACATCGGAATTTTGATTATTTTGGGATTTTTCCCGGATACAGATTTAATGGCAACTTTCATTTTCCTGGCAAGCTCGATCCACTTTATCGGCTGGCAATCTGTGATGTAGAAAGTTTCATTAGTGGAATTTTGACTTTCAGCAGCAAATACGATTCCTCGAACCAGATCATGGACATGCACCAGAGAAATCAATCTATCCGGCCTTCCAAGCACCGGCAAAAATCCACGATGTCCCATTTTGAAATATATGAAAATATCTTTATCGCCCGGCCCATATACAGATGGTGGACGAATGATTGTAATATCCAAATTCGGAAAATCTCTAAGAAGCTTTTCTTCGGCTTTCAATTTGCTTTCGCCATAGGAGCTTTGGGGCTGGCAGCTTTCGCTTTCTCTGATGGGCTTTTCTGATGTTCTGGAGGCCGCCTGCGAAGAGACAAAAACAAATCTCTTGAAATTCTCGCCCTTATTAGCCATCGTAAGATAAGCCAGATCGACTGTCGCTTTGGTATTGATCAAAAATAACTCCGCTTTTCTTCTCGCACGAACCATTCCGGCAAGATGATAAATATAATCGGCCTGCTCGATATATGGCTTCAAAGGCGAAAGATTTTTGAGGCTGGCTCTTACTGTGATGGTATTTTTGGGAAGGCCGGAAGTGTCCGAAGTCTCACGGACGGGGACTATGGTTTCATAGCCTTTGCCATCAAGAAGCCTGACAAGATGCTTGCCAATAAAACCTGTTCCGCCTGTTATAATAACCTTTTTACTCATATCGGCTACTTATCTTCATAGAACTGATCCACCAATTCAAAAAGCCTATCCACATCTTCTGCCATATTGTAGAGATGGAATGCAAAACGAAGCGCACCCTCTCTAATTGAAAGTATGACATTTCTTTTCCTCAAGAATTGAAATAGTTCATTGGCTTCTGTCATCTTGATACTAACTATCGCTGAACGGTTTTTACCATCGATGGGCGAGATTATTTCCCAATCTTGATACTTAGATGCGCGCTCTATAATGTAATCTGCGATTTCCAGCGAATTGCCGTGAATCTTTGCAACTCCGGTTTTAAGCAAAATTCTGAGTGAGTTTTCATAGCCGGCAAGGCTCGGAAATACCGGTGAGCCACATTCATATTTCAATGCGCTATCAGGATAAGGAATCTCATAATTAAGTAGATTTGAAAAATCACGCTCCGGAAATCTCGAAAGCCATCCTTCGAAATTGACATCCAAAATATTCTGGAATTCTTTTGATACATAAAGAAATCCTGCTCCCCAGGGCGTGAGTTGCCATTTTTGTGCGCCTGATGCCATAAGGCCAATACCGAGTTCGGATACATCGATTGGGAAATTGCCGATAGCCTGTATAGCATCGACAGCGAGGAATATATTATTTTTATGGCATAATTCGGATAGTGCTGCAAGATCGATGACATATCCATCGGAAAATGAAATTGCCGATATCGCAATTGCTCTGGTACGGGGTGTTATCGCCTTTTTCAAAGAATCTAAAAGCGGATATATTCTATCGATGATATTAATTGTGATGCCCTTTTTCGCGAGAGTTTTCCATGGTAATACATTGGCAGGGAATTCGCCATCGGGGATAAGGATTTCGTCGCCTTTTTGGAATGGCAAACCATGTGATACAATATTAATACCAAAAGATGTATTTGGCAAAAGAGCAATTTCATCTATGGATGAACCGATAAGCTGGGCTATTTGGCTTTTGCAATGGTCGATTATCTGAAATGATTTGGCATCATCGCATATACTTTCGTCCTGATATCGGCGAATAAAATTCTCTATCGCTTTTATCGTGGAATCGGGCGCAATTCCGATAGAGGCTGTATTAAAATACAGTACCTTATTTAGGACAGGGAATTCTTGTAGTATTTTCTCTCTACTATTTATCATATTTGCCTCATTTTCTTTAGAAATTAATATCCGATCTGCGAATACAAAAGACTTTTTTATATTTATACCGAAATGGCTATAAATTATTCTCATAAGATAGCCAAAATTACCGAAAATACTAAAAAAGGGAATGAAGCAGATATGCTTGCTAAGAATCGGAGAGCAAAAATATTATTAGATAAAACGAGGCAATTAATAAAGTACGATACATATAAATATCGTTACTTTTGTATAATATTGATTATAGGGACAATATCGAGCTTCATCTTCGATATCTTCTTGATTCATAGATTTCACATGGAGGTAATCTATAGTAAATTGCTTATTGTCTTTCCTTCTACCGTTTTGGCATATATTCTGACATATAAAAAGCATTTCAAAAATAGGGCACAGCTAATCATTTCTCTCCATATGTTTTCGCTGGCCTTTGCAGTATTATGGATATCCCAATTTTTTCTTTTTGATTCGAATTTCTCATATCTTTATTTTGTACCCATTCTCTTTTTTATGATTATCATTGTTTCTGGCCTAAAATACCGAAATGCAATCATTCTATTGTCATCGATAATGCTAGCTACGATAGCAGAGTTGTATTTATTTGGAAATATGGGGCATCTTCAAAAAAGCAATATCGTAATGGTAGTCATCGCTGCATATTTTATGTCTATTGTAGGAGGTTTTTATTTTAGCTATATCAAAAACAAAAAATGTGAATATGAACAGACCATTAAAGAATTATTAGATGGCCAACTGGAGAATTACAGCGAACATTTACATGGAATCTTGAAAAAGAAAAATGAGCTCGAGAAAGAAATAATTATATGGGAGAGGACTCTAAACACAATAAAAAGTAATAATCTCAAATACCAAAAAATTATATCCAACAGCAATGATGTATTCTTTGAGATTTCAATATCTGGTAAAATTATATATGTTTCAGATAGTATTGACTCATTTGGCTATAGTCCCGAAGAACTAATATATACAGAATTTTCTGATAATTTATACCCATCTGAAAGAGATGGGTTCATAGGACGAATTGCTGAAAGGGTTCATAAAAGAAAACATCCCGATATTGACCTTCACTTCAGAAAGAAAAATGGCAGGTATGCCAATGTGGGCTTTACCTGCAAAGGGATATTTCAAAATGGGCAATTGCTCTCGTTTATCGCTTCGATGCGAGATATATCTATTCGAAAGAACTCGACATTTGTTCTTAGAGAAAACCATGAAATCCTAAAAGCATTCTTCGAGTCATCGCCGGAGATATTTTTGACTTTGGATTCAGATATGAATATTATACGTGCCAATTCATCTGCTGCCGCCATGCTTGGTAAATTAAAGAGCGATATAATTGGACGCAGGATTCAGCTTATTTTTACAGAAATTCAGGCTGAAGATATTCTAAATATTAAAAGAGCCATCAGCAAAGATAAGACATATAGCATCAAGATATCATATCAGGCCTATGACAGAAAAGTACCAGTTTATCTGCTATTGCAAGCATTTCCGGTAAATGGCATAATTGGCATTACTGCAATCGATATTACAGATGAAGCTAATAGCCAAAAGCGTATTCGAGAGCAGCTATCTGCGATGAATGCATCGATCGATGGTATCGCTATCCTAGATAGCGATGGAAAAATTGAATATGCCAATCAGGCATATGTTTCTATGTATGGATATTCCAGTTCTTCCGAATTAGTAGGCAGAAACTGGAAAACCTTTCAACAGGAAGGCCTAATAAACCATTTCGAGAAAAAAGTCATGCCAATACTTTCTCAGAAAGGCAAATGGCGTGGTGAATCCATTGGTATTAAAAAGGATGGAAGCCGATTCCCGCTGGAAATATCGCTTGCACATATTTCATCAAAAAGAATGATAACTATTATACGAGATATATCGGATAGACAAAATAATCAAGCAAATCTTAAAAAGACGCGCGATTTCCAAAAAGCTGCGTTAAATAGTATAAAAGACCCCTTCTTTGTTAAAGATCATAATCATAAATGGGTTTTTATCAATGATGCAACCTGCAAAAGCCTCGGTAAAACAAGAGAAGAGCTAATCGGCAAAGACGATTATGCGATACATGACAAAAAACTGGCAGCAGAATTTGTTAATTCTGACAATGAAATTCTCTTAAGTGGCGAAGATAAAAATACAGTGCTTAATGTAGTGAGAAATGGCAAAGAAGCTTATGTATCGATAAATAAATCATTATATATCGATGAAAATAATGGAAAAAGGTATATCGTAGGTACAATGCGTGATATTACCGATATCAAAAAGAAAGAATACTCCATGAGATTTCTTTATGAATCATCGATTAAATTGGCATCCATGGGGAATTTTAATGACCTTTATAATTATATCGCAGAGCAGATTCAAATTCTTATACCGAATAGTATCATCTTAATTAATTCTTATAATAGAGACAAAAGCTGTATAACAGTCGAAACGATCAAAGCAGAAAAACATCTATACAAAAACGCCCTCGACCTTTTGGGAGATACCATCATTGGCAATGAATATACCATTGAAGATAGGAAGATTCACGAAATAATGAAGAAGCAAAATATATTAGAACTCGAAGAATCTATACATGAAATTTCTTTCGCGCAAATTCCCAAAACGGTATCGGATAGATTCGAAGACCTGACTGATATCAAATATAAATATCTGATAGGTTTTACTAAAGATAATGATATTCTAGGCAATGCAATTATCCTATCAAAGAGTCAGGTGGAAGACTATAGGATTCTTGAGATATTTCTAAAACAGGCTTCGGTTCATCTTCAGAAGCTACATTACGAAAAGGACCTTTTCCAGAGCGAGAAAAAATATCGGCACTATATCGAAAATGCGCCACTCGGCGTTTGTGCCTTCGATGCCAATGGCAATTTCATCGAAGTCAATAATAAAATCACCGAAATTACCGGTTAT
Source organism: Candidatus Zixiibacteriota bacterium (assembly GCA_046542255.1). Taxonomy (GTDB): domain Bacteria; phylum UBP14; class UBA6098; order JBKHBT01; family JBKHBT01; genus JBKHBT01. The sequence continues at coordinate 6,694 of JBKHBT010000054.1, read as the reverse complement.
AATTCTAATGAGCTTATCAAAATCGGCCTTGAAGATATTATTCACGAAGAATCCAAAATGAAAATCGATGATGTGTTAATATCGCTGAATAAAAAAGATACTGGACAAATAGATATCGCAATTAAAACAGGTAATAGAAGGGGTGGGCTTAAAAAGTTTATCAATATTACAAGCCTGAAGATCGATGAGAACAATATTATGGGCTTTATTCTCGATTTCACAGATAAAAAGCTAGCGCTGGATAATATCAAGGAATCAGAGGCAAATTTCCGCTCTCTATTCGATAATGCCAGTGGCTATGCAATATTTCAAATCAAACCGGGCAAACTAATGCCAGTTGTAGAACTTGCCAGCCCATCTGTTTGCAAAATCTTCGATATAAAAATTATGAATCTATATCATTTCGAAAAATGGATAGAGAATATGTATGAAGATCATATCGATGAATTCTTGAAAGCCTGCATCGGTGCTTTCGAGAAACCACATGAGCTGGACGAGATTGTCCGATATGACATACCCAATCAGGGTGAAAGATGGCTCCATTTCAAAGGTAGGGGAGTACTTGATTCAAATAATGAGCTGAAATATCTAAATGGCATAATTCTCGATATAACAGAGCAAAAGAATTTCGAAAAGGCGCTGGCAGACAAAGAAAAGAATTACCGCCTTCTCGCTGAAAATGTAACCGATGTCATCTGGACAAGCGATCTACAATTAAACAGGAATTTCATAACCCCTTCAGTGCAAAATATGATGGGTTACACCGCCAGAGAAATGCTCGAATGCGAAATCGGCGGCCTTCTTACACCCGAATCAAAAAAGAGATTTGAAAAGCTATACAAAGAAAAAGTCCTCGATAGACTAGAAAAAGGCAAAAATCTAAAGCCATTTTCTTTCAAAGGCGAAGAAATCCATAAGGATGGCCATTTTGTCAAAACCGAGACAAACCTGTCTTTCATATTCAATAAAAACCAGAAGGAAATCGCCGTTGTCGGTATAACAAGAGATATATCGCAATCATTAAAGTATGAGAAAGAAGCAATGATAAATAAAAAGCAATTAAAAACCGCAAATACAGAACTCAAGAAAGCCAATCAAAAAATTAATGAGCAAAGAGAATTTATAAACAATAATAAAAAAATCGAAAAGATAGAAACATTGGAAAATGTCTTCTCTGAAATTCAAGATGAGATCAAGGAATTTGTAAATCATGAAGAAAAGAATAGAATCGAGCAGGAAAAAGTAATACATTTTAAGAAAAAGCTCGATAAAGCGCTATTGCTTCTGAATAAAGCAAAAGATAATCTTCAGCCGGAAAAGAAAAAAGCTTCGTGATGAAATTAGATGCCTTTTGGTATGTCAGTTTTCTTGTAGATAGCGATAATATTAGAACGCATAGGCCGAAATGGATAGGTTATGATATGCTGAGCAAGATAGATAAGAAAAACTATCTTTCGTGCATAGTTCAAATCTGAAATATAATGTATCTCATCTAATTTCAAATTCTTAAATCCCTTTTTGAATCTTTCAGGCGTATTTAGCCTATGATAGGTCTTCATAACATCATCGTGTTCGACCCTAAATACCGATGATATAAGTTTTTGTTTTATGCCAAAAGGTATTATAGATGCCAGCGCAATTATCGGATTTCTTCTATTAGTGGTAAGGACAATTATCTTTCCGCCCGGACGAAGAATACGAGCCATCTCGGAAAATGCCGATTCTATATCATCGATATGCTCGACAACATACCGTAAAGTGATAAGATCCACAGTTTGGGTGGCAATTGGAAGACTTTTGATATCAGCATTTACATAGTTTTCTATGTGATGGCCGGGAAATATCAAATCCATTCCGATAGCAGTGTCAGAATTATGGCCGAATCTTTCGATATGTTCATTATCGCCAGCCCCAAGGTCCAGCCAGATACCAGCATCTTTCGACTCACATTCTATTATCTCATCATAGATTTCCCATCTATGGCGAAATGATGTGTCGATTTTGGATATTATTCGATCCGACCAAATCCGGTTTTGCTCTAAACTGCTCATTCAATTATTCAGGCCATCAGGCTTCCTGGTCATCGAGAATAGATTGGATTTTGCCCACTATTTCATCCTGTGAGACTTCGAACTGCTCGCCAGTTGCCATTATTTTTATCTGAGCGATATCGTCTTTCGCCTCATCCGGCCCTATCACGATAACAAAAGGAATATTCAAACGGTCGGCATAGGAAAACTGTTTGCCCATCTTCTTATTCTGCAAATATGCTTCGCTGGAAATGCCGGCTCTGCGGAGTTTATTTGCGGTTTTTATTGCATCTTCAAGAGTATTATCAGAGAAATAGGCGATCATAACTTTGGTAATGGTCTGTTTTTTTTCCAATAAACCCGCTTTATGCGCAGCGACCAAAATCCTATCAAGTCCGATAGTAATACCTACGGCGGGAATATCCTGTTTATCGAAAACGCCGATTAGCTCATCATATCTTCCGCCGCCAGCCAGGCTTCCGATCTTCGGCAATGCCTTCGATTGCGCCTCGAAAATAATCCCGGTATAATAATCCAGGCCACGTGCAAGAGATGGTGAAAAGTGTATCGATGAGCTATTCTCGAAAAATTCCAGATAGCTAAAAAACTCATCCAATTCCCTGATACCTTTTTGCAAACGCTCATTATCGATATCTTTGAAATCTTCGATTGAATAATCCTTCAGCTCAAATAGCTTCTGGATATGCTCTTCTTTGTATTCTTTGGCCAATAGTTCTTTTTTCACGCCATCTTCACCGATTTTGTCCAATTTGTCCATCGACTGGCATACAGACATTTCGGCATCGGCATCGAAACCGGCATATTCGACCATACCATGAAGCAATTGTCTGTGATTTACCTGAATATCGATGTCCTCGAAACCGATATCATCGAGAACCGCAGCGGCCAGCGAAACGATCTCGGCATCTGCCACGAGGCTCTTCGTAGCCAGAATATCCACATCGCATTGATAGAATTCCCTGAACCTGCCTTGCTTGGGCTGCGCCCTCTCTGCGCGCCAGACCGGCTGTATCTGGTATCTTTTGAAAGGTTGTCCCAGTTCTCTTCTATTGGCGGCATAAAGCCTTGCAATCGGTACAGTAAGGTCATAGCGTAGTGCGAGGCCATCGTCATGGACGATATGATAGATAAGCTTCGTTGCCTCTGTGCCCATCTTGCTGGCATTTAATATCTCAGTTAATTCTATTGCGGGAGTTTCAACCGGCACAAAACCCCAGAGACGGAAAGTCTCCTTGATTTTTGCCATCAGATTCTCGCGGGGAATCATATCTTCCGGAAGATAGTCACGCATTCCACGATATAGCCTGGGTTTTATCATATTTCTCCCATCTAATAAAAATGCCGGTCGCAAAAGCAACCGGCATCTAATCATTTATAGATCACATTATCTTTTTAATACTTTTTTGGGCATCCGCTTCTCCCATTCAACCACAATCGGGCTGACGATAAATATCGATGAATAGGTTCCGAAAATCACGCCGACCAGAAGCGCCAGCGAGAATTCGAAAATAACCGATCCGCCAAATAGGAATATCGAAAGCACCACAAAAAATACAGCTAACGATGTAATAATCGTTCTGGAAAACACCTGATTTAAGCTGGTATTAACCAATTCGCTGAATTTCTTGCGGAATAGGACTTTCATATTTTCACGGATTCTATCGGAAATGACGATTGTATCATTAATCGAATAACCGATAATCGTAAGAAGCGCGGCAACAACAGTAAGGCTGATTCTCTGATTAAGAATCGTAAATACTGCCAGAGTACAAAGCACATCATGTATAAGAGCCAAGATAGCAGCAACACCAAATCTAAATTGGAAGCGAATCCATACATAGATAAGCATAAGTACCAGCGAAAGAAGTATCGCCTTCAAAGCAGTTGCGCGTAGCTCATTACCAATTTTGGGGCCAATATGTTCTGTGCTGATCTTATCATCTGTTATGCTTTCGTAATTGTCTTTGAGAGCTGATATTATAATCGATGAAACATCCGCATCGGTATCTTTGATCTGCTTGCCCTGGAATCTAATTAATACGCCATTATTCTCTTTGTCTCCAGAACTAAATGTCTGAACAGTCGGTTGACCGACACCGAGCCCTTGAATTAAAGAACGAATCTCTCCAACATCTACTTTCTCGTCAAAACGAACCTCCAGCATTGTACCGCCGGTGAAATCGATACTATAATTGAATCCACCATTGATAAAGAAGAAGATTATGCCGAGCAGGATAATAGTACCAGAAATTATGAAAGCAATTTTACGCTTTCCCAGAAAATCTACATTGTTACTTGTGAATAGTTCCATAATCTCACCTCCTTAAATACTGAGTTTTTTAGGATGAACTTTTGCCACATAGATATCGAAAACAATGCGTGTAACAAATATTGCAGTAAACATTGAACATACAAGCCCTATCATGAGAGTCAGCGCAAAACCTTTAATCGGCCCGCTTCCAACCATAAATAGGACAAATGCAGTAAGGAAAGTGGTGAGATTAGCATCGAAAATTGTCATAAATGCTCTCGAATAGCCACCTTCGATGGCTGCGCCAACTGTTTTACCGAGTTTGAGTTCTTCTCTAATTCTTTCGAAGATCAGTACATTGGCATCCAATGCCATACCGACCGTCAATATAATTCCGGCAATACCCGGCAGAGTAAGCGTAGCTCGGAACATTGTCATCACTGCAAGCAGGAATATCAAATTCAATACGATAGCGAAATCGGCAACGATCCCCGACATCTTATAGTAAAGAATCATCAGTAAAAGCACTATGGCAGCACCAATAACAGTCGCCAAAATGCCTTTTTTGACAGAATCCTGGCCGAGTGATGGGCCGATGGCTGTTTCCTGTTCGATCTTCAGTGGTGCAGGTAGTGCGCCGGCACGAAGAACGATCGTGATAACTCTAGCCTCTTCCATAGAACCTATTCCAGTGATCTGTGCCGATGACTGGGTGATTCTCGACTGAATCTGTGGCGCTGTGTATACTACATTATTAAGAACGATGGCAAGATGCTTTTTGATATTCGCGCCAGTAACTCTGGAAAATGCCTTCCGTCCATCGCTATTGAATTCGAGGTTGATTACAGGCTTGCCGGCATTTCTAAAATCGGCTCCAGAGCCTCTTTTGTAGCTGGCGGTCTCGAGTGCTTTTCCGGTGAGCTTGGCCTGGGATTCAAGAAGGAAAAGCTGTTTATAGAGATATCCATCATCCATCTCAATTTCGCGATTTCCCCATTTTAGCTCATAACCTTTTGGTATCTTTTCCTTGACCCTCTCTTTCGAGATAATATTATCGACTTTTTGAACATCGCCGACTTCGACCAGAAGCCAAGGCATTCCCTGACGAACCATAACTATTTCCGAGAATGGTGAGCGGCTTATGTCTTCCTCTTGCTGATCATCGACAAGCTCATCTGGTATATCCATGCCTGAAGTATCTTCACCGAATATATCATCGGCAGAGAGCTTTTTATCTTCGGCTTTTGCAGTATCCTTGGCCTCGGCGAGCTTTTCGTCTGCGAGGATATCATCCGGAACAGGACTCTCTGTTCTATCCTGTTTGGCTTTTGCCGCATCTGCAATGGCATCTTCTGTGATAACTGTATCTTTTACCTCTTCGGCATATTCCAAAGTATCTGCAGCTTTGCTATAAAGCCCTGGGTTTTGTGATAAAAGCCTATCAAAGCTCTTAACCAGTGCATTAATCTGGCTTTCGGGTGCAACAAGTTTGAATTCGAGCAATGCAGTTCCTTTGAGAAGTTTCTTTGCGGTTTCGATATCAGAAATACCAGGTAGATCGACTATTAGCCTTTTCCTACCGACCTTTTGAATAGTCGGTTCGGTAACGCCAAACTCATCTACACGGCTTCTAATGACTGCTTCGGATTCGTCCAGTGGTAGCTTCTGTAAGCCTTCTGGCAATTTTGTAGTATCGATTTCCATAACCAAATGAAGTCCGCCCTGAATATCGAGGCCAAGGCGGAATGCCTTTTCTCTTAGCTGTTTAGTAAGAGCGGGATTGTCTTCTTTGGCATCTTCTGACATTGTGTAATACCGGACAGAGTATTGCAGGAAAAATATAGAGACTATTAATACTGCAACCACAAGAAAAACCTTCCAGTAATTTACTCCTTTCATTCAATCCTCCGAATGTATTATTCTAAAGTTAATTAATCACCTCATCAGTGATTCAATCACTTAAACAGTGATTTCTGCAAATACGACACGCATTTGCAGCCATTGCATGGCTTTAAGCCATCCTTTTCTCAATTCTGCCGATTCAATACAATGAATTGGCATACAAGTCAACAAATTTATTGCCTAATCCAAATTATGGCAACCATTATTTTGCGCTAAGTTCAATCTTATATAATTCAAAATTCAAATGATCAGCATGATGTACCAAATTTGCTTCCATAGTTCGTGGATATGAGCCGCCTTCTTTCGAATGTGTTGCAATTATATGTGCAACATGTTCTGGAAGGCCCATTTCAAGTGCCAAAGAAGCGCCAGATATTGAATGGCAAAGATTTTTGCCAATCTTTCCTCTGACTATTTTATTACCTAACTTATCATACTCTAAAACCTTGCCCACATCATGCAAAAGACCGCCGGAAACAAGTATATCCAT
>JBKHBT010000053.1:0-21902 GCA_046542255.1 Candidatus Zixiibacteriota bacterium | reverse complement strand
GTGAACCCCCAAATCAGCGCAAGGCCTTGCGTGGATTGGGGTAGTTGTTGAAATGGCTGTGGAACTTCAGATTAAATATCATGGAATATCGCCAGCTAAATTCCCACTTTACATAAAAGAGATGGAGTTCAGATATAATCATAGAAAGGCAGATATTTATCCGATTATAGTCAAGTATTTATGTGATTATATTCCAAAATTGAAGCAAAAAGGATTTGTTTATGAAACATGATGACTTCTATATATTATGTTCGAAGAAGCGGAAGCAAGCTCTGCAGAGGTGCATCTTGCCAGGAATAACCGAACTCGATGAAGAGAAGAATGGGCATGAAGAAACTCAAGTCCATTCATGGTAATCTTTTTGTTGATTATGCCTTAAAAAACCTTTTTAATGGAAGTAAAAATCGCCTTATTGTATTACAATAAAAAAACAAAGCCGTCAACTAAGCTTTGTGTCAATTCTTAGGCAATTACCTAAATCATAACGTGATTATCTTCTTCTTAGACAAATCACAAACAGTGTTGACACTGAATTTTGAGATATTGGCCACATAAATATTTAAATCAGCAGAGATTCTCACCGTCCATTCCCAGTTCATCTGCGACTTCCAGCTTGATTCTTTCATGCTCGGATGGTGAAATATGCATTTGGGCTGCAATTTTATCGATTGCTTCCATCTCAGGCTGCTCCAGGCAATTATCTGCAAGAGCTGTATAGTAGCAGAGCCTCAGGATGAAATTCTTGCTATATGGATTATTCTTGAATACAATATTAATAGACTTTATAATCTGATCGATGTGAAGGCCCTCTTTTTTATACCGCTTCATTAGTTTGTCGAATACTTTCTGGGCGATTTCTCTTTCTTTCCTTCCATATTTTTCCGAAAGTTCATCATATTCTTTATGGCGCTGTTTGAGTTGGAAAAACATCTGTTCGATGATAATATCGTGCTCTTCTTTTTCCATCTCATCGTCCTTTTCGGCAATGTAAATCATTATTGCCATTGCGCTTGTAATCATATTGAACTCATCGATAGTCTGTTTTTCGGCAGCAGTCAAAGGCTTTGTATCGCGGTTTATAAAGAATCTACCCATATAATTTTCAGAAACTTCGGTATCTTCAAAAACACCGAGCGATGATTCGATCATTTTATGATCCCACATATCATCTCCTTTCGAAGAAAAGGCCCGGAGATAGCCGGGCCTATTGTTATAAATCTAAATTTTATCTACCGTACATTTCTATGATTTCTTTTTTGGACTTGCCAAGAATATCATACTTCTTGCCGACTTTCTTGAATGCATCGAGCGCTTTTTCGAGATGATGCATCTCATGGGCAGCCGATATCTGTGTCCTGATTCTTGCTTTGCCCTGTGGTACGACCGGGAAGAAAAATCCTATTGCATATATGCCGAGTTCATATAGGTCGCGGGACATATCCTGCGATAGCTTGGCATTGAATAGCATAACAGGCACAATCGGTGTATCTCCATCTACTAAAACAAAACCGGCATCTTCGAGGCCCTTGCGCCAAAATTCGGTATTTTTCTCGAGTTTATCGCGGCGTTCTGTGGATGACATAACGATGTCCATTACCTTATTAGCAGCGCCGACGACAACGGGCGGCATAGCATTGGAAAAGAGATATGGCCTGGCTTTCTGACGGCACATCTCGACAATTTCTTTGCGGCCGGAAACACAACCGCCGGATGCTCCACCAAGAGCCTTGCCCAAAGTTGTTGTGATAATATCGATTTTACCAAGGACGCCGTATTTTTCATGAACGCCTTTGCCTTTTTTGCCAATAAAGCCCGAGGCATGGGAATCATCCACAAAGACCATGGCATCATATTTTTCTGCCAATTCGACAATCTGGTCCAGTTTAGCCGTATCACCATCCATCGAGAAAACGCCATCGGTTACGATACAACGATAACGCTTGTCTTGATAGATCTGGAGTTTTTTCTCGAGGTGTTTCATATTGGAATGTTTGAAGCTTTCATTAAGGGCGGAGCAAAGCCTCATGCCATCGATGATAGAAGCATGTACAAGCCTATCGGCAATAAGTACATCACGGTCATCGAAAACTGCCTCGAAAACTCCAGCATTAGCATCCATACAGCTTGGGAAAAGAATCGTATCCTCTGTCTCGAGAAATTCTGTAAGCTTCTCCTCCAGCTCGCGATGGATATCCTGTGTGCCGCAGATAAACCTAACAGAACTCATTCCATAACCACGCTGGTCAAGAGCATCATGGGCTGCTTTTACCACTTCTGGATGGCTGGAAAGCCCAAGGTAATTGTTGGCGCACATATTGATTACGTTTTCCAGATCTGCGCCTTCGGGAAATTCCACCTTGATGTCGGCATCTTGAGGGCTATGAATATATCGCTCCTGTTTGAATATGCCTTTTTCTTCAAGATTTTTCAGCTCTTCCTTGTAGCCTTCGCGTGTCGTCTTACTGAAAGCCATTTTGCCTCCTTGGTATGATTATTAATTATTTCATAAATTCTAAACAGTATTTTTCTTCATAAAGTCATAATTAATATGAATTTAATAGCAAAGCATTTCTAATGCAACATAAAATCTATATTTTTGCATTTATTGGTGAGATTTGATGCATGGAACAATTAACCGAGAATTTTATCCAGCATTGCTTTCAATGAGTGAATTTCGATTGGTTTTTTAAGCACATAATCTATTTCGAATTGCTTGATATTAACCGATGTTACCAGCTCGGAATAGCCGGTCATAAGAGCTATCGGAATTCTATTGCCATTTTTTCTGATCTTTTTGACAAGGTCGATACCATTGATATCCGGCATTGTTATGTCTGATAGAATCATGGCTATGTCTTTGTTATCTAAGATTTGGAAAGCATCCAAAGCGCGGCAAATCGAAATTACATCATAACCTAATTTTTCCAGAATAACCGATACTACTTCATTATTCTCTTTTTGATCATCTATAACAAGTATCGTTTTGTTTTTATTGCCAGAGCCGATTATTTGGGAATTATATGAACTATTATCATTATCGATAGCATCTGATTTGTGGGCAATTGGCAGATATATAATAAAAATGGAACCCTGGCCGATTTTACTTTTGACATCGATGCAGCCACCATAGCTTTTGACTATTCCATGCACGACAGAAAGCCCCAGGCCAGTGCCTTTTCCGACTTCTTTGCTTGTATAGAAAGGCTCGAAGATGCGCGCTAACATGTCTTTGTCCATTCCTTCGCCATCATCGGAAATGGTCAGCTTTGCATATACATCCTTTTGCAACTCATATTCGTTCTTTAAGTTGTCATTTGGAATTTCTTTTTCCAATTTGATATCTATGACTCCATAATCTTCGATGGCATGATAGGCATTTGTGATAAGATTCATAAGCATCTGATTGATTTTGACGCTATCGGCCTTCACTATGATTTTCTCATCTATAATATCTTCATTTATTTTGACAGTGATTGGAATTGTTGTTCTGATTAATCTCAATGACTGCTGTACTTCCGATGTTAAATCTACATATCCGGATTCTTCTGACAAATCACGGCTAAATAAAAGAAGTTGTTTTACAATTTTCTTTGCTTTATCGGCGCTTTTTTTGATCTGGAGAATATCATTATAGCTCACCGAATCCTCATCGATATCCAGCAGTGCCATTTCGGAATACCCCATAATCGGAGTTAAAAGATTATTGAAATCATGAGCGATACCACCGGCAAGCGTGCCGATTGTCTCCATTTTTTGAGTTTGAATAAGTTGCGCCTGCAGATTTTTTTGTTTAGTAATATCCTGTCCTACGATGATAATCGTTGGCTCCCCGTCCAAAATTATTTTCACAGAAGTTGACATAGACCAGACTCTACGGCCATCCGGAGTATATAGCTTAACTTCAATTGGAGGGTTTGATTGGCCGGCCTTGAGGTTTTCCATTCTTTGCCTGAGTTTGTCTCTTTCTTCTTCGGGCAGGGTGGTAATAGCTTCCTTGCCAATGATTTCTTCGATATTGTCATAACCCATTATCCTTGCGCTTTCGGGATTCGCATAGATGAATTTGCCATTTCTAATCATTTGTATAGCCATCGGAGCAGACTCGACAAGAATGCGGAACCTTTCTTCGGATTCGCGTAGTCTTTGCTCATTGGCTTTTCTTTCTGTAATATCCTGCGTGAACTCAACGAGGGCTTTTAGATTATGCTCCTTATCGAATATGGGATAAGCTCTAACCAGCCAATACCGGCCATCTGGTGTTTGTAATTCGGCTTGCTCTGGTTTTCCACTTTTCTTGGTTTTCAATACAGGGCAGTTATTGCAAGGCTTGTCGGAATTATACCAAACATTATAACAATATTTACCAATAAGATATTCCAGCTTTTTATGTGCAGATTTTGCTGCGGCTTTATTGCACCATTTTATCTTAAGTTCGAGATCAAAATAGATGAAGTTTTCATGGGTGGAATTGAGTATAAGGTTTTTCAATCTTTCGCTTTCTTCCAATGTTTCCTGAGTATTCTTTCTTTTTGTAATATCCCTTACTATACCAATAGCATGCCATTTATCATTTATATTTACAGAGGATAAAGAAAGCTCTACAGGAAATTCATCACCGTCTTTATTTATCGCAAAAAGCTCGACAGTTTTGCCTATGGCATCACCTTTCCCACTTTTCTGGAATCTTATAAATGATTTTTCTTGTTGGGCTTTGTAGCGTTCTGGAGCTATAAGGCTGTGTAGATTTTTCCCTTTCGCTTCTTCAAAACTGTAGCCAAAGATATCTTCTGCTTTTTTATTCCAAAAGATAACTTTGCCGGAATTATCGGCCATAATAATGGCATCCTGAGCATTCTGGGCAATAGCATTTAGAAGCTCCTGATTGGATTTCAGCTTTTTCTGCGAATCGATTATTTCTGTAATATCTCGAAAGATTCCATAGGAGCCGATATAGTTCCCATCTTTGTCGGTTTTGGGAGAACATGTAACAAGTAAGTTACGATTGGCTTTATCGGCTGTTATTATCTCTATCTCATATCGGCTTATTTCACCCTTTTTTCTGCGCTGTGTTTGCTGGATAATCTTCTGGAAATTTTTATCAGATGTAAATTCACGAAGATTTTTGCCGGCCATCGAATCATCATTTATTCCAAATATTCTACATAGCGCAGGATTTGCGAGTGTAAAGTTCTCATTTTTATCTAATATTGCAATGCCCTCCCCCTGGTTTTCTATTAGGGCTTTGAGCATCCTGTCTTTTTTTTGCAATATAGATATCTGCTTTTCTTTTGATAGAAGCTCCTCTTGCAAATTCTGAATCTTCTTTTCTAATTGAGCTATTTTCTTGTTATTTGGAGCCAAGGTTTACCTTTTGGTATAGAGACAATGGACATTTCTTCGATAATGTATCGAACGATAGATATAAAAATTTAGATTTTTATCTACAAGTCAACCATAAATTGGAAATAATGTGATTTAGTTAAAGAGCGCTTTTGCTGTTATTCGCCTTTGTCGATGCTGCATGTTTTCGATTTCCACCCGGCGAATCCTCCAAGCACTACCGTTAGATTTTTCAATCTATTTTGCTTGAGGAAACTCGCCGCCACCATCGAACGCACCCCAGAACCGCAGAATATGTAAACCATGAGCTGCCGGGGAATTTGGTCTATTCTTTGGGGTATCTCATGAAGCGGGATATGCTGCGAATTTGGTATTTTGCCATCATTTTCCAGTTCACCATCGCTCCTGACATCGAGAATATGGAGGAGTTGCTCGCCATCGAGAAGCTCGCAGAAATCCTTTACATTAATCGTGCCGATCGATTCAGTCGCCTTGCCCGAAGTATGCCATGAAAGAATTCCGCCAGATAGAAAACCACCCATTTCGAAAAAACCGATTCTTGCTAGAGTTCTCGTAATGTAAACAGCATCATCCGGCTCTGCAACCAGGATAAGCTTTTTATTATAATCTATAAACCAGCCGGCATATCTGGCAACCAGGCTCGAATTAATCGATAGCGAGCCGGGAATGTGCGCTGCGGCGAATGCTGTCTCTTCGCGAATATCCAAAATAGTGCATTCCTTACAAGCATCTGCGAAATCATTGGCATCGAGTGGCATTATATCCAGCCTGGAATTGCAATATAGAACACCTGATAGATTATATTTTTCCATCAATCTAAAATACGGCGGCCTTGGAATCATTCGGCTGGCCAGATCGATGAATTGTTTACGGTTTTCGGCTTTAAGGTATTTATTCAGGCTCTTCTCCATGCCTATGGTTGTCGGTTTTCTGTCGATTATCTTGCTTCCGCAAGCAGAACCCGCACCATGAGCCGGGCAGATGACAACGCCATCGCCAAGTGGCAGAATTTTCTTGAATATCGAATCATACATTTTGCCAGCCATTTCCTTGAGCTTCTTTTCGCCCAAAAGATCACATCTACCGACTTCACCAGCAAAAAGCAAATCGCCAGTGAAAACCATCCAGGGTGAGCCGGATTTATCGTATAGTATATAGCTTATGCTGCCTTCGGTATGGCCGGGTGTTGCGACAGCTTTGATTGTATAATTGCCAATTTTCCATTCCTGGCCTTCCGAGACTGGATTTCCATATTCATAATCGAGCTGGCTATCGGCATGCCATATGGCTGCATTTGTAGAGGAAGACAAAACTCTTGAGCCTACAACGATATCTTCATTGCGATGTGTTTCCAGGATATAGCGTATTCGCAATCCCTTTGAATGCGCCAGATAGGCATAAATATGGCTATCGACACGTGGATCTATTACGATTGCATCGGTGTCATCACCGAATATATAAGAATAATGAGAAAGCCCCTCGGATTCGATTCGCTGGAAAAACATGTTGGCTCCTTTTTCTAATTTGTATGGTAATTATAATATAAAAAAAATCAAATAGCAAATAAAAAAGCCATTTCCATGGTAAATCTAATATGCAGAATTATAGTAGCTATAAGTAATTATAGCATCGAGGTCAATCAATTGGGCTTAACATGGAACCAAAGATGACTTATTTTCCCTTCTCTATCCACCCAATTATCCCGGTAGTACTCTTGCGAGGTATCAAAAAATGCTTCTGGTTGACCTCGATGCCGATTTCATCGCCGCCGGATATTTTGACGAGGCTCTTTTGTATCGAAAGCTCGAAATCCATATAACCCGGGCTTCGTCTCTTTGTTAGCGAGAATCCCATGCGTTTTGCTTCGGTCTTAAGATTGCGATTGAACCATCTCGCGATCTGCTCTGTTGCTTCCGAGCCAATGATGTCGAGCAGCAATTTATCCAGTCCGCTTTCTTGCTTTGCCTGATAGCTTTCCAGTTCCGGGCCGATTGTTGCGGCATATAGGGTAATCATTTGGGAATTTTTCATGAATTCAGCAATCTTTTCACCGCCTATCACGAAATCTTTTTCGCAGACTAGCTTGTTTTTGCTCTTTTCGAGAATTTCGATTGTTTGCATAGCGAGTGCTGGCTCGATTAGTGAATAAGCGATACGAATATTTTCATGGATTTTTTCTATGAGATTTTCGCCAATCTCCATGCCCTTTCTATGGCCGAGTCTTTTGATTATTCGGCGTGGGTCTATTTTGATTGCGATATCTCGAAAGACTGGCATTATAATTTATCCAGTATTTTTTCAATGACTTTGTATTTGCCAAAAGGCGGCATAAAGCATACTCCGGCGATATCGTCCCTTATCTCATTTAGGATTTCAGATGCAATTTTTGCGCCTTCATTTCTTGGATTGTCTGCTGATTTCATTCTTAGCTGATAGCTCATCGGAATAGAGATACCCGGGACTTCATTATGCAGGAATTCGGCATTTCGATAGCTATATAGCGGAAGGATACTGGCGACAATATGCACATCTTTCAGAAGGCCGCGTTTTTTCAGCTCATAGGTGAAATGCTTGAAATTTTCACTATCGAAAACCGGCTGCGTCTGTATGAAATGTGCTCCGGCTTCGATTTTCTGCTCCAGCCTTTCGATTTCTCTTTTGATGGAACGAAGCTCATGGTTTGCTGCGACACCTACCGTAAAATTAGTGCTATTTTTGAATTGATTGCCCAGCCGGTCGAGTCCCCTATTCATCTTGGAAAGTATAGCTACAAGGCCTCTTGAATTGACATCGTAAACTCCTGTTGCGAAAGGATAATCGCCGACAGCTGGCGGATCGCCTCTTAATGCCAGTATATTTTTGATTCCCATAGCATGTGCGCCCAGAAGGTCGGATTGCAGGGCGATAATATTTCTATCCCTTGCTGTGAAATGGAGTATAACATCAAGGCCGACATCGTCGATGAGTATTCTCGAGAGTGGCATCGCGCTCATGCGGAGCCTCGCCAAAGGCAAATCGGCAACGCTGACGGTATCGAAGCCGATTTTTTTCAGATACTTAGCAGCCTCTATCGCACTATTCGGATTGGCATTTCTTGGTGGATCGATTTCGGCTGTGAATGTGAGTTTGGTTTTCTCGAGGCTTTTATGGAGTATGTTTTTTCGATATTCGCCGAGTTTTATAATCTTGCTCGGCGAGATGTATTTTTCTTTTGGCAACTTTCTTGGCTTTGGCAATACACCTTCTGTCGCATTGCTAATGGCTTCGATATGCTCGAAAGTGGTGCCGCAGCATCCTCCGATAATAGATGCCCCCATAGAAATCGATCTTTTGGCGAAATTATAGAAATACTCGGGAGTCGCAGGATATATGAAAGAACCATCGACAAATGATGCTCTTCCGGCATTCGGCGCAATCGCCAGATAATTGGGATATGCTCTCGCCATCTCTTTCAATGCTTCGCCAGCTACCTGCGGGCCGATGCTGCAGTTGACTCCGGCGATATCTGTATTGAACCTCTTGAGCGTCTCGGCAGCATCCATTGGGGCAATTCCGAAGATGGTCCGAATATCTGATGTGAAAGTCATCATCGGGATTATGGGAATCGCATTATCTATGCTTCTAATGGCTTCATAAGCTATCATAAGCTCTCGCGTATCGGCGAATGTCTCGAGTATGAATATATCGACACCGCCATCGACTAATGCTTCGGCCTGTTCGATAAATAGGGCTCTGGCTTCGTCTTCATCCAAATGCGGCTGTTCTTCCATCGGCCTTGTAACAGGGCCAATCGAGCCACCTATGAATACGCGCTTTGCCCCAGCAGCTTTTTTGACAGCTTCTCGAGCTATCCTCGCGCCGCGGAAATTGATATCCCATGTTTTGGCGCCGAGGTCATAGTAGGAATCGAGAATATTGCGATTTGCGCCAAATGTGTTTGTGGTAATAATATCTGCACCTGCAAGGATATATCCGCCATGGACGCTTTTTATGAGTTCGGGATCTGATAGATTTAGCTCATCATAGCAATGGCCTTTTGGCGCACCCATCGAATAGAGCAGAGTACCCATAGCGCCATCCAGGACCATTATCTTTTCTTTTAAGGCTTCAAAAAACTCTGGCATATCCATCTCCTAAGCTAAGAATGACAGCATAAAATATAATAAATAATGAGAATTTAGGTATAATTTTTATTAATGTGTTAAACAACCGTGCTATATTAAAGAGAATCCCATCTTAAACAATTTTTTAATATTGCAGGCTATCGGTTTGACAAAAATCGCAAATATTGGCCTGAAGTTAATATAATTAATACCGATATTAACAAAGTTAATAAAAAGATTGAAAATGTTAATTTTAATCTTGACATTGTCAATTTGATTCATATATTAATTTGTGAAGATGAATTGAAAAGGAGAAATTATGAAGAAGATTCTTACAAATTGCCCGGTTTGCGATGGAGACCTCGAAGTTACGGAATATCGATGCGCTAAATGCGGAATAAAGATTCAGGGAAAATTCAAGCAGAACCTTATTGCGAGGCTTTCACCGAAAGATGCCGAATTTGTTAAGGTCTTCCTTGCAGCGCATGGCAGTATCAAAGAAGTCGAAAGAATTCTGGGAATCAGCTATCCCACGGTCAAGTCCCGGCTCGACCAGATTAATGCGGCTATCGGCAATCCGGTTTCTGGCAAAAAGTCTGTTGAACATAGGCTGGATATCTTAGGAAGCATCGAAAATGGCGAACTTTCTGTCGAAGAAGCGCTCAAAAGACTCAAGAAGGAGTAGGCTATGAATGACGAAACTATGATGATTCTGAATATGCTCGACCAGGGCAAAATAAACTCAGATGAAGCAGAAAGGCTGCTGGAAGCGATCAATCCTTCGCCATATCGAAGAAAACCCAGGCCACCAAAGATGCCAAAAGACCTTATGAAAAATATCGAAAGAATACCGCAGATTGTCTCCGAAAAACTGTCCAAAATGGATATCGAAAAACACATCGAAGATGCCAGAAGACAGATTTTCGATGATGACAAAAGGAAATTTGAAGGCGCAGATAAAATCACGATTAATCAAATGTCTGGCGATATAAAGATCAGTGGAGTCGATGAAGACCTCGTGCTTTTCAGGAATAAAAGCCAGCAGCAGAAGGCTGTACGAAGAGGCAGAGCAATTGCATTCCAGAGCACCAGCGGCGATATCGATATGATTGCTCCACAAATGGCAAATATTGCGATTCAAAATATGTCGGGGGATATCACTGCGAAAAATATCGCCGGCAAATGCCGGTTTAATTCCTATAGCGGTGATATCGATATGGCAATTGTCGGCGGAAATATCAAGGGCAATGTCTATTCCGGTGATATAAATGTCAGGGCGATTGAGAGCTTTGCTGGCAAAATAAATTCTTATTCCGGCGATATCGTTCTCGAGCTTGCCGAAGGCCTGAATATGGCGCTGGTTGTTGAAATACAGGATGGCAATTTCCATAATCAAACCGATTTCCAAAGCACAGAAAGAAGCGATAGGCATATTATCAAAATTGGGTCGGCAGAAAATACATTAAAAATCAAAGTACTCGATGGAGATGTCGAAATGAAAATGATAGAAAATCTCGAAGAACTCGTAGAAAGCCTGCATACAGATGTCGATGAATATATCGATGAAGCTCAGGAAGAACCGCAGGGAAAAATGAAAGTCAAAATTAAGGCTAATATCGAAGATGATTGCGAAGAGGCCATCATAATAACAGATGAGGACTAAGCTTTAGACATAGGGGGAATCATGTCTCAGAAAGAACAAGAAATCATCAGGAAACTCAGGGAAAGAAAGATATCACTGGATGAAGCTTTCGAAAAACTGGAATACCTGCAAAACTTATTGCCAAAACCAAGAATATTTTAAGAAAGGAAATACCATGACAAGGCTCGATAGACTCAATGCTCGAATAAACCTCGATAGAATTAGAAGAAGAAGGAAAATAACAAGGAGAATTAATGGATAAATTGAAGGCCAACATAGAAAAACTCAATGCAAGAGAACGACTCTTTTAAAGCCATATATAACATATATACCCAAAAGGCTTTACTGATGTTTTAGCCTGAAAAGTATGACAATGCGGAACAGCGCATTGTCTGGAAAAATCAAGACGAAGAAGAGAAAGAAAACATATCAACTAAAGGAATGAAATGAGCCAGGAAAGACTACAAATACTCAATATGCTCGAAGAAGGTAAAATTAGCACCGAAGAAGCCTCGAAGCTTCTGGCAGCAATCGGCGAGAAGCCCGAGCCTCAAAAAGAGATTCAGGCCAGCAAATCCAAGGCTCACTGGCTGAAAGTCAGGGTATGGGAGAATGGTTCTGAGAAGCCGAAGGTCAATGTTAGTGTACCGCTTGCAGTAGCCAAGATCGCTCTTAAACTCGGCGGAAAATTCTCCACAATGATGCCCAAAGAAGCCCGTGAAAGCATGGAAGAAAAGGGCATTAATGTCGATGAGCTGAAAAATATCGAACAGGTAACGGAACTAATAGATGGCATGTCCCATGAAGGGCCATTTACTCTCGTCGAAGTCGATGAAGAAAATGAAAAGGTGTTGATCACAATTGAATAGGACAGGAATAGGATACGACATACATAGATTGGATACGGACCGTCCATTATATCTGGGCGGTATCCGTATCCCATTTGACAAAGGCCTTGTCGGCCATTCGGATGCCGATGTGCTGATTCATGCGATAATCGATGCTCTTTTGGGAGCGGCGGGATTGCCAGATATCGGCTCGAATTTTCCCGATAATGACAATAGGTACAAAAACATAAACAGCAAAGTCCTTCTACAAAAGGCCAACAATCTCGTAAAAGTCGCAGGGTATCAGATAGTAAATATCGATAGCACCGTAATCTGCGAAAAACCAAAACTAAAAACACATATACCCGAAATGAAAGCTGCTATCGCAAGCTCTTTGAATATCGAAACAGAAAGAATCAATATCAAGGCGACGACTCATGAAGGTTTCGGGCCGGAGGGCCGTGGCGAGGCGATCAGTGCAATGGCGACAGTATTGCTGACATCGAAAAATGGATTATAATTAACAATATTGGCTATTGCTCTACTAAGAATAGAAATTTTAGCGAACTTCTCGCTGGCAGAGCCAGGCCAAATGGCCGGAATTTCAAATTTCAGAAAAGCATCACCGGATTATACATTGCCAGTGTGATAAAAACTGAAAAATCAGTTGATATTTCTAAGAGCGAGTGCTAATAAGACCTGTTTATCACAAATAAAATAAACTGTCAGCTTTTAATCAGGCATCGGATAGGCATTGAAATTGGAATAAGATTAAAAAATTTGGCGGGGCGCGATATGGATCAAGTCCATAGCACACCCCTGCTGATGAATCTGTATCCACCCAAATTTTTCGACCAGGGCTTTTGCAGATTCATGAAAATCTAAAATATATAAATCGATTTATTTCTAACCTAATTCAATTAAATTCAATTGAACCGATTAGAAGATAATGGATGTTTTTATATAGGCAAGGATTTTTTTAGATTTTTTTTTGTTCCGATAATGTTTTCCCATAAGATGCATTTTATCAATTACTTAAGGATATATTTAGCTGGCTTAATAAATCAATGGCTAAAAGTATATTTAATGTGTAAATTTGGTATAATTGAAAAAAAGGAGGCAAAATGAAATTGCAAATGATTTTACTTTTTGTGCTTTTGGCCATTTCCTGTTTCGGAATAAGTTCACAGGTAAGCAAAGTAACCGTCTATCCTGACCGTGCCAGTGTTGTTCGAAGTGCGAGCATCTCCATTGGCTCATCTGGGGAACATGAATTTGAAATACATGGAATTCCGTCCAATATCGATGCTTCATCAGTAAGGCTCACTGGCAAAGGTACCAAAGATATGAAATTCGGTGGTATCGAGCTGGAACGTAACTATACACCGATCGATTCGGGGAGAATTGCCGAGATCGAAGAAAGGCTCCGTATTATTCAGGATGAGCTTAATGCACTTGGACAAAAAAGAAATGCGCTGGAGCTTGAAAAGGAATACCTTCAGGGAATCGGAAAATTGGCCGCATCATCTACTGCTGCCGAGCTGAAAGATGGCAAGGTCAATCCGGAAGCCTATGATAAGACATACCAATTTCTTCATGAATCCTATATGAATATCGCAGATATGACAGTGGATTTCGGTATTAGCGAAAGAAAACTCCAGGATGAACAAAGACATCTCCAGAAAGAAATGAAAAACCTCGGCTACAATAAAGACAAAGGCTATATCGCAAAATTCCCAGTAATTAGCAAAAGCGCAGGCAATGCGACTGTCGAGCTTTCCTATACGGTCAATAATGCATTATGGACATCCGGGTATGATGTCCGATACTTGCCCGATGATGGCGAAATCGAGCTGACATATTATGGCATAGTCCGACAGAGAACAGGCGAAAGCTGGAACAATGCCGAGGTAATGCTTTCTACATCGCGACCATCTCTTGGCGCTACATATCCCAGGCTAAATCCATGGTATCTAAATATTTACCAGCCTCCAGCACCTGCATCTCGATCGGGGCTTGCAAAATCGAATGCTAGATATGAAATGGCCGATGAAGCAATGACAGCTGCACCCCAAAAAATGGCTGAACCCGAATATGATATGGCTTCCATGCAGGCAGAAGCTGTCGATATTGGTGGAGGAAGTGTCCAATTTAGAATTCCGGGCAAACAGACAATCGATGCCGATAATAGAGCAAATAAATTGACAATATCAATCGAAAAATTTCAGTCAGAGAAATCCTATGTTACCGTTCCAAAGCTTTCGCAAAGAGCATATCTGAGCGCAGAATTTGAAAACTCAACAGACTTTCCGCTGCTTCCAGGAAATGTCGCACTCTTCAATGGCAATAATTATATCGGCAAAACCAGTATCGGCTATATTGCACCTGGCGAAGAAATCGAAATGTCGCTTGGGGTTGTCGAGGCTATCAAGGTAGAGCGCGAGCTTATGAAAGATTTCGCTTCTAAAAGCGGAATATTCGGTGGCAAGAAGAAAAGAGTCTTTGCATATCTTACTAAAATCGAAAATAATACATCCAGAGAGATAGATATTTCAGTCTATGAACAGATTCCTGTACCACAGAATGATCAAATCGAAATCGATAATATCGAGATATTGCCCGAAATAGATGAAGATGACATCGAAAGAGGAATTTTCAAGTGGGATAGCAAAATCCAGGCAGGCGAATCTGCGGAATTTCAGGTTAAGTTTATTATAACTTATCCAAAAGATTTAGATATTAGCGGCATCTAAAGTTGGATTTATCTGATATAACCGATTATAGAATATAACTCAGCCTTTTTGATATTATGGTCGCAAATGGCATTGATCCTATTATTTCTTGCGCGGTAGAGTGAAGCTTCGGCATCTAAAACTTCGGTATTTGTCGCATCGCCGACTTTGAAGCGGTCTAATGTAATACGAAGGTTCTCTTCGGCCTGCACGATTTCCGCTTCTGAGATTTCTATCGAAAATTCTGCTTCCTGAAGCCCGATCATGATGGCATTAACTCCCTGACTTATCATATTCTCGGCATTTTCCATCGTTTTCTCATAGGCCTTCTTTTTATACCTGGCTTCCTGAATCTTTGCAATATCGTGTCCCCAGCTAAATACATTTAGGTTTGCGACAATTGATACATCCCAGCTATCTTCCCATGCTTCTTCGAGATCCTGTGTAGGGTTTTTGTAATGATAATTGCCGGCGACTGCGAGAGTAGGCATCAGCTTAGCAATATTAAGCCCGACATTTTGACGTGCTGCTCTTTGTCCTGCATCCATTCGCATCATATCGAAATTATGCAAAATCGCCAGAGATTCGGCTTCCTGGGGGCTAAATCGGGATTTATTATAGCTAAGAAGCGTATCGATATTAATTTTTTCTGCATCTATTCCCGTCAGGGTAGAAAGATTTTGCCTGGTAAGGTCTATCGCATGTTCGATTCTTATGAGATTAAGCTCCATCTCGGAGAGAGCGACCTCGACCTGAAGAAGATCGTTTTTTACTAAGAGGCCATTGTCATAGAGATTCTTTATGTCCTTATAATGGGCAGTCAGCCCATCGAAGGCTTTTTGTGCTGTGGCTAATGATGATATGCTTCTTATGAGATTATAATAACCCTTTTTTACATCGAGTGCAATATTTGATTTGGCCCTGTCATATTCGATATCCTTAAGCTCGACATCGATATTTGAAAGTTTTATGCCCCGGTAAAGAGAAAGCCCTGTGAAAATTGGCTGCTGAAGTGAAAGCGTGAGGTCGTAATTATCGTGTTTGCCCATCTCTATCTTGCCCATTTCTGGCATCATGGAAGAAAGCTCATCCGGGAATGCAAGGTAAGGCACTTCACCGAGGTAGGTATATCTCATGCCCAAATCCGCTTTGGGCAAGATACTCGAATATACCGAAAACCTCGCAGTCTGAGACGCTTTAAGCTCATATTCCTTAGAATGGATTTGTGGATTATCCGAAAAGGCAGCATCTATCAAATCATCGAGAGACAGAAGCTCGGAAGAAAAACCGCTCAAAGCAGTTAATAAAATTATTAATAATAGAAGTTTTTTCATACATCTCTCACTTACCAATAATACTTTATCCTGAATTTAGCAAGTTTTTATGAAAATCAAAGAAAAATAACCGATTATGTTTGATGTGGATGCTAAAAAGCAATTTTGTAAGCTATTAAATGAGAATGTTTGCTGTAAATTGGCTAAAATCTTGCATTTTAGATTTGAATTTGTATATTGTATAAAGATACGAATGAATTTAGTTAATGAATCTATCTGAAATGGAGCTAATATGGGAGATAAAAGCAATTATTCAATGAAATTCCTATTGGAGGAGATGGTTCGTCGTGATGCTTCAGACCTGCATCTGACTGTTAATTCGCCTCCAGTTTTAAGAATAGATGGCGACCTAACCAGAATGAATCTGGACTCAATTACCCCAGAATCTTCCAAAAAGCTTGCATATAGCATAATGACCGAAAGGCAGAAGAAGAAATTCGAAGAGAACTGGGAGCTGGATTTATCATTTGGAATAGCCGGACTCGCTAGATTTCGAGTCAATATCTTTCTGCAGCGTGGAAATGTTGCAGTTGTTATTCGTGTTATTCCTACTGAGATACTCGGCTTTTCCGAACTTGGGCTTCCGCCCGTTATTGCTAATTTCGCCGATTATCCTCGCGGCCTTGTCCTTGTTACCGGCCCTACAGGAAGCGGAAAATCAACGACTTTAGCATCCATAATAGACAAGATAAATGTAGAGAGGCATGCGCATATTATAACCGTAGAAGATCCTATCGAATTTGTGCATAGACATAAGAATTGCCTTGTGAACCAAAGAGAAGTCGGCTCTGATACGATAAGATTTTCATCGGCATTGAAGTATGCCCTCAGGCAAGACCCGGATGTAGTACTCATCGGTGAAATGCGCGACCTGGAAACTATGCAGGCTGCTTTGCAGATTGCTGAAACCGGCCATTTGGCTTTTGCGACATTGCATACAAATTCTGCTGCAGAGAGCATAAATAGAATTATCGATGTTTTCCCGGTTGCCCAGCAGACCCAGATTAGGGTTGTATTATCATTTGTTATTCAGGCAGTTCTTACCCAGCAGCTAATCCCGAAAATCGGCGGCGGAAGGGCATGTGCAACCGAGATTCTGGTCGCAAGGCCGGCAACACGGGCACAGATAAGAGAAGACAAGATACATCAATTGTATTCTTCGATGCAGGCAGGACAGAAATATGGTATGATGACTATGAACCAATCTCTGGCAAATCTATATCTGGCAAGGAAGATCAGTCTCGAGCAGGCTATGGAAAGATCATCGGATGTGCAGGAATTAAATGATATAATCGCTCGTTCCAGGCTAAAAGCACAACATCAGCAAAGAAGATAAAGAAGGTGATGGAAAATGCCCGAGTTTAAATACAGCGGACATACATTGGGCGGCCAGCAGGTCGGAGGTGTTCTCGAGGCCAAGACGAAGGATGAGGTTCAAAGCTTCCTTCGAAAACAGCGTGTTGTTGTCGACACGATCAAGAAAAAGCCCAAAGACATCAATATCGTCATTGGGTCAGGCGTCAAGGCTATTGAAATATCGAGATTTACAAGGCAATTTGCAACGATGATCGAAGCTGGTTTGCCGCTTGTTCAATGTCTTGATATTCTCGGTGGACAGCAGTCTAATAAGATATTTAGTGGCGTTATAAATAGCATTCGTGATTCGGTTAGCTCTGGTTCGACATTGGCGGCTGCTCTTGGAAGGCATAAGAAGATATTCGATGATCTTTATGTTAATATGGTAGAGGCCGGCGAAATTGGTGGTGCTTTGGAAACGGTTCTAAAGAGGCTGGCAGTTTATCGTGAAAAGGCTGATAAGCTGGCTCGCGAAGTCAAGGGCGCACTTATATATCCTGCGCTGATGGCATTTATGTGTGTCGCGGTAACATTTATTATGCTTACCTGGATTGTGCCGATATTCTCCAAGATGTTTTCCGACCTTAATGCGGAACTTCCCAAACCGACACAAGTCGTCCTTCAGATCAGTGATTTTATGAAGTCTAATGTCCTTTTTATTGGAATTGGTATTGTGCTTTTTATAGTAATATTCTCTATTCTTAATAAAAAACCGAAAACAAAATATTATATTGATAAAGGCAAATTGATGGCTCCCTTATTAGGCGACTTGCTTCGCAAGACTGCCGTTGCGCGTTTCTGCCGTACTTTGAGTACACTTATGGGAAGTGGTGTTAACATCATAGATGCTTTGAATATTACATCGAAAACGGCAGGCAATCTCGTTCTGCAAAAGGCTATCAGAAAAGCTATGATGGCGATTTCCGAGGGTGATACGATTACTGCGCCGCTCGAAGAGAGCAAGGTCTTCCCGCCGATGGTAATTCAGATGATTAATGTCGGTGAAGAAACTGGTGATATGGAAGGAATGCTTACAAAAATCGCCGATTTCTACGATGAAGAAGTCGATGCAGCCGTCAAAAACCTGACATCGATGATCGAGCCGGTGATTATTGTTATCATGGGTGTGGTCATAGGTGGACTTTTGGTGGCTATGTACCTTCCAATGTTCGATATTGTTGGACAGATTAAATAAAATCATGAAAATAGGGATTTCAAAGGGAGCCGGTTTCGGCTCTCTTTTTTTGAATTACTAACCCAATGACTGATATGGAAAGAAATTTTGATTCCGCTGCCGCTTTATCTTTTGCTTGGCGGGCTTTAAGAGAATATGGCGTATTTATTTTCATCATTTTTGGAATTTATATTTTGCTTTTATTTGCAATCTTTATTCTTATTGTAGTTTCGCAGTTGCTTATTATCGACATTATTCTTATTTTTATTGCAATACTATTTATTCCATCTTTTCCGATTATTATCATTAGCAAGATGCTCTATATCTACGATATTGGCAAAGTACCTTATCGAATGTTATTTTTAGGTTTGCGTGATTATTTTCATTTCACATTGACTTTTTATATCCTGCTACTGATGACATTTTCTGGGCTTGTCATTTTTGTTTTTCCGGGTTTGTATATTTTCTCCCGATTTTTTATTGCTCCTTTTCTGGTTCTGGACCGGAAGTGGGAAGGTAAAGGCGCGATTTTCGAAAGCGTTGGCATTACAGCAAGCCTGTCGCTTCTTAGGCATTCAGCGATTTTTTTTCTTATTAATTTTGTTGGACTAATTCTCGCCGGCCTTGGGTTATTTGTTTCGATTCCTTTTTCTCTGGCATACATAACATATATATATCGGCAGGTGAAGCTATCGCCAGCGAAGAGGGTTTTCGAGAAATGAGAGCTTCAACAGATTTTCGAATTTTATAAAGTTATTTTGAAAAGTTTATTTTTATCGTATATTAATTTAACTATGATAAGTGTGAAATGCTTCAAGCTTAATGGGGAGTGTCATGAAAAAATCAATAAGATCAATTTTGATATCTATTTTAATTATTTCAGCATTTTCAGTCGAGGTGGGAAATCCCGGTGAAGATGTCCATATCGGCGGCGATAAGACAGGGGTTAATGTCGATACAGCGGTTCCGCCGGCGGCTGTTTTCGAGGTATTTTCCGAAGATGACGGCATCCTGATCCCAAGGCTAACAATTTCGCAAAGAGATGCCATTTCCAGCCCGGAGAATGGCCTTTTGATTTATAATTTAGATTGCGGCAATTTCAATTACTACAATGGAGCAAATTGGATACCATTTCCGAATCTTATGCCATTTACAATCGACCCAATCTCTGGCGATGGCGATGTTTGCCAGAATGCGACCGAAATATCGTATGCGATACCATCATACACAGAAGCAATTTCATATAATTGGTCGGTTCCAGATGGTGCTACAATAGCTTCCGGTTCCGGTACAAATTCTATAACTGTCGATTTTGGAACATCTTCCGGCGAGGTATGTGTTCTGGTTACTACTGATTGTGGTTCTGCTTCTAGATGCAAAGCCATAACATTGTCGCCAGAGACAGCACCTGGAACAGTATCCGGCGGAGGAACCATCGAATTAGGCGAATCCACTGGGATGCTCGCTCTTTCCGGATATACAGGCTCGGTGTTAAATTGGCAAAGGCGGCTCGATGGCGGGGCCTGGACAAATATTTCGCATACTTCAGATGTCTATTCCGAAACTCCATCATCGTCCGGTACATGGGACTATCGCTCCCATATCCAGAGCGGGGTTTGCCCGAGTGCTTATTCTGATTATGCAACAGTCATTGTCAATCCATCTTCGACCGGAGATTCTGCTGTTTTCAATTATTCAGGAAGTATCGAAACATGGAATGTCCCAGGTAGCGTATATTCTATCGAAATTGAATGCTGGGGTGCACAGGGAGGCACTGGCGGCGGTTCTTCATCATCGGAATATTTTACTTCTATCGGTGGAAAAGGCGCACGTATGGAAGGCACATTTTCAGTTATCCCCGGGACTACCTTAAGAATCCTTGTCGGAGAACAGGGCGTGGATATCAATTATTATACAACCGGTGGCGGTGGAGGCAGTTTTGTCTGGGAAGATGGCTCGACTACTCCGATGATTATAGCCGGCGGCGGCGGTGGCGGCGGTGGCCGTGGCGCTGTCAATTATCTTGGAATCGATGCTGAAACAACCGAAGATGGTACCGATGGCAATAATGCTCCTGGCGGTGCAGGAACCGGCGGATATGGCGGTGTGGCTGTCCCGGATGGTAGCATGGGTTACGGCGCAGGCGGCTGTGGGTGGTATTCTAATGGTGCGGATGGTAATTATTCAAGCTATACTTCTGCCGAAGGTGGGACAAGGCCTTTGGAAGGAGGTGCAGGAGGCGAGCCAGGTGGCTCGACAACTTATAATACTAGAGGTGGCTTTGGCGGCGGCGGTGGTGCGCAGGGAGCACCTAATACTGCCGGCGGCGGTGGTGGCGGTGGATACTCCGGCGGTGGCGGAGGCAAAAGAGAAAGCCTTCCGGAAGGTTATCAGTATTCTGGCGGCGGTGGCGGAGGCTCATTCAATGCAGGAACAGACCAGGATAATTCGCCCGGAGTTCGAGAAGGCAATGGAAGGGTTGTCATTAGATGGTAGTTTATAGGAAATAAATCGAGCAATGAAAGCAAAATTAAAAATATTTACACTAAGTTTTTTGATATTTCTTGCTTTTTGGCAGGGATGTACTTCAAATGAAGATTCGCAGGATATCCAGCCCAAAGGCCCAGTCGATGGGATATATCTTCCCGATACAATCTATGGTATCGAATACAAAACCGCCTTCGATTCAACATTATGCTTTGAAATGTTCGATGATTTCAGAAGCCCAATCGCCAATTATGCTATAGCCGGGTCCAATGGATTTGGATATTTGCGAAGGATTTCCGATTGGTATATTATCGACCATGATATCTATATCGAGACTATGTCTTTACCTATATCCGAGCTATTTCGCCAGATTAGCTATCATGAAGATTTCGAGATGACAATTTTGCCAGACTCGGCATCAGAAAATATATTGATTATTGATGATGGATTTCTAATCGATGAGCTTCAATTCTATCAGGAAGATTCACCTGTTCAATTGACCCTGAATTCTCGAATTCTTATGAATCCATTTGGAGAGCTTGCTTTCACTATAACAGAAAACAAACTCGATTATATTTTCAGTGGATTTAATTCATCGATGGACAATATAAGCTATATTCGCCTTATAACCAATGAAGCCAACGAGGACTCATTTACTATAGATGCATTTTCGTTGACAAAAAAAATTGTGTTAGATTCAATCGGCCTTGTGCCAATTATCGCAAAAGCCGAATTGGATTTTCAGATTTATCTTTGCTATTCTGCCGAATCTGCCGGCACGCTGGAGATTGCATTTGCATCCGAAAGAAATCTTCAGGCCGGTATTCGATATTCTATGGAAAGATGGCATAGCGCATTTAACCATTTTCCAGAATTCAATACTCAG
>JBKHBT010000052.1:0-22082 GCA_046542255.1 Candidatus Zixiibacteriota bacterium | reverse complement strand
TCTAAACCTAAAGCGGCCTCGTACAGCAAACTCCATATTATTCCTTTAATTAATAGAACTTTTGGTATATATTAAGATGAAATTGGAGACGCAAATTTTGAATAAATGATTCAAGATGGCCAAATCAATAGAGCTTCAAATTTCAAGCTTTGAAAATAGCAAATAAAGGAGATATAAATATGAAAGTAGCAATCCTGGGACTTCCACAGAGCGGAAGAACGACACTCTACCGCTACCTTAGCGGAACACCAATAAATCAAGAAAGACTCCCGAAACAGGCGGCATTGGACGCAATCGATGAACGCCTGCAGAAACTGACCGAAGATTCCGAATCGGATAAAACTACTAAAGCTGAATTTATCCTATTCGATAGCCAGGGCGATATTGTCTCGGATGGCCGTTGCATGGACCCGGTGCGCCCGGCAGATGCGCTTATCTGGCAATTTCGGGGCTTCGATGAAGGATTTGGCGAACCGAATCCTGTCGAAGACTACCAGATGCTTCGAGAAATCGCACTCGAGAAAGACAAAAATAGCCTGCAAAATAGACTTGAAAATATAGAGAAATCACTCAGCCGAGGTATTCAGGGCGAAGAGCGAAAAAAGCTAGAGCGTGAGAAAAAAGCAGTCGAAAAAATGCTGGCCCAAATCGAAGAAGATAAACCAGTGCGGCTTCTCGAACTGGATGAAAATGAACTAAAATATTCTAATAACTTTGGTCTGATCACTGCCAAACCAGCTCTTGTGCATATATCTTGCGATGAAGACCATTATTCGAAGCTGGATGATTATATCGAAGAGATAAAGTCGGTTTGCAAGGGCGAACTAAATAGGATAGATTTCGCTGGCAGTACGCCGCTTTTCGAGCTGGAA
This sequence comes from Candidatus Zixiibacteriota bacterium, assembly GCA_046542255.1. Taxonomy (GTDB): domain Bacteria; phylum UBP14; class UBA6098; order JBKHBT01; family JBKHBT01; genus JBKHBT01. The sequence goes on along the minus strand of JBKHBT010000052.1, from coordinate 21,210 downwards.
CTCGCCGAACTCGATGAGGACGAAATTGCCATGTTCCGCGAAGAGGCCGGAATCATGGCCGATCCTGTAAAAGAGATAATCGAGCATGTATTTCATGCTTCAGAGCAGGAAGTATTCCTGACAACCGGGCCGAAAGAATCCCGTGCATGGCTTATCAAAAAGGGCGCTACAGCCGTCGAAGCCGCCGATGTGATTCATTCGGATATAGCACAGGGCTTTATTCGCGCCGAAGTACTCGCATGGGATGATTATGAAAAAGCCGGAAGCTACAAAGAAGCAAAATCACAGGGCAAGATTCGTCTCGAAGGCAAAGATTATGTCGTAAAAGACGGCGATATCATTCTCTTTAGATTCAATGTTTAGATATAAAACCGAGACTGATAAGGATATGGCCAGACAATGTGCTGTTCCGCATTGTCATACTTTTCAGGCTAAAACATCAGTAAAGCCTTTTGGGGATATATTAAGTATTATATATAAGTTATATATATGGCTTTAAAAGAGATATCGAAATCATCTTAGTTAAATTAAAAAGCCCCTCTCGAAAGAAAGGGGCTTTTTAAGATTGATATTATTCAGCTTTTATTTCACAAGAAGCAAACGGTCGGTTATGATATCGCCATTTGCCTGAATCATGACAAAATAGATGCCTGTGGTATTCTCTGATGCATTCCATACGATGCTATGTCTTCCAGCATTGTATGTCGCATTTGCAAGCCTTTCGACCATTCTGCCATCGATATCGTAAATCGAGATATCGATGTCGGCTCTCTCTGGAATCATAAATTCAATCGATGTCTCTGGATTGAATGGATTCGGCGAGATTCCGGTAATTGCAAACATATCTGGAATGCTCTGGATTCTGATATCATGCTTGCCTTTGGATAGGGCAATCTGCGATTGTTCCATCAGCATTTTGCCATCTACTTCTATTGCATATCCATCTGGAATATCGAATTTTGCCATATTGGAATTATTGACTGTAATTTCAAAATTACCGTTTGCATTGTATAGCGTATGTGCTCTAAAGCCTTTATAATGGATAAATGCAACATTATTAGCATCATCGCCCGGAGCATTCGGAGGAATGCAATCAACGATTTCTTGGCCCTTTGTGATACCGAAATTGAATGAATGGCCGCCAATTTGCATCTCGATATCAACTTCTGGCATATCTTCTGTCGCTTTGAATAGCCCTGTTGTATCTGGTACTGTGATAAATGTATTATCATCGAGAAGCATCCAGGTGGCAAGGCCGCGAGTTATGTCGCTCGTTGCGCTATAGATGCCTTCGACAGTATCGAAATTGTATGTATCGCCAATAATGGAGACACCAGGCCCGAGCCTAATCTCATCAGGTATCGAGACATTCTCCGGTTCATATACCGAACCAAGCATATTCCATCCACGGTAGAGAGATGAAGTATAATTTCGCACCGGCATTCCTGTGAATGATAGCGTCGTATCATTCGGCATAAGTACAAAATAGCCTTTGCCTATTTCAATCGAATCGACCGCATCATAGATTCCACTTTCCGGATTGAATGTATAGACTGTGCCAACAAAGCCCGGGAATAGGACATTTACATCGTAATCATCGAGTGTTACTGGCATGGAAACCATATTCCAGCCACGATAAATTGGCATATTGTATGTAACAGCCGTATCGCCCAATGTCGCCCAGAGATAATCATTGAATAATCTATTCATGAAATCTGCGCGAGTATTTGGCGGTGCATGGTTTGTCAGTGCTTCTAATGGTAGTGATGAGAAAAATATCTTATCATCGTCATAATTTGCGATAGCACAAGGCTGAAGCCTTCCGACAATTTCGATACCTAGAATATTCTGCATGGTATGAGTATAGAAATAATCGACCAAAATCGAGTCGGGTGCATAGTATTCTGCTGTTGCCTCCCATGACTGGCCTTCTGCGAAACCGTCATCATAGCCATTTGCGACAAACGCCGTTCCGCCTTCTTTGATATGCCAGTTATCCGGGATTATTCTTTCGATTCCGAGCCTGTCATATGCGAAAGTCCCTTCTTCGAATTCCACCACACCATCATAGCGGTCTTTGAGGTAATCAGAGCCGAATAATGCAACCGCTCCGCCATCATCGAGATATGCTGCAAGTTCTGCTTCATCGTCTTCAGAAAGAGTCCAGACAGGATGTTCGACGGAATCACTGAGACTCCAGCTATCATGCCAGCCTTCGCCAGTGAACCAGAGCACAGCATCATAATCTGCCATAAATTCAGCAGATGGCCCGGGTGTGCCAATCGAGCAGCACGGCTCGACTACATTATATGTAAGGCCGATTGCATCTAGTGCCTGTGCATAAGGGTCGAATACATCTTCTGCGCCACGGATATATGAACTTCCGTCATCATCAACGATAAGGACATCGGCGGAGTCGCGCCATTCCAGAGGGATAGCCGTAGCCGGGCCAGCAGAATCGCTCTCGCCGTGGAAATACATAGTTGTTAGTTTATACCAATACCTTGTGCCATTATCGACATCATCATCGGTATAGTGGAATGTGTCCGATTCGGCAGTATATATAAGTTCGTATTCCCCATCTTCTTCTTCCGCACGGTAAATATTATATCCCTGCATGACTTCGAATTCTTCTGCTTCTGTGATATCGGAAGAACCGAGTACGCCAAAATATCTTCGAACTGGGCCACCGACACTCGAACGCTCGGGCATATAACCATCACGAATAGGGCCAGCAATTGGCTCAGCATCAACCCAATCCTCGGATATTGACGAGAAGCCATTATACTTAACAACAGTGGACCAGATAAAGTCCTGTACCGAATCACTCCATGCGGTTGTAGTCGACCAGTAGATCTTACTTCGGGAAGGAGTGGTGCTGGCATTGGAATCGGCGACAACAAATGAATGATTAGCAGTATTTATAACACCGATATGGAAAGATTGGCCAGCTTCGAATTCGACTTCGAGACCTGAAAGGTCAACATAGTCGATATCTGGATATCCAACTGGTGTTATTCTTATTGTATCTGTCAATGGACTGGAGATATCGGGATAGCCCCAACCATCATCGGCAAATACCGTAATATCGACTGGCGAGTAAACTCCAACGCTATCGTAGAATAGGATATATGTCGATTGAAGCGAGCATGGGAAATGTGTCGTGAACTGCTGGAATTGAATATCACCTTCATCGACTCCCCCATAGTACCATGTAGCTTCTTCATCGAAATAGAAAAGCTCTTCTTGAGTTCCCGGTGCGCCGACTGGAACAGACCAATATAACGGAACTTCGGAATCCAAATAGCTACCAGCAAATAAATCCTGTGGTGGATTCTTCGGAATGCCTATCGGTAGAAGGGCGAAATTCTGTCTTACATCGCTTTCGAAACCAATATCGATCATCTGGGATTCATAACCGCTATGCCATGCTTTGACACGGGCAAATCCAGGAGGAATCGAGTCGATTCTATAATAGCCATCTGTGCCTGTTGTGTCTGCTTTATCAGTGCCAAGTATCGAGACGATGCTTCCCGAAAGGTCATCCGCACCGGAAGAACCGCCTGAACCGAGGTCGAGGTTAACCGTTCCTTCTAATGTATATGTAACGGTTGTATCCAGTTCGCGAACTACACACATTATTGAGAATTGCAATGTATCAACGGAAGTCCATACGCCAAAATTTGTCCAGCAATTGGACTCTTCGACATTTTCATAGCCTAAATAAACCGATGTGTCCATCCACTGATATGATACGAGAAAATCGTTATTGACAATTACATTGTAATCGGTAATGTCGATAACCTGCCATTCTGTAGAATCGCAATACCATGTTGTAGCCGGTAGAATATTGGGCTGCACGCGGTCGCTGGCATACGGATGAATCTTTGGCTGAAAATATCCTTCGCCATGAGTAGCATATAATACCTGGGTGATTTGCACTGGCCTGTCAATATTGAATTCCTGTGCTGCAGCATTTCCGGAGCCAAACCGATAGTATCCTTCTGGACTTAATTCGCAATCACCGAGCAGTCCTTCGCCTGTGCTGCTTTCATTAGGAACCGCCATCGCCTCATTGGAATATGGGCTTTCTTCGCCGGCATAGTCTGCCTTGACGGCATAATAATAAGCTGTGCCATTCACAACAGCAGAGTCTGTATATTCGGATGTCGCAGTTGTTGTTAGATAGGAATAAGGCCCGCCACTGGATGAGCCACGATATACATTAAAACCAGTAAGTCCACCGGTCGAGCCGATGCTTTTGATTCCGATACGGAATAGATAATCATAATCGAGTGCCGCCCAACTGCCTTCGGATGTATGTGCTGCCGAACGGTTCTCTGTGGTTTCGGCGTCCAATAGGACGGCATTGTCTTCGGTTACACGGTCATAGCCAATAAAATATGTGCCGGCATCGAGATATATTCCGCCGCCTGGCACTGCTGTGGTGTCCCATGTACCTGCTGAAATCGAGGCTGAAAAACTGCTGCCAAATTCTGTGCCCATATCGGCATAACCGCTGCCGTCGTCAGCATAGACATGGATAGTAACATTCCCGCTTGCCGAGGGTGCGCCCATAAGAATAATTTGCTTTAGCGTACATGCCGATGCAAGGTCGAAACTAACGCCTTCGAAGTCTATGCCATAATCTGCCATAGGAAGCGTTCCGCCGCCCATGCCATCATCATAAGCAATAACATCGTATCCGCCGATACTTGCGCCAAGTGGATTGTCCCAATCAAGTGGTACAAAGCCATCATTGTCGGATTCTGCTACAAGGTTTCTCGGTGGATTAAATGTTGGATCGACATCATCGAATTGGCCGGTATATGTAAATCCCCATCCGCTGCCGGATTGGGAAACAACGCCGCCTATAAGGACCATCTCATCGAGGCCTTCATATTCGGTCGAGTCCAGCTCGAGTACGCCATAACCATAGCTATTTAGAGTAATTTCTCGTACTTCATAGGAAGCGCCATCGATAAGCAGAAGTTGGGCATTCCATAATGCATCGGCATCGCCATCGAAAATCAAGTTGAATGGGCCGCTTGCGCCACCGGGGACATAGAAACGGACATAGCCAACGCCATAATTATCAAGGCCAGTTACAGAGCCGGAAGCAGGATATGTGGCATGGTCTGTTTCAATAGCTATTGTAGGATAGTCGCCAGCTTCTATGAATGAGCCATGCGGGGTAGCGCGTGTTCCTGTAAAATAGCACCACTCCCAGAACTCTGCGAGGGCATCGGTACGGCTGGAGCCATAATCCATAAATACGCTCTGCCAGCTATTTAACATGGAGCTATATCTGGTAGCTTCCCAGATTTCCTTGATTGCATCGCGGCCAAATGTCTGATCTACATACTCATTAAAATGATAGCTGCCGTATTCATGCTCGCCATTGTATTCGCGAAGCGAAACCTCGGGATAATTGAAAAATGATGGCATCTGAGAAGCATGCATACTGAAATCCGGCCATCTTTCTTTCTCTACCCAGCATGAAGAATGTTCGAAATAGAAATTCTCCGGATCCATAGCATCATATCCAAACTGGACAGCATGGAAATACTCATGAATCGTAGTAACTTTGGTATAATCTGTATCATAAACTATATCGCTGGATATTACGATATAGCTGGTAGCATCTGGCCAGGGTTCTGGGCCTGTGGCTTCTGGAGCAGCATAGCCAAGAACGCCGGAAGATGTCGAGCTGATATAAATATCATATCGGCTGCTTCCGCCAACGCCACCGTCAGAAGGCGGTGTGAAATAATCCAATACATCATGGATATAATCATAGCCATCTTCCATATATGTTGCGACATTGGTATAGGATACGCCACTTCCATAGTGAATATCAAAATGCTCTGTTGAATGGACATTAGGAAGCGATGGCCTTTCCAATAGCTCCAGAATCTCGCTGCCTTCTTCGGGTTCTCTATTAGCCAGCATACGGTAAACCTCTTTCATAGGCACCGACTGGCTACGCTCCATTGGTAAATCAATATAGCGTTTGGGCAATCTTTCATGCGCCTTTACGCTTTGCAAAATATAAAGTATTGCTTCTTCTTCGGTGATAAGATCATTCTCAAGGTCTTCCATAACCTGTGTATAGACAGTTGGGCCTTGAGGGAAAAATGCATCGACATTGTTCTGGCCGAACGATACAAATGCAATTAAAACCATAAGAATAGCCGTAAGATAAACTCTCACAATTCCTCCTGTTTAATGTATTAAGTTATTTTTCTCTTCCTCATCTTATTAAGATATGTATAAAATATTTCTTTTTCAAGAGAAAAAGCTAAGGATTTTACTTGTTAAAATTAAATTTTTAGCTTAAACTATTATTTCTTAAGTTCTTGTGGGAATAATGATAAGTAATAATAAAAAAGGGAGTTTAAAATGGCTAAAAAGCTAACAAGCTTCGACAAATTCATGAAAAAATATACAGATGCTTTCGGCCCCAGCAGCTTCGAGAACGATGTTGCCGAATTGTTCCGCGAGGATGCCAAGCCTTTCGCAAACAATATCACCCGTTGCGGAATCGGCTCGATCATCGCCGAGAAAAAAGGCTCTGCCAATGCACCAAAGATAATGGTTGCAGGCCATATGGACGAGATAGGTTTTATGGTCAAGGGTATTACCAAGCAGAATTATCTCAAGGTCAATAACCTTGGCGGCTGGTGGACTCATAATTTGGTCGGCCAGAAGGTTATTGTGCGCACATCCAGTGGCAAAGAGATTATTGGCGTATTCGGATCGAAGGCGCCACATTCTCTCGAGCCGGAAGAGCGCAAAAAGGTCATGAAGCTGGAAAATCTATATGTCGATGTCGGCGTTACCGAAGACGATGAAGATTATCTCAAAAAGGAACTTGGCATACGCGTTGGCGATCCGATTGTTCCACTTTCGGATTATCATAAGATGGGCAAAGATGGCAAGATGCTTATGGCCAAGGCCTGGGATAATCGCATTGGCGTTATCGCTGCACTCAAGGTTCTCGAGAATCTTTCCAAGAATGACCACCCTAATAGCTATTATGCTGTTGGTACAGTTCAGGAAGAGGTCGGCCTTCGTGGCGCAGGCACAAGCGCATATGTTGTCGATCCAGATATCGCATTTGCTGTCGATGTTACATTAGCATCGGATATTCCGGGAGCCAAAGATTCCGAATGGGCAGAGAAACTCGGCAAAGGCCCATCTATCAGCGTTATGGATGGAAGCCTGACCCCGAATCCGCGCCTTCGTGATTTTGTTATCGATATAGCTGAAGAAAATAATATACCATATCAACTCGGCAGCCTGACAAAAGGCGGCACAGATGGCGGAAGAATCGCACAGACTCGCGGCGGAACGCCAACACTGACTCTATCGATTTCTACTCGCTATATCCATGCACACAATGGCATATTGCATAATGACGATGTCGAAAATCTAATCAAGCTTCTAACAGCAGTTATCAAGAAACTGGACAAGAAAGCAGTCGAAAAGATTAGGTATAAATAATCATATTTAGATACAATAATTTAGCCCGCGTCTATGATGCGGGCTTTTTGTTTTTTTAATGTGCGAAATTACACTAATCTGAGCTTTTGACAAATACATTGAAACCGCATTTACGCCTTTGTGAATAATCCAGCTCTATGAATACCTTCATCGATACTCTCTTGTTTTTATATGGCGATGGGTCAAAAATAGCGACAATTTCAGTATATGATTCTCCCTCGAGAAGGATTGGAGGAAGCGGCCAAAGTATCCTGGTGCACGTGCATGTTGGACGAATGCCAAGTATATCGCGATCTCTCCGGGAATTATTATATATTCTCCAGACCAAAATCCGATTTCCTGATCGATTTTCAATTTCGCCGAGGCCGAGGACCTCTGGAGCAAATTCGATCTTGCCACGAATGTCCTTGTCTTTCCCGCTATAACTGTTCGAGCGATAGAATTCCGGAGCTTCTTCATGGAAGCTATCAGAAAAAAGGGGAAAGTAGCCTTTCTCGATGATTACTTCCGGCTTATCGCCGTATTTATACAATGAAACCTTGATTTCCAGATCTTCCAATGAGCTTTCCGTTCTATCTTCGAGGTATTTGACCGATTCTGTAAAATAGAAAATATTCCTGCTACCATGTTGGCTTTTCAAAGTATATCTCTTTTCCCCCTTAAAAGAAACTGTGATATAATTTCCATGCGCTTTGGCATCGAAAAGGCCATAAACAAAAATTCGAATGTACTCGAAGTTTTCTATTTGGGAACCATCGAGCCTATAGTTTTTGTATTCATCTGTATCGAGCTTGTACTCGCCGATTTGAATATCGCCATCATTCTCTGAAAAACCACGTATTTCGATTTTGGATAGATCGGCGATTCGCTGGGCAAATAAAAGATTTGCAGAAATAATAAGAAAAGCAATAAATATTAAAATAGAATAATGGATACATCTAGTTTTCATCACCATCTTTGGTCTCGTTATTTTTTATGATATTTTTAATTGTATCTAATTCCTCGTCTTTTTCAGCAAGTTTAATATATTGCTTTAGATAATCTACTGCCTTTTTATTATTATCCAGGAGTCTATAATAGATAATGCCGATATTCTTGTATAGAATTTCATCAGCAGGATTAAGCTTAAGTGCCTTCTCATATAGCTCAACAGCCTTTTTATATTTTTCATTATTGAGATATACATTTCCCATATTCCTATAGCTTTTCCAGTATTTGGGATTTGCTTCGGTAGAATAATCGAAGGCCTTCTTTGCATTATCAAGGTCATCTATTTCTGCAAAAAGTAAAATAAGATCGGCATAGGATTTGTAGTCATTGGGATTTGTCCTGACTGCCCAATGGAGTTTGTCGATTGCTTCTGCGATATTGCCAGTCTGCATATATAGTTTGCCCAATAATCTATACGTTATTGGCGATTTCTTGATAGCCAGCGATTTTTCGAAATATACTCTTGCAGAATCAAATTCGCCGGCTTTCTGGAATGTCATTCCCATACGATTTAATAGCTCGGTGCTGGATTTTCCAGGTTCCATCGAAAGATGATATAATTCGATAGCACGCTCAAAATTTCCATCTACATATTCATAGTATCCAAGTTGTTCTGCTGCATAACGGTTATCAGGAGATTGTTCGAGAGTAGATTCTGCAAGTTTGCGCTGATTCTGGAAATTTTTCGCATAACCGATAGATACAATAGTCAGGATAATAAGGAGAACAGCAAAAAGAGTGTTTTCGATATATTTATGGAATTTGATATTTTCGAAAAATCTATCCATCATTCCAATTGAAAACACTAATATGCCAATTATCGGAATATAATAGTAATATGCCGCCGGTTTGTTAAAGCTGAAAATCTGCAAAACCGGAGCGATAAAAAATATAAACCACAAAATGCCCCATCGGTATTTCTTAAGAGGAAAGACAAAGGCCAAAACAGCAAAAATAAGAAAAATAGCAAATCCAATAAAACCTGACGCCGAAATTCTGACAACGTTTTCGAAATTCGGGATAAATACTAGTTGTTGTGGAAAGAATATATTTTTTAGATAATGGCTTAGAACCGATGGTACCATCACAAGATTAGAAAACTTGAAAGTGCCGTGAAATGGAACCAGCATAAAAAAGCTGGCCTTAAGAATAAAATAGAGCACGAAACTCAATGCTAAAGGCAGTACAACTTCAGCAGCTTCTTTTGGATTATCATCAGTCGATAGCCAGAAATAGGAAAATGCTGCAAGCGGAAATAGATAAGCTATCTCTTTTGAAAAAAGTGCAATAAAATACAATAAACATGCACCAATTATAAAACCGAGTTTTTTGGATTCACGATATGATATCATAAAATGCATCGTGGCAAGGATAAATGATAGTGCGATAATATCCGTCCTGCCGGAAATCCATGCTACCGAAGGCACCACCATGGGATGAAGCGCAAAAATGCCCGAAACCCAGAAAGCCACATTCAGCCTAATTTTCATTCTTATCAAAAGATAGAATAAAAGCGTAATATTGATAAGGTGAAAAATCAGATTCAAAAGATGAAAACCGGTTGCTTCTTTGCCCAAAAGCAAAAGATTCAGCGAATTGATAATATTAACGATTGGCCTATAATTTGGAAGGTCGATATTTTCATTTCCAGAATAACTATTGAAAAAATACCGTGGAATATTTCCCGGATTCGATAGCCTCTCGACTTTCTCCTCGATCAGAAAATGATCATCCAAAATGAAGCCATAGTGCAAGGTCCTGGCATATACAAAGACTGTTGCTGCCAATAAAAGAAAAAGCAGAATTAGTTTGGCATATTCATAAGAAGGCAATATTGCCCTTATTTTTTTCATCGACTATTCGCCCATTGCTTTTAGGACAAGCCGCTTTTTTCTCTGGCCATCGAATTCGGCATAGAAAATCTGCTGCCAGGGGCCTAGGTCCAGTTTGCCATTTGTAATCGGTACTATTACCTGATGGTGTACGAGAATATTTTTCAGATGCGCATCGCCATTTTGCTCGCCGGTTCTATGATGGCGATAATCTTTGTCGAGAGGTGCGAGGCCATCTAGCATTTCCATGATATCGGCCTTGATGCCCGGCTCTTCATCATTAATGAAAACGCCGGCAGTGATATGCATAGCACTCACCATTACCATGCCCTCTTTGATTTTGGATTTACGGACAGCGGCGGCAACATCACCTGTAATATTGATAAATTCCCGCCGGTTTTCTGTATTGAAGTACATATAATCTGTGTGAAATTTCATAATCCTCCTTTGATTTATCATTTAAATAAGTGAATTATTAAAAATAAAACAAGTACTTTATTAGATTAGCTGCAATGTCAGGCAATTTAATTCAATCCAGCAGGTAAGTCATAAAACATCGATGAATAATCAAACCCCCGAACTCAATAGAATTCAAGGGCTATAATTATTTATAACTTTAGTATTACATATCTTTTAGCTCAAACATTATCTCTTCGATGGCCAACATCTTTTTCTTGGCCTTATAATGTGCCGGATCTTTTTTGACTGTTTCCTGGAAATTCTTAAGAGCCTTATCGAGATTGCTCTTTTGGCCCTTCTCCTGGAAAAATTTAAGATTAACTAATCCCATTTGATAGTAAAGATTCGCATTATCTGGATTTTGAGCAACAGCAAGCTCCATATAGTCCAGAGCCATATCATATCGCTTTAATTCCATTTCAAGGCCGGCTAGCTTTATCATCAGTTCAGCTTCTTCTTTAATATCATTACGAATGGCCTTGAATTTATTGAGTATGTTGATTTTCTCCTTATCCTTTTCGCAAATGTCGATTTTCTTAAATAGTACTTCTGCCTTTACTTCAGCATTATCGAGTTTATCAAAATCGATGCTATCGAGTTTGGCTATTGCTGCTTCAATATTGCCGGCAGCACTTAGAGAATCGCAATCATAGATATACATTCTGGCAAAATGAGCTGGAGTTTTGCTCTGTTTTTCCATAATGATATTTAGATATACGCTTCTATTTAATGCACGGCCTTCCGGAATTCTATTGTCGGCTATCGGTTCTCTGACTCCGAGCCCTTTTGATGTGAGATCCGCCTGAAGCATTTCGAGCCATCTTTTGCCATATAATGAATCCAGAGCCTCGACATAGTCATCAGTAGATTTTAGTATCCTTATGAAATTGTCTCTTTCATCTTCGGACCTTTCGACAGACAGTCTTCTATTGTATGAGCTATCACCGAGGATACAAGCATGTCCCTCGAAAATATATTCAGCATCGATAAGCATTTCTCTTCTACTCTTCCATTCATCGATTTTATCGCTTACGAACTTTGCAGCAGCAGGATCTGCCCTGTTTCTCATAGTCATAGAAAGCGGAACTGCCTTATCGAAATGGTGCAAACTAATTAGGACCATCTCTTCACGTCCAGCATATTCCACATCGATTAGCAATGGGCCGTATGTACTGGTGTCAGCCTTATTATTATCATATTTAATAATAAACCTTGCATAATATGGAACATTGAAATCGCAAAGAGATTCATCCTTGAGCAGCCAGTCCCACTCGATTCCATCACGGTATAATTGCTTTAGTTTATCTACATCTTTGCCTTTATCGAGCAGGCTTATGACTTTATCATCAGAATTTAAGATTTCCAATTTCCATGAATCGAAACGGTCGCGAGAATCGCGGCAATGCATTTTTACATCTGGTTTGATTATGGCCGGATTATCTTTGACCTGCTTTTGGGATTCTTCTGTGAGTTCTGTATATCTATGTTTCATAGGCATATAGATAATTTCATCAGCAGTCATATAGACTTGTGTTTTCATGCCATCTTTTTTCTGGTCATAGTCTTTCACAATCCATACTTGAATGCGGTCTTTTGGAATTCCCAGTTTAGAAGACAGTGAATCTGCATATTCATAGCCAAGAGCATAGCCGTATTCCATAGCAAGATATTCTCTTTTCCGCCAGGAACCCAAATCACTCGTTGTATAATCGGGGTTGACATTAACCTGAATAACAAGAGAAACCGATTTATTAGCATTTAGAATCTGCTTGAATTGGCTATCATTTTTAACTTTACGAATAGTACTGGCATCCAGCTCAGTTTTGGGCAATTCGGTTCCGAATTCATATTGCGGATATCGGATTATTGCTTCGTACATACTGTGCTCTGGCAGCCTGGCTCCGATTTCGACTCGGGAATTATCGTCTTTCACAGCATTAGATTGCCTTTGATTATTATGAGGATGATTATATGCTCTCTTGACCTTCGGATTGTAATTATCGAAGTTTTCAATAATTATCCTGGAACCACTCACGCCCATTTTCGTTATTGCTTCTTTTACATTTTGGCTTCGATTAATCATCAAATCCAAATCAGGATTTTTTTCATGCGAAGTATATGACTTTAGAACAAGAGCGACATCGGGATTGTTTTTAAGCTCAGATGCAAAGAGTGCGAATAATGTATCGTAGTAGTGATATGGTACGCGCCTTATACATTGCTCATCGATTGGCTCGATTTGCATTCCCCAATCCGGGTCGGTGATTGCTTTGTGTTCCCTTGGAGATACAATCTCGCTGGAACCCTGGTCGAAAAAGACAATCGGAAGAGCAGGCGATTCCGTAATATACTGCTGGGCAGAATGAAGCTCGAGCTTATCATTTTCGACATAAAGCTCATCGATTTTTGGAGGGCATTTGTCATATAATGTATCTATTCTGGTAAATGACCATGGAGCATTTTTGGCTTCCTGCTTTTCTTTGCCACTATCCGAGGATACCACAGTCCAATAATATTCAGTAGTATCCAAATCAGATGGATAAATAGCCATGTCGAAACATAATTTAGCCGGTATAATCTGGCCTTTACCGGCTATTGTGCTTTCTGATATTGTAGTATCGAAAACTTCATCCCTCGACATATAAGGATCATTTGTAACTTTGATAGTATAATCATATCGAAAATCATCATTCCATCTTTTTCTTGCTTCCCAGCAAAGACTGACTTCGATGGTGTCTTCATTGGCAACTTCATATTCAGTGCCATCTGGAATCGATACCAGATTAAACTGTGGCAATCTTTCATTATCGAAGCTTAGCGTAACTCGATGTGCGGAAAGATCAGCATATGCAATATCATCACGGTATGGCGAATAAGAATAGTCGAGTTTAAGCACATTCTTGCCCATATTGAATTTGGTCCCAATTCCTGCGCCGACAGCATGAGGCCGCTTTCCACCTTCCATAGCGCCGATTCGGAAAGCGAAATTATTTCCAAGATATGTCTCGATTCCCATTGAATAGTCGAACCTTCCATCATTAAGCGAATATCTCGAACCTGCAAGCAGGCCGATCCCACTGAAAAATCCCGGCATATCGAAAACATAGCTGGCGCCGAAATTTAGATTTTGCGGAAGGTTTTCTTCATTGCCACCCGTTACGAAGTCCGGCTTTATGACAGTGAATCTATCGAGCATGGCTGAAATATAGACTCTATTTTGCCATGAATAAACGAGTCCACCGCCCACACCGAGTCCGTAAGCCGAATAACTTCCAATAGTGGAATTAAAGAAATCGCCATTTATACCAAGCGATACATTATTCGGCGAGCTGGGCTGTGTAAATCTATATGATAGTGCCAGTCTTCCGGAGAATTCTGTTGCATCGATTGCTGGTTGCCCGCCGCCATCCATCCAATTATCATTATCCCATTCGGGTACTGTGTAGAACATGCCGCCCAATCCTAAGAATAGGCGTCTATGCATGAGCCTGTGATACATACTCAGATATCCGATTTTTGAATCTGCGAACCAGTCGATATAGGATGCGGAAAGGCCCATTGTCTTGAGTGTCGTCATTTGTGATGGATTGGAAAGAACCATGCTGGCATCACGCGCGGGAAGTGCATATCCGGCCTCGCCAAGGGCAGCATCTCTGGCAAAAGGATTAGCTTTCAAAACTGTGCCAGTTGGCCCCTGACAGAAAGCTATACTGGCGATGACAATTATTAGTATTAGTCGTCTCATTATATGCTCCCTCATCTTATGATTGCGATTTTTAGGGTTTGCATTTCGGCACATTCGGATTCGACAGTGATAAAGTAAACACCGCTTCCGACATATTCGCCATTGGAATCCTTGCAGTCCCAATAGCGAGTATCTTTGCCGGGGTTAAGCTGCCAATAGTAGTCGCGAATAAAATCACCACCCGAATCATATATTTTAATATCGACTTCTTCTTTGTGCAGCGCACTTATCGAGAAACCGAGTTGTGGCACCTGCTCTTTATTGAAATCGATATAGTTCCTATCCAGCCTGATATAGCATGGCGGAGGAAGTATCATAACAGAACAACTGCAGCTCGCATGAACCAGAGTATCCGAATCCGGCACCATCTGGTCGGTCATTATGTGAAGTTCATATAGTTCTGAATCTTCGCCATGAAGCTCCGGGGCCATCATTGTTGTATCCCAGGTATATGTACCCTGAGTATTTTCTATCAGACTAGCATTATCGCTCGAAGCCAGTAGAATTTCATCGCCAGTGTCTATATTTATCCAGAGAGCTTCCCATTGCAAAGGCTGATTGCCAATTTCAACTCCCAGTACAATAGAATCGCCACTAAGAGGATCTTCGAATGGACAAAGACAAAGAGGCTGGCCGGGATCACTCGAGCCACGAACGCAGATGGAAGAATGATTATTGCTCGTATCTATATCATCATAGCTTTCGATGGAGGCGATATTGCAAATATCCCTGTCATTAAAAAGATTATCCAGGAAATAATCTTGATCATTATTCAGCCTATAGGAATAGCTGATAGAAATACAGCCGCCACCATTAACCCAGGCCGGGTCGATTTGCCATACAATAGCTGTATCTATCCAACCGATTATTGTAGAAACGGAATCGATGGTATAATCAATTGCCCCTTCGCTACAAATAATTGAAGATATATCAAATCTTCCGAGCGGGCTAATCTCATCGACAAGGCCAATCATATCGCCGTCATTGCATAGTGCATATCCATAATTGCAGACCCTGATTCTATAATCGATTTCATCACCCGCACTGTATGGCAATTGATTGCCCAGGCTATCGATCGATGCATCGGCCATTTTTGTAACTTCGAGATCACAGGAGCAGGATATCTGGCGATATGTGAAAGTATCCGAATCGCTTAAAGTTCCATCACCAATAACACATTCATCAGTAGCTACTGTGAATTGCAATTCGACTTCATTGCCACAGCTATCGTCATATGCTAATGTATATGTGCTATTTATCATATCACATATATCCATGAAGCCCTCTTCGAGAAGCGCAAAATCGCTATATGACATGAAAAATCCGCCTGTTTCACTTGCAAGGTTCGTCAATTCTGAATTATCTACATCACCAATTCCGACAGAATTAATCGAAATGCCATAATCACTGGCATCATCGATCACCTCTGAGTATCTGGCCCAATCAGCATAACCATCTGTGAATAGAATTATCGAGATAGGCAAATCTGTTGTACCATACAAGCCCATGGCATGAATCAGTGCATTGCAAATTTGAGTTCCACCACCAATACTTGAAGCAGAAGTGATAATAGCATTATGTAATAATGTACTGTCGCTGGTAAAACCCTGCATTGTCTGCACATTATCTGCAAATTTCACTATTGCGTATTCCTCGGTACATTCGGTAGAATATACAAGATTGATTGCAGCATCTTCGATATCATCCTGATCTCCACTTGTTGAACCGCTATAGTCCAGTACGAGAATAACCGCTCTGTCTGTTCCCTGTATGATCCAGGGATTGCGGCTATATATGTCTTGAGTTCCGCTTGCATCTGTAATATGAATCATCGGGTCCCAGTGAGTACTAAAGCTACTAAGAGGTGCCCAACATGAGTCTGCCAGGCCATCTACCGGCCTTCCGTTTTGGTCTGTAACAGACATATTGGCCAATGTCCTGTCAACATTGGGAGTTTCGATATGTGCACAATCATCTGAAACAGGTTCGCCGCTTTGCCTGACATTATTGAAATTGATGTTGATTTCTTCTAAGCCCACACAGATTTCAACAGTATCCGAGTAATTATTCAAAAAATCCGACTCTTCCACCATAGTTGTATCGAAATTCACTTTTGCGAATAGAGTGGCCAAGGCTCCGCAATCGCTAAGAGCTGGATAAAATGAAATATCGAGTTGTCCACCTGCTGGTATTGGCTCACTGACTAAAATTGTATCGATTGGCGGCCCTGTTGTATCAGGTGTATAAAGCACGGCCAGGAAGGGATCATCTACCATAAAGCTACCGATATTACGAATAATTGCTCCCAATTGTACGGGATAACCGACTGACAAACAGTTCTCAAAGTCATAATCCATCTCGATGACAAGGTCTGGAGTTGTATGACATATCTCACCCTGGCAATTTTCATATGCTTCATAATAACCGCCACGAATGCTATCTGTTATGAATTCTGAATCTGTGAAAAATCTATCTATTAAACCAGCGTCTTCGGGTATAGTGGAAGAATTTCCGAAAATCAAACCAGTAGAATAGAAAACACATGAATCTGCTACTTCTAATGAATCAATAAGGTCTATGAAAGTACAAATACAACTATCTCTTTCCAATTCATCGATAAGCCACCATGCAAACCTTGACTCTATCATTGCGTCTTCGGGCACAGGGTCGGTTGTAACAGTACCTGTCATGCCATATAGAGGAACAAGATCATCGATGGGAGCAGCAAAGTCCATATCATCACGATTGCCGGCTAATTCTGGAGGAATTTCGATATATGCAATTACATTATTAGCAGAGACATCATAATCCGGGAAATTGCAAACTGTATTTGTAATAGTGATAGGCATTCCTTCACCAGAGCTAATATTTTGCGAAAATGGCCCATCTGCGCAGGATTGGCAAATATGAGCATCAGAGTGGCTAATATTACAGCAATGTATCAAGCCGGGCCTGCATCTAAGATAATATCGCCATAACTCAGTGCTATGCCTGTATCTTTCTCCGCCGACAGAACCCTCGATATATGCTTTTAATAATTGATCGGTTGGCAGTCTATCGCATATATCAGGCAGTATTCTAATTTTTACACAAATCCTGAATTCATCACCGGGTTCGACACGTGGAATATTTATATTCAAAATTCCATCGGCTATATCAGTATAATATGTGAAAGTATCCAGCATACCAATGCCATTTATTTCAAATTCCATAACTTCTGAATATTGGACAGGATCATCGATCAGGCCGAGATTCGGGGGATAGAATTTGATTACTAAGGTGCCCATAGAAGAATCGGTTATCTCTACTCTAAAGCAATATTCTATTGTATCATTTGGCACCACTGTGCGCGGATCTGGAAAAGGCGGAATATGCGTAGATAATATCTCGGATGAGGTAAATCTTGTGATAACCTCCTCCGTATCCCCAAGCGCAATTGCGCAAACCAATAATAGCAAAATAAATAATAAGAGGTCTTTCTGAGAATTATTTCTCATCACAAACTCCTTTAGTTTTGATTTTAAAAAGCAGCTTGAATTTACTTTCCAATATATAGGAAGTCAAGTAGTTTTTTTGATGAAAGATAGTGTCTTACATCATTTCTGTTTTAACGGAATGTAAACTTTCCTATTTTTATAAAATTCAGCAACTTATAGCTTTAGAAGTATTAATCTAAGTGGTGATTTTCAATAACTGAATAAAAAACGGCTACTGGCCTCGATACATATATCCAACCTCAATATCCTCGATACAAAGCTCGAACCCAAGCTCATTGCGAAACTCCAACCTCCCTAGTTACAAAGCTCTATCCCACCCTCGATACAAAGCTCTGCTTTGTATCGCAACGTTTTTCGAAGCTCCGCTTCGATTCTTTCTAATGCCTCAAAAAAAAGAACTTCCAGGAGCTTGAGCGTTGCGAAGCGGAGCTTCTCAACGAGGATAATCCTGCCAGATTGTTAACTTTACATAAATTTGAACACGGAATCTGGGATATTATATGAAATTAGGCGTATTTAATTGTAAATTATTTTATGGATAATATATTATGCCGATAGCTTTTCATTATCGATTGGGCCAGAATCGAGAATCTTTTCTGCTTCTTCCAGCGATGATACATAATAAACACTATAGTTTGAATTTGATTGGAATTGGGTTCTCATTAGTTGAGTTTTGGCGATTTCATTTGGGCCGATTCTAACGACGCGTTTTATCCCCTGCTGTTCCAAAAATCTATGGATTTTTTTGATTTCTTTAGTTGCAGAATGCGACACCGGAACAAACTCTGTCATATCATTTATTAGATCAAAATTAGGTTTAAGACAAAAGATGCAACTTTCTAAGTCATTTAGCAATCTCGAAAGTTGCTTGTCTGTTGGACGGCCTATCATTTTGATATATAACCGGTTTTTTTCTTTTATGTATCTTAACTTTATCATAAGTATCAATTCAAATATCGGTAATAGACACATTGACTTTAGAATTAATCAAGATTATTCTAATTCGGCTCATATTCTTGGCTAATAGCAAACATGGCTTGTGAAAATTAGCAAAATGTTTATATTTGGCTTTGTGAAAAGTTTAACCGTTTTAGTTTGAAAGGTATTATGAAAACTATAATGAAGAGAATTTTGGGCTTTGGTATTTTGATTATTATGGCACTTACTATATTTTGCTTTGAAGAGTATGAAGTTATGGTCCCTATGCGTGATTCAGTCAATCTCGCGACGACGGTTTATTTGCCATCCGGCTTAGCACCGCCTTTTCCGGTCATCCTGCAGAGGACTCCCTATAATCGGCATGAAGATGCAGAAATTGTTACTACGATTTGTGATATTCAGCGGTATGCATTTGTTTCGCAAAATCTGCGCGGCACAGCCGATTCCGAGGGTCATCCCCGCATGTTTCTGACAGATGCATGGGGCGATCTTCAGGACGGCTATGATTGCGCAGAATGGTTGTCCGAGCAGGACTTCTGCGATGGCAATATCGGTATGATGGGGGCTTCTGCCCCTGGAATGACACAATATATGGCCGCTGGTGCCTATCATCCTGCGATAAAGTGCATTGTCCCGATTTTTGCAGGGCCAAGCATGTACCATGATGTCGCGTATCATGGCGGATGTTTGCGAAAAGTACTTGTCGAGGCATGGCTTACCGGAGTCGGCGCACCACATCTTATCGATACTGTCTGCAATCATGCAAATTATGATGAAATGTGGGCGACAGTCAATCTTGATGAACGCATCGAAGAGGCTTCTGTACCTTGCTATCATGTGGCAGGTTGGTACGATATGTACACCGATGGACAGCTTCGTATTTACAATGAACTTCAGGCGGAACATGGTAATCAAAAGCTTCTTATGGCGCCTTGTGGACATGGGTTTGCTGCCGGCTCCCGCGAGCAGGGCGACCTTGTATATCCTGAAAATGTTTTGCTTTCTGTCGAGGATATGATGATGATGGCTTCAGGTTGGTATAGTTATTGGCTGCGTGGCGGGCCTTCGGAGATTGTAGATGAACCGCCAGTTACATTTTATTTGACCGGAGATGTAGATGCCGAGGATACACTCCAGTGGAACCATTGGGTAGATAGCGAAACCTGGCCACCTTATGGTACAAGAGATGTTAATTTCTATCTGCATTCGGAATGTGAACTGGACTCATTGCTACCTGGCAATTTCGATTCTCTTGGATATACTTATGATCCTGAAGACCCTTCCCCAACCCACGGCGGTCGCGACTATGAAGGTATGGACGAGACAGGTTATGGCCCAAAGGACCAAACGCCTGTTGAATCCCGTGACGATTGCCTGATTTTTGAAACCCCAGTTCTCGAAGAGCCACTTACCGTTACAGGAAAGATTCGAATGGTGCTGTATGCATCATCCGACAGGCTCGACACTGATTTCGCAGTCCGGGTAACCGATGTTTATCCTGATGGTGGCTCATATCTGATGACAGATGGTATTCTGATGGCACGCCACAGGCTCGGCTTCGACAGAGAAGAGATGCTCGAACCGGGCGAAATAGATTCTTTCTATATCGATGTTTTCAGCATTGGCCATGTTTTCAATGCCGGTCATAAGATGCGTATCATTGTTTCTTCGGCCAATTATCCGCGCTTTGAGAAAAATCCAAATACAGGCGCAGAATTCCGCCGCGATGATCCAGATATGCTTATTGCACATAATAAGGTCTTTTTAGGCGGCGAATATGCTTCGCATCTTATCGTTCCTGTGGCCGACCGTGATTTGTGGAATATCGAGGAAAATCGATCGCGAAGGCCGGAATCTATAGAGCTTTCTTGTATGCCAAATCCTTTCAATGCTGCACTTTCGATTAATGCACCTTCTGCAGAGAAGATAGAAATATACGATATTTCGGGCAAAAGAGTCTATTCGACAGGCAGCACAGATAAAGGCACAATCGGCAATTTCATCTGGAAACCGGGCGAAGAAGCTTCTTCGGGAGTATATCTTATTAGAGCCATCTCTGGAAACAGGATTTCGACAAGAAATGCAATGCTGGTGAAATGATTATCCGAATATCTCTATTAAAAACCATAAGCAATATATATACATAATGCAAAACAAATTAAACTCAATCTCTCTCTAAACTCCCAAAGCTTGTGCTGAGCTTGTCGAAGTGCGTTGTGCTGAGCTTGTCGAAGTGCGTTGT
>JBKHBT010000051.1:0-22417 GCA_046542255.1 Candidatus Zixiibacteriota bacterium | reverse complement strand
AGTAGTGGGATATGCATAACAGCAAGATTATTAAGTCCGGGATTGAAAAAATTTATCATATTATAGAAACCGATTATTATTCCTATCAAAGATGTAATCCGGTATGTAAGAATATTTATTTTGGGAATATTCAATGTCATTATGGTTAGGAAAATCGGTGTCATCGGGCAAAAGGCCAATGTTGAGCCATTAAACAATAGATGCTTTATGTGGAAATCGAAACCCAAACTTCTCCAATCGAGCGGCCACCAGAGAAGAAAAGCAGAAACCGGAATCATCCATATATTATAAAGGCGTATATTCTTGAATCGATATGAATTCTCACCATGAAAAGCCTCATGCAGCCACGAAAGCGCAACCATGATAAACATCACGATATTGATTGTAACAAAACTAAGGCCAAATTTCTCGGTAATAGCTATATTCTGCAAAACTGCATAGAGCAAATAACTAACAAAAACATAAAAAGCGAAAATCTTTTTCATCTTATTTTGCAATAGGAAAAGAAGGATAAGCATTGTGATAGTAAAGCTCTGATAATAGATGAAGCAATCGACGAAATTCATCAAAAAAGAATTGGAAAGTGTTTTAGGTATTATTTCTGCTATTTTATCAAAGCTGAAATTCTTTGTAGCTACCGGCATCAAAAGAAATTGTGCAGCTAATATTATCAAATAGAACCACCACTTTTTTGTTATTCTGAGAAACTTCATTTTATCCTTTCAATTTTTAAGTTGCAATTGAAGCATCGGTCTGTCAGAAGATAATAATTGAGATGAAAAAAGCAATCAGCTAATTAAGTAAAAAATACACAGATTTATCAGAATGTGTATGTGATGGCAGCTCTATTTAAAATTTTGGCCATATCTGAAGAAGGTTGATTTTAGAATATGCCCAGCACAATTATGAGAATTGACATAGGCTTTCTTTTTTTTATTAAAATATACCAACACATTTCCTATGAGATACAAGATAGGGTAGAAAGTTTCGTTCTGAAAACATTTGCCCATAACCTGCCATTTATCTATATTGTATTTGAAATGAAAAAGATACTACATTGGAGAAATAATGAAAAAAACGATTTTGTTAATTGCAATTTTATTTGTAATAATCTCAGCTAATTCCGCATCGATAACTCTTCACGATGGCGAAAGCTACCATTTAGAAATGCTCGAGATGAAAGATGATGGCATTTTGGAAACCGATGCCGGGAAATTCAATAGAGAAAATGTAAAAAAAATAATCGTGTCCGCCGAAAGAAATGAATTCGACTATGAATATCCAGCATTTCCATTAAAAGATGATAAACTTGCCGAATATCGACAAATAGCCGAAGAGCTTGAAGATAAATATCCACAGGCCAATGGAATTACACTCGACTACTATGAAAAAAAGAATCTGACTTCCGATGGTAGATGGTTCGAATATGTCCATTATGCGCGCAAAGTTCTCACACCCGAAAAGCTTAATTGGGCAAGCCAATCCTTCTATCTTGCCGAGGGCGAAAATCAAATCAAGATACTTGTTGCGCGGTCGATATCGCCCGATGGCGAAGTCCATAATCTCGATTTGAACGATATTGTTATAGCAGCCCCAACTCGCGGGATCAAGTTTTTCGGCAAAGGCCTTCGAATGAGCTTTGCTGTTCCCAAAGTCGAAGTCGGCTCGATTATCGAAATAGCATATACTAATGAATACTATTCCCCCGAAGACCCGAATTTATTCTCATTTCGCTATCCTTTCCAATCTAAAGAACCATCGAAACATGATAGGCTGGATGTCGAAGTTCCCAAAGACCGGACGATTTATTATCTTTCGCAATATCTCGATGACTATTTCAAGAAAAATTATGTTTCGAATATTCCCGATATTGAGCTTCCCGAATCCGAGGTCGAAAATCCGACTTATGCCAAAATCGAAGAGACCGATAGCTCGAAAATCTATACCTGGCAAATGACAGATATAGAGCCGATGCTTCCAGAACCCGATATGTTCGATAATAGGAATGTTGCACCTTATGTCGAAGGCGGCCTTTATCCGGACCATAGCTATTATAATGAAAGATATACGCGCCTTTATCTCGAACATATGAAACCTACGCCTACACTGGACTCAGTCGCTCATGCAGTTACAGAAGGCGCAGAAACCGACAGGGAAAAAGTAGCCAGATTATATCATTGGGTACAGCGGAATATTCGATATGTGTCGATAAAAGGCACCCTTGCATCGAGCAAAGCGGGACATTATGCCCAGATTACCTATGACAACAAATACGGCGACTGCACAGACAAGGCAGTACTCTTTGCGACTTTGCTTCGAATTGTAGGTATCGAAGCCTATACGATAAGTCTTTTGACCAATCACGAAGGCTTTGTGGATAGAAGCCGTTTTCCATCGCTTTCCACAAATCATTGTATCAATGAAGTCTGGTGGGATGGCGAGCCGCATGTCCTCGATGCTACAGGAAATAATATGCGCTTTCCATATTGCGCCCACCGCGATAGCGATATCTGGTATTGCAATTATATTCGCGGCGAAGCAGTTTATAATCCGCCTGTTGCACCAGAAGATAATTTCAAAAACCGAGATATTGTGGTCGATATTGTTCATAATGGTGATAAATTCGATGCCGAGGTTTACGATTCATCATCATTTGCCGGCTCTTACGAAAGCTGGTATCGTGGGCATTTCGAGAGACTTTCCGATGAAAATGAAATGCAATATGTTCAGAAGCGCGCTTCTGGAAGATATTCGGGTAGCTCCGTAATAGACTATCGTGCATATAATGAAAGCGATATATCAAGGCCATTTTCATTCGCAATGGATTATCAGGCAAAAGATATTTTGACTAAGGCCGGTGATCTTTATTTTCTCGATACAAAAGTAAGCCACAGCTTCGATGAAGCCACATTAAAAGAACGCAAATACGGAATAAAGCTCTATATGGGCAAAAGAAATGCAAATCGCATCGAGTTTAATATTCCTGATAATCTCGAAATTGCATATTTACCTGAGCCAGTCGATATAGAAAATGAATATTTCGACTATGAAGCTTCTTTTGTGCAAAATGGCCATAGAATAATATTCGAGGACCGATATGATGTCAAAAAGATTCGAATTCCACCTGAGTATTATCAATATTATAAAAGTGAAGCCGAAAAAGTCCTTGAATTCGATAGGCAAAAAATTGTCCTAAAATCCAAATAAAATAATTTCGATAATATATAACTGATAAATTTTTAGTCGATATTTTCTTCAATTTCAGGGGTAATCTCACGAAGATCGAGAAGATAAGGTTTCAAAAGTTTGCTAATTATCGTCAATGTTGTTATCGCTGCCAGAACAAATAATAAAGATCTAAAAGTCCAACCATTGAGAATAAGCCCGAGAGCTATTCCGGCGGCTGGTGCGTGTTCGGTATTGAATATCGACATAAGGAAAATTGCCAAACCTACTGCAAGCCCACCGAAAATTATCTGTGTATGAGGTTTATAAAGAAACATTTCGTGAAAAAATGATGTATTTGAAACTAAATCAAAGGCAATGCCGGATATAATCCCTATGACATATCCACCAATCAATGCCCTGGGCCTTGCAAGATATGCACGCGGCGTAGTAAAAACTATAAAAGTGCTTGCACCTAATGCAGCTATAATAGCAGAATAACGGGTAAGGTCCAGAGTAAATAAAATTATGATTATTACTAGGGTAGCTCCACTACATTGAAGAATATACCTACCAATATTTTTCTTAAATCTGCTATCAAATAAACGCATAAACCTTCTTTCAAATCATGTAACAAAAAAATATAATATATTCAAACGATAAAATCAAACAAGTGTTTTATTTTGGTCGATTCATTCAAATGATAAATATTAATTAAGTATTTTATTGGAAAAAGTATCTAAATTTACTTTTTATAAAGAAAATGCTTGATTATTGGTTTTTTGGACGTAAATTATTGATGTAATCAGAAAGAAGTGTACATCGCACAAAGATGTCATCTGAGAATGGGTAAAATGGAATTCAATATGAATATTTATGATATTGCTTTAGCCAGCATTATTTATGGTTTTTTGGATATTACCGATTATCTAATAGGCGATTTGCAGGAAAAAGAGAATGGTAACAATTTCCAGGATGATAGGTTCTCAAGGGTTTATCGATACCTAAGCCCATCGATTGAATTACTTAATGATGATATAATCCAGTCGATTTTTACAGATGAAACGACTCTATACGGTCAAATTATAAAAAACACATACGATGCAATCGAGAAATCCGATACATCATCATCCGCTTTGCTTTTAGAGCCTCTTCCCGGAATCAAAAAATCCACAGATTATGGAATTATACCGGGTGAATTCATTCAGCTAAACCCTGAAGATTCTTTGCCTGAAAAGAATATAAATACCAAAAAAATAGAAGGTATTCGCCATGAAAACCTGAATCTCTTTAAAATGCGATTTGCGATTATTCTCAAACAAATAAGGAACAAGCCAAAGGCTCGCCTCGATGCTGTCCTGGACCTTTCTGAGAAGCATTTTCATTCTGTGGGTAGTACTTACAGCATACATATTAAGGCGAAAACACTCGCAGCTTTAGCCACAGCTCAATATCAATATTACCTAAATGAAAAAATCCAATATGACAAAGATTCAAATTCGATGGCTTTAATCAAATTCGATCTGGGTGATTACGAAAAGGGCTTTCTTTCCGGGAAGAAAGAATATACAATTGCAAGGAGTCTAAAATTCAAAGTCGATAAAGGAATATTTTGTGATAAAATATGCGAACTTTATGAAATTCCAAAACTTAATATAATTTCTCGATCCGGCAGTAATATTGAAATAATCGTTCCCAATAATCAAGCTGTACATGAGAAGTTTCATGAGGAGAATACATCGTTTAATAGATGGCTTTTCGAAAATGGATATCCTTCAATAGAGATGGCTTTTACGATTTTACCTTTTTCATTAAATGACATTGAAAACAATAACTTTTCTACTTTTATGGATAAAGTTGCCAGAAATATTGCCACATCGAATCCAGGTTTTGGTAGAATCCACAATGGCGATATATTTAAGGGAATTGAAGATTTTGAAGAATTATATATAAAGCCTTCTAAACAAAAAGAAAGGATTTCAGAAGGACAGAACGATCGATTATCTTTGGAACTTTCCTCGATTGCCAATAGAAATGGCGACTATTCTTGGATTATAAAATCCAAAAATGATTATCTTGAGTTTAATTCATTCGATGGAAGCTGGGCATTTGCAGATATGGCAAGCAGAGAGCACATAAAGGCAAATTGCACAAAAGAATCAATGAAACCAGAAGACATCAGAATTGAAGGCCTGTCGATTGAAAATATAAACGATTTTACATATCAATATCCAGATTTTGGTGCTGTAACAACAAAATGGCAATTCAAACCTAAAGCAAATTTCGATTTTGATAAGAAATTAGTCGGTGCTTTTTTTGCAAGAGTAAGTTGTTTCCAATGTAGTGATATGATTTCGCAAATTTCTACAAAAATTGCACTCGAGAGATTTTTCGAACTGAATACCTTTCGTCTTTTCCAGAGAAAATACAAGGATATGATCAATATTTATTTTTCCAATATCGATGGACTCTTTGCGATTGGGAGATGGGAGGTTATCCTTGAATTTATGCGTGATTTGCAGTTGCAATTTTATAGATTCTCTGGCGAGAAGCTGCATTTGAATATGGGTTTTACGATTTCAGAATCTTCATTGCCAATATCTAAAATCTACGATAAAGCCAAAATCGAATACCTTAAAGCATTAAATGATAAAAATCTGGTGCAGGCTTTAGAACCATTTGAAAATAATCGATTATTCGATAGCCTTCTGGGTGATGGCATTAAATATTCAAATTGGTATTCTCGGGGCCTAATCGATAGAAATATCATTTTTAATTTACTGGATTCCGCAAAGGATGCCAAAAGCCTTTTGACATCGAATTCTGATGATTCGATTGCTTTGGACAAGCATCTTTTTTCTTCGAAAATTGCAAGAATCTATGGCTATTTTTGGAGAAGGGGCAAAATCGACCGCGATGTCCGAAATTGGCTAAGAAAACTAATCTATAATCCTCAAAACGAGAGTAGACAACAATATCGATTGAGAATATCAAGGCTTGTTTTTCCATTAAAATACGCCTTACTTTCTATTGACAAGGAGGCATGATATGGCATTAAAAATTTATAATGAAAAGGGAGCACTTAATCTTGAGATGCTCGATTCTGAAGCAAAGAATCTTGCGAAATCATTCATAAGGCCGCCCCGTGTTAAAGCTGGCAGGCATAATATTCCGGATAAGAAACTCACAACCACCGAGCTTCGGGAATTCTTCATCGAGATGCAGGCGATTTATGATTATTATCGTGCTAACCATTCCAATGAAAAGGCTTTCGATGATATCCAGGCTCAGTTACTTTTGATCAAGGCCAGAGCCATGTACTCATGCCCTCGTACCGTCAAAAACCGGAGAATCCCAGGAACTTTCCGCGATTTTTTAATAGATTTAGTAGATGTCGTCAAAAATGGTGATGACCTGAAAAACTCGATGATGATATTCGAGGCAGTGATAGGTTATTGCTATGGAATGGGAATTAGAGATTAATTATATCGATTATCGGAGGAATTATGCGGTATCATAAAATAACAGGCGAAATAGAAGTTTTGACCGGTCTTCATATCGGTTGCAAAGTAGATTCTGCCAAAATTGGCTCATTCGACAATGCGGTTGTCCGCATGAAAAAATTCATCGATGATATGGAAGTCGATATACCATATATTCCAGGCTCATCGCTAAAAGGCAAGATGCGATATCTAATAGAAAAGAACCTGGGCCTTCTGCATTTTCGAGATCCTTCACAGCCTTATGTGGGGCTTCCCACAATCATCAAAAATGCCCGGCCGAAATCCTTCCATGAAAGCCTTATAGTCAATCTATTCGGCACTCCGGAAGAACGCTGGCAATTTGGGCCGACCAGGCTGCTTTTTCGAGATTCTCTTATCAATGCAAATCAGGAAAGGAAATTCATCACCGGAGAATTCAGGACAGAAATCAAAACCGAAGCAGCAATCCAGCGAGATACAGGACATTCCTATCAGCCAAGGCCGATAGAGCGCGTACCAGCCGGAATCAAATTTGATATGGAGATGATCCTTAGGACTATAGATGAAAAAGATGAGGGGAATCTCGAGAAATATATCGAGCTTATCAAACTTGGCCTTTATCTTATCGAGTTGGACTATATCGGCGGCGGCGGTTCTCGCGGCTCTGGCAAAGTGCGTTTCAATAATATCAAAATCGATGATAAGGAAATTAGCATAAAAGAAGAGATTAAACTCAGCGAAATAAAAAGGGAAAGATACGAGGTAATTCCCAATTCTAAATAATTTAATATGAAGCAGCTCGAAATAAAAGCAAAAGCAATTACTCCGATCCATTTTGAATCAGGTATTTTTCTGACGCCTTTGGATTTTGTAATTAAGAACGATATTTTTTATCGCATAGACTTTAGGAAACTATCCAATAATGATCACGAGCTTTTTATTAAAATTACCGATGAGATAGATAAGGATAATTACAAAAAGGCGCATAAATTACTAGCGGAGAATTTTGACGCGGAATTTGCTGTTTACAGCGCTGTAGTCGGCCCAAAAGTTCTCAAAAAATACAAGAAATCAAATTTTTCACCCGATGAGAAATTCCATATCATGTCGCTTATCAGAAGCGATGCGCCGAGATTTGCTGCCAATATCCCCGGAAGTTCGATAAAAGGCGCAATTAGGACAGCATATCTTTCCTGTCAATTAGAAGAATTAGATGAGCAAAAAAGACAGGAAATTATCAAATTCAAAGGCGCTCCACCGGGCGGTATATCTAAATATCAATGGCAGGAAGGCAAAATTCTCGATTCGCTTTTCAGGCTTCCTGGCAAAAAGGACAGATTTATTTTCGATAAATATAATGACCCATTCGAAGATTTTGCAGTCGAGGATATTTTGCTCGACAAAGAATATCTCGAAATTGCACAAATATTGAATACAAAATTAAATAGAAATGGCGAGCTTCAATTTGGCAAGGAATATCTGGTTGAAGCTATCCCATCGATGCTTTCAACCAATCCCACAAACACCGAATTCGATATCACAATCCGTCTGAACAAGAAAAGCCCTATACAAACATGGGATCAACTAAAGAGCATCCTGGATGAATATTTTCTTATCGAGATTCGCCGAGAGATCAATCAATTATCGATGACAAGTCGATTCTATTGGAAAGATGTCGCCGAAACTTTGGACAGATATCAAAAAGATGTCGATGAGGTTACTGCTTTAATAAGATTTGGCCGCTATTGTGGTAGTAATTTTACAACGGTTAGAGAATTCCAAAAATCGCCACCCAAATCGCGTAACATATATGATGCCGGAGTACCACTTGGATTCGTTCAGCTCAAGATTCTGCGGGAGATCGAAATATGATGAAATTCTATAAAATAAAGCTAAAACCAAAATCTTTCTGGCGCACACCTCTTAATTCCGATACATTAGCCGGGTATATGATGTGGCTTCTGAAGTTGAATTCCGATAGTTTCGATTTTATTTACGAAAGATTTATAAATGGCAAAACACCTTTTGTCTTCTCGAATGGTTTCCCCGGTGATACAATTACAATGCCCTGTCATATCAAAAAATATGCCCAAAACCTATCTCAAAGGTCTCGGAACCTCAGAATTTTGGCCAATTTAGAATATTTGTCTTTGGATTTACTTGATAGCATACAAAATACCATAAATATTGAAAAAACTATCGATTCTTTAGATGTAAATCTCGGTGAAATTCCCAATTTTGATATATCATATCACGACACAATTCAAGTTGATAGGCAGGATACGCTATCCAATTTTAATCACAGTAGCATCATCGAGAGAATTCATCTGGTGAATGTAGATCATATTACAATCTATGCAGCATTTGAAACAGACGAAATAGCAGAAATCATAAAGCGCAATTTTGAGATTATGGAATATCATGGATTCGGAAGAGGTAGCAGCCGGGGCTTTGGTGTTTTCAAGCTCGAAGATTTTTCCCGTGAAAAAGCTCTCTTCATAAATGATTCCCAAAAACAAGGCAGGATTGCTCTTTCCCATTTTTGTCCGGCCGATGGCCAAAAGATACCAAACTGTTTTGAATATTACTTAAAAGAAGGCAAAATTGGCGAAAAAGCTTTTGGCCTCGATGACGAAAGCTTTGATAAAAAAGCTATTATGATGATTAAATCAGGAGCCTTCTTTCAGGATTACGATCGGCATACGATAGGCTGCATAAAAGAAAATATTGCAGCCGACAGGGGAGTTATCCAGTTAGGGCATTCTGTGCTTCTGCCCACCAAATCATTCGAATAAATAATGGCTCTTGACTTTCATAGAATTCAAGACTAATTTTAATATATATTTTGGAAATTAAAAATCTTAGATAAGAGGTGATAATGAGACGGGCAATCTTTATTTATTTTATTTTGATAATCCTTTTTTTAGCTTGCGATAAGTCGGAAAAGGACGAAGGAATTAGCAAAAAGGAAGAAACTCTGATTTCGTATAAGACTTATGGAATTTTATCCCCGGATGGCAAAATATTAATTGGTTTCAATGAAAAGATGGTGCCTCCAAATAAAATTGGCGAAAACCTGGATGATGCCGTTTTCAGTTTCAAGCCGAAAGTAAAGGGTAGAGCATACTGGCAGGATGAAAGAACATTGGTTTTTGAGCCTGGAAAAAAACTACCGATGAGGAAACAGTTTACCGGTAAGGCCAATCTGGAAAAGATCCTTTCCGAGAAGAGAAGAAAAGGCCTAAAAAAGATTGATCTCGAATTTATAGTTACTGGCCTTAATCTCTCATCTGAAGAATTAGACTTCAAATTGGTTAATAAAGATAATCCGAGGCAGGTTCATCTCGATGGAAATTTGGTATTTAATATGGAAATTTCTCAAAGTGATCTAAAAGAAGCCATTTCGTTCTATGAAACAGATGCCGATTATGAAAAGAAGAAGAGAGATTTCGAGATTTCGGTCGAAAAAGGCAGTAGCCCAAAGGAATTTTTGATCACCTCCAGTAATATCGAAAGGCTGGATACAAAAAGATATTTTCGAATGATAATTTCTGCCAGCAAGCTCGATTTAGACAAGGATATTATTCGTGATTTGTATATTCCTGGAATATCAGATTTTGTAATTCAAGAGGTAAAAGCCAATCAAAACCGTGAAGCCAATAATATCAGCCTGAAATTCTCCGACCTGCTCGATAAAGACCGAAACTACGATGGCTTCATAAATATCGAGCCACATGCAGATTTTGATATCTCGATAAGCGGCAATATAATGAACCTGCGCGGCGATTTTGATCATGGTGAAAGCTATAGTATCACTGTCAGAGCCGGTATGAGAAGCCTTTGGGGTATCTCATTGCAAAAAGACTATACAAAGCAGCTATCATTCAAGGATATTGAACCTTTTATCGAGTTTATGCAGACTGGCATGTTTCTTCCAACTACCAATCAGCAGAAAATAAATTTCCGTACAGCAAATATTCGAAGAGTTTATCTTACAGTTAAAGAAATCTATCCAAATAATCTCGTATATTTTATGCAGGACAATAATATTCAGGCAGGAAAAAGAAGCCATGAGCGCTTCTGGAACTATAATAGAGTGGGTAAAACAATCATTCAGGACACGCTCGAGATAGGCGAAACAAGAAACCAATGGTTTCAGAATCAGCTGGATTTGTCAAAAATTTTGTCCAAACATAATAAAGGCATTTTTATTGTAGAACTCAGCGCCGATCGAGAAGATTTGATGTATGAGTTTCCTGACGATTGGCCAAATTGGAAATATTATAGATTTATTCGGGAGAATGCTTTTGTATCAAAACCGATTATAGTTAGCGATATTGGCCTTACAGCCAAAAAGTCGAGCGATAAGTACTATGTTTTTGCAACAGATGTGATAAAAGCCGAACCTTTAAGCGGTGTCGAAATTGAGCTGATATCTTACCAGAACCAAAAAATTGCTTCTGGGAAAACGGATATGGGTGGGATTATCGTTTTCGATAGGCCAGAAGAGGATGCATTCATAATCACCGCAGAGAAAAATGGCCAGAGAAGCCTTCTGGAATTCAAAGAAAGAGTACTCGGCTCATCACTTTTCGATGTCGGGGGTATCGCAAGGACACATGAAGGGCTTAAGGCGTATATCTATAGTGACCGCGGAGTTTATCGCCCTGGCGATTCGATTTTCGTATCGGCAATCGTCAGAAATCGAGCGAAAAGCTTCCCGGATAATCATCCTGCAACAGCTAAAATCTACGATGCGAGGGGGAGATTCTTCAAAGAGATTTTGTCCAAAGAAAGCAAAGAAGGATTCTATACATTTAAATTCAAAACTAATCAGAATTCGCCAACAGGCAATTGGCGCCTGGGGCTTTCGATCGGAGAGAGTAGATTTAATAAGACGATAAAAGTCGAAACAATCGTACCATATAAACTAAAGGCAAATGTCAGTTCCGATAAGGAAATGGTCGATCCAGATAAAGATCGATATATAAATGCACAGGTCGAGTCGAAATATCTCTTCGGTACACCTGCTGCCGGACATGATGTGCAAATGAAATTTAAGCTCGAACCTTATAGAGTATCTTTCGATAAATATGAAAAATTTGTCTTCGATAATGAAATACAGTCCTTCAAGCCAATAGAAAGCAATATTATGGAAGCAGAGCTTAATTCCGAAGGCATATACGAATTCAATTGGAAAATACCCGATATCGATCATGCTCCATCTGGACTTCGAGTATCAGCAGAAGCCGATGTTTTTGAGAAAGGCGGAAGGAAGATCCCTGCCAAAACAAAAATTGATTACAGAATTTATGATGCTTTTGTCGGTTTCCAGAAACCAGAAGGATGGTATGTCAGGACTGGCAAGGAGATGAATACCTATGTTATTGCAGTTAATCCAGATGGGATGCCGATAGCTGGCCGAAATCTCAAATACCGAGTCTATCAGAATAATTTTTCATGGTGGTATGACTATGACAGCCAGGAAGAAGCCAAAAGACATTTCAAGACCGATAATCTCACAGAAAAGATCGCCGAAGGGAGCATCCAATCCAGCTCGGTTCCTGTCGCTATCAAATTTACGCCGGAGAAATACGGCAAACTGTATGTCGAGATTCAGGATGGTTCTAATGGCCATACAGCAGGGTATTTCATAAATGCCTATGATTGGGGCCAGGGCAGCTCTATGCCACGTGATGCTAATATGCTTTCTATTTCAACCGATAAGGAAAAATACAATCCCGGAGATAGTGCTTACATATTCGTAAAAACTCCACCAGAAGGCAAGCTGCTTTTTTCACTCGAAAAGGGTAATCAGATAATTTATACCAAATGGCGAAATCTACACGATGGCAAAACAGTGATTCCTTTGAAGGTGACCGATGAGATGGTTCCGAATACCTATGCCCATATAACAGTTATTCAACCACATTCGCAGACTCAGAATGATAGGCCAATAAGAATGTATGGCATTGCTCCTATAATGGTAGAAGACCCCTCGACAAGATTGAATGTGCAAATCGATGCGCCCGAGAAGATATTGCCAGAATCAGAATTCGAGGTAGAAATCCAGGTCGAAGATGAAAACAAGACGCAGTTTACAATAGCAGTAGTCGATGAAGGCATTCTGGATATCACCCGCTTTAAGACTCCCGACCCATGGGAATATTTTTTCCGAAAAGAAGCGCTGGGAGTCATTACCGCAGATATTTACTCGTTGATAATAGGCGCTAATTGGGGTAATCCATTCAAGAGCTTTACTGTCGGTGGCGATGCAATGGAGCCTTATCTTTTGGAATCGGATGACAAGCCACAGATAAAGAGATTCAAACCAGTCGCCATGTTCAAAGGCCCTCTCGAAACTGATCGAAAAGGCAGGGCAAAGGTAAAATTCAAAATGCCCAATTATATGGGTTCGGTCAGGATTATGGCCGTTGCAGCAAAAGAAGGAAGCTATGGCAATGCCGAGTTGGCAGTTCCTGTCAAGTCGCCTCTTATGGTGCAGCCATTTATGCCAAGGGTTCTCGCACCAAAAGATGAAATCAAGATTCCTGTTTCTATTTTCGCTACCGAGAAAAATATTCGAAATGTCGATGTCAAAATCTCTGCCGAAGGCCCTGTTTCGATTATTGGCGAGAAAGCAAAGCGAGTCAGCTTTGCAAGCCCGGGTAATAAGGATGTCTATTTCGATTTGAAAGCAAAACCTGCTATCGGCACCGTAAAGCTGAAGTTTACTGCCGAAGGTTTTGGCGAGAAGGCTGAGCAAGTTATCGATATTGTGGTGAGGCCATCGAGTCCGCCGATTTTCAGGAGCATCGATAAGGTAGTCGAGAAGGACATAATGACCTCGATAGACATTCCAAAAGCCGGAATCGATGGTACAAGTAGAGCTTCGATACATATTTCCAGAGTTCAGAAGCTATCGATGAACCATAGGCTCAAATGGCTATTGCATTATCCATATGGCTGCATAGAACAGACCACTTCCGCAGCATTCCCACAGCTTTATATTCGAGAAATTGTCGAGATGGACAAGGAAGATATGAAAGATATCGATAAACACATTAATCGGACAATCGACCGTATCCGCCGTTTCCAGACACGTGAAGGCGGCCTGTCATATTGGCCAAATCAACAGGATGTATCGATTTGGGGAACCAATTATGCCATGCATTTCCTTTTCGAAGCCAAAAACAAAGGCTATCATGTACCAAAGGATTTAATTGAGAAGCTTCTGAAATTCCAAAAAAGGCAAAGCCGCGCTGCAAGCGGAAATTATCTCGAAAGAACCTATCGAGTATATGTACTGGCCCTTTCTGGTAATCCTGATATGGGAGCGATGAACCTTCTAAGGCAAAATTCTCTCGATGAAATGAATTCGACATCCAGATGGTATCTTGCTGCTGCTTATAAAATCGCAGGCCAGGAGAAAATAGGCAATAGAATAATGCAGAAGGCCGGGACATCCGTAGAAGACTACCAGGAAACAGGTGGCTGCTTCGGCTCATACTATCGAGATAAGGCAATTATTCTTGAGATGATGACAATTGCAGGCAAAACAAATGAAGCGATGAAAATCTATTCTGAAATTGCAAGTAAAATTTCCAATGATAGCTGGCTCAATACACAGACGACAGGTTACTGTCTTCTTGCGATGGGCAAGTTTGTGGAAAGCCTAAAGAAATCTGGTACATACAAAGGCTCGATTGGACTTCCCGATGGAAAATCAATCAAATTCTCATCGGATAAGGCTGTTTGGAGTTCGGAGCTTGCGGGCGTTTTCGGACAGACAATAACGATAGATCTCGAATCGGATGAGCCGGTCTATGCTTCTGTGGATTGGGAAGGAGTTCCACTTCAAGACCAGGTGTCATCGGAATGGCATAATCTCGGACTGCGAACTGGATGGTACAATGATGCTGGTGTCGCTATCGACCCGACATATCTAAAACAAGGTACATCTTTCTGGGGCGTTATTAGTGTTGGCAATACGCGGAAGGAGAATATCGAAAACATTGCATTGGTACAAATGCTGCCTTCGGGATGGGAAATCCAAAATATCAGGCTCCATGGCGAATTTGCACCGGAATGGGTTAGCGATCTTAAAGTCGGCCGCGAAGAGTATATGGATATTCGAGATGACAGAATCATCTGGTTTTTCGATTTTGGCAAATGGAATAAGCAATTTGATTTTGTCTTCAAGATCGATGTTGTAACACCGGGAAGTTTCTATCTTCCGCCAACGCGCGTGGAAGCCATGTATGACCGTGATTATTATGCAAATCAGGCCGGAAAGAATGTAAAGATTTATACTAGATAATGCCCGATTCACCGATTAGAAAAATCTGGCATAAGATTAGAGATTACCCCAAATTATCATTACTGATAATTATTTTGGTAGTTTCTATATCGATATTTTTGATTATTTCCAGATTGCCAGCTCCAATGTTCCCGGATGACTATTCCACTGTTTTTACTGATAGAGTTGGCAATATTCTTCGCATCTACCTAAATGATGACGAACAATGGCTCTTTCCGCCTTATAGCAGCAAAGTTCCTGAAAAACTCGAGACATGTATTCTAAAATACGAAGATAAAAGATTTCATAGGCATATTGGCATAGACTTTCTTGCACTTTCTCGAGCGATATGGCAGAATATTTCGCAGGGAGAATATGTCAGCGGCGCCAGCACGATTACTATGCAGGTCGCAAGATTAATAGGCAAGCGTGATAGGACAATTTTCAATAAGATCAAAGAAATGTCGCAAGCTATTAGAATTGAACTGAAATTTACAAAAGATGAGATTTTGAAAATGTATGTCCAACATGCGCCATACGGCGGTAATATTATTGGCTATGAAGTTGCTTCTCGAAGATATTTCAATAAACCTTCGAAAAACCTGACATGGTCAGAAGCTGCAACTTTAGCAATATTGCCCAATTCCCCTTCTCTGATTAATCCAGTATCTGGACGTGAAAGCTTGAAAAAGAAAAGAAATTGGCTTTTGGAAAGGCTTTATGATGATGGCACAATAAATAAAGAAACACTGGAGCTTTCAAAACTCGAAGAAATTCCCGATAGCCAATTGCCATTTGATATTCATGCACCACATCTCTGTGATAGGGTTTACAGACAAAAAAGAGGCAGTATCGTCCAAACATCTATAGATATTGAAATACAAAAAGAAGTAAATGATATCTGCCAGGATTACTCGGATTTTTTGCAGAAATTTGGCATCAAGAATATTTCTGCGATAGTGATCGATAATCAAACTGGCAAGGTGCGTGCCTATATCGGTTCGCAGGATTATTTCGATATAAATAATGCAGGTATGGTCGATGGTGTTATGGGGCAGCGTTCCTATGGCTCTGTGCTCAAACCATTTCTTTATGCCCTTGCTATCGATGAGGGTCTTATTCTTCCGCAAACCAGGCTCAAGGACATACCAACTTATTACGGTGCATTCGCACCATATAATGCCGATAAGGCATATCGTGGACTCGTGAGCGCACATGATGCCCTTATCTATTCATTAAATGTCCCCACTGTTCGGCTTCTATATGAATATGGCTATCCCAAATTTTACGACTTTTTGCAAAATGCCGGAATCTCCAGCCTTGATAATCCATCATCACATTACGGATTGACTATAATTTTGGGCGGAGCCGAGGCCAGTCTTTTCGAGCTTTCGCAGCTTTATTATGGTCTTGCGCATTTTGGCGAATTTGCTGATATATCTTTTTTCGAAGACGATACAGTCGAGAATCGCCAAAAAATTATATCCAATGGCGCAAGCTACCTGATAATTGAGAATCTCAAGGAATTAAAAAGGCCGGGTGCAGAACATTATTGGAATCTATTTTCGAATCAATGGCCGATAGCCTGGAAAACAGGCACAAGCTACGGCAATCGAGATGCCTGGGCTATTGGTATCAATCCCAAATGGACGGTTGGTGTTTGGGCTGGGAATTTTTCAGGTATCGGTAATCCTGCTATTAGAGGCGCGAAGACAGCCGGTCCAGCTTTATTTAGAATTTTTGATATTCTACCCAAAGACCCATATAATGCATGGTTCAAATCAGATGATAATGATTTCAAAGAAATCGAGTTATGCCCGGAGACAGGATATGCAAAAGGGTCGAATTGTCCCGAAAGCGCATCTGCCAATGCGCCAATATCCAATGAAATCAAAGTAAAACCGCTTAGAAAATGCCCATATCACAAAAAGATTTTTATAGCTTTTAATCCGGAAAATCCACAGAAAAAGCCTTTAGAGCAAGTATGCTCGCGATGCTGGGAACCCGGCCATTATAAAGCGGTGAATTGGCTTTCCTACCCACCATCTGTAGTTCAATTTCTGAAAAAGCATGGCCACAACTATCGAAGCCTTCCACCACATCGAAAAAGTTGCCCTGTTCATCATACTGAGAATCCGCTCGAGTTCATCTATCCGACAGATGATATGGTGCTTCTTGTGCCAAAAGGCCTGGAAGGCGATCTTCAGAAAGTGATTGCGAAGGCAGCTCATAGTATCGAAGATACCGAAATATATTGGTATCTCGATGGCAGTTTCATAGGAGCTACAATTGAAGGCTCTGAAATCCAGACTCATACGATAGCGATATCATTGAAAAAAGGAAAGCATAGATTAAGTATTACCGATTCTTATGGGAATAACAGGACAATTGATTTCGAAGCGCGCCTTCGGGATTAGTAGGCTGAGATAATTTGCGTTTTCCTATCTACCTAAACAGACAATGCACTGTTTCGCATTGTCATGCTTCTCAGGTTAAAACATCAGTAAAGCCTATAGCTATACATATTATGTATTATAAATGTTATTTATATATGGCTTTAGAAGATAATCCTTAATTTTTTTAGCTTTTATCCTTTTGAAATTAAAAATATTTACCTATATTGATAAAATGTCATCTGGCGAGATACATATAAAAGGCGCGCGCGAGCATAATCTAAAAGACCTGGACGTACGGCTTCCACGGGAGAAGCTGATCGTTGTAACAGGGCTTTCTGGCAGCGGTAAATCATCGCTGGCTTTCGATACATTATTTGCCGAAGGGCAAAGGCGATATGTTGAATCGCTTTCGGCATATGCACGGCAGTTTATATCGCTTATGGAAAAACCCGATGTCGATTTTATAGAAGGCCTTTCTCCTGCTATTGCGATACAACAGCGTGTTGCATCTCACAATCCTCGTTCTATTGTCGCCACTGCCACCGAGATATACGACTACCTGAGATTGCTCTTTGCCAGAATTGGTGTGCCACATTGCCCATCCTGCGGCAAAAAAATCCAGATGTGGCATCCAGAAGGCATTACCGAGCAGGTTCTCGAGCTTCCCAAAGGTACCAAGATAATGGTTCTATCGCCGATTATTCGGGGCAGGAAAGGCGAGCATCACAATCTTATAGATCAGATAAAGCGAGATGGATTTGTTCGAGTAAGAATAGATGGCGAGATAACTACTCTGGATAAGAAAATCAAATTAGATAAGAAAAAAGCACATACGATAGAAATTGTAGTCGATAGACTTAAGATTTCAGATGATATCCATAGCAGGCTTTTCGAGTCCATCGAAACTGCACTTAGATTTGGCGATGGGCTTGTTATAATAAGCAATTTCGATACCGGCGATGATGCGGTCTATTCCGAACATTATGCATGCGCGGAATGCGGAATTAGCCTTCCCGAACTTTCGCCGAGAATGTTTTCGTTCAACTCGCCATATGGCGCCTGTCCAGAATGCGATGGTATTGGCACCCAGATGACAATCGACCCGGGACTCGTCATTCCAGACACTAAATTGTCTCTTGCCGATGGAGCAATAAAAGCCTGGGGAACACCGCTTGGCAAACATTACTATTTCAGGCTCAAGGTGATTGGCAAGGAGCATGGTTTTTCGATTTATGACCCATTCGAGTCATTATCTGAAGAAGCGCAGGAAATCATATTATATGGAAGCGACGATAAAAAATATCATTTTAATTATGAAAGCTCCGATGGCCGCTGGAAGGGCGAATTCGATGATGCTTTCGAAGGTGTCATTCCCAATCTTCTCAGAAGGCATAAAGAGACTTCATCATCAGGGGTTCGTCGCTGGATCGAAGGTTTTATGCGAAAGATCGCTTGCCCGAAATGCGGTGGTGCTAGGCTTCGAAAAGAAAGCCTGGCAGTTCTTATTCGTGATAAAAGCATTAATGATATCACCAAAATGAGTATCGGTAAATCCAAAGAGCTTTTCGATTGGCTAAAAGATGAGCTTACCGATAGAGAAATGATAATTGCTAAGCAGATTCTAAAAGAGATTCGCGAGAGATTGGGGTTTCTGGTAAATGTCGGAGTTTCTTATCTGACACTCGATCGCGAGAGTCATTCTCTTTCAGGTGGCGAAGCACAAAGAATACGCCTTGCAACACAGATAGGTTCCCAGCTTGTGGGCGTTCTCTATATTCTCGATGAACCATCGATAGGCCTTCACCAGCGCGATAATATCAGGTTGATAAAAACATTAGAACATCTTAGAGACCTTGGTAATACAATCGTAGTCGTCGAGCATGATCTGGAGACAATAATGCGCGCCGACCATATTGTTGATATTGGCCCGAGGGCTGGTATCCATGGTGGCGAGATAATTGCACAAGGTTCGCCAAAGGAAATTATAAAAGTTAAAAATAGCTTAACAGGACAGTATATGTCCGGTAAACTGAAAACAATCCAATCAAGAAATCGAAAAGTCGATAGCACAAAGAAACTTATCCTGACTGGTGCTACCGGACATAATCTCAAAGAAGTTCGTTTGGAAGTGCCACTTGGGCTTTTTGTATGTGTCTCTGGCGTTTCTGGTAGTGGAAAAAGCTCTTTGATAAATGAAACTCTCTATCCTGTTCTATCGCGCCGTTTTCATCGTTCTCATGCGAGGGCATTGCCGTATCGGGATATCCAGGGTTATGTTCATCTCGATAAGGTCATAGATATCGACCAATCGCCAATAGGCAGGACACCCCGATCTAATCCAGCTACATATACAGGCGTTTTTACTCCAATACGAGAACTTTTTGCTTCTTTGCCAGAGTCACGGGCTATGGGATATAAACCGGGAAGGTTTTCATTTAATGTCAAAGGCGGAAGATGCGAAGCATGTGGCGGCCAGGGCCAGAATAAACTCGAGATGCACTTTTTGCCAGATGTCTATGTACCGTGCGATACATGCGGCGGTAAAAGATATAATAGAGAAACGCTAGCTATCAAATACAAGGGAAAGACTATTGCTGATGTCCTTGAAATGACTGTCGATGAGGCCCTTGAATTCTTCAGCAAGATTCCTCAGGTCGCCGATAAATTGAAAGTACTATCAGATGTTGGGCTTGGCTATGTGAAACTGGGGCAGAGCGCTATTACATTATCGGGCGGCGAGGCACAGAGAGTCAAGCTTTCTAATGAGCTGGGAAAACGCGATACCGGCAAGACACTGTATATTTTGGATGAACCCACTGTCGGGCTTCATGCTGCCGATGTACAGCTTCTAATCGAAGTGCTAGATAGGCTGGTAGAACGTGGCAATACTGTCATGGTTATCGAACATAATCTCGAGATACTGAAATTTTCTGACTGGATAATCGATTTAGGCCCTGAAGGTGGCGAGGAAGGCGGACGGATTATTGCTCAGGGCCCACCAAAAGAAATCTCAAAAGATAAAAACAGCTATACCGGACAATACCTCAAGGAAATTCTTTGATAATGGATTCCAATATTAAAATTCCGAAAATATTTCACATCGAAAATTACAAATATCAAATCGATGAAAGCAAAATCGCTCAAAAACCTGCGGACAAGAGAACAAAAAGCAAATTGCTTGTCCTTGATAAAGACGATGGCGCCATCCAAAGCTCCCATTTTGAAAATATAGCGAATTTCCTTCGAGATGATGATCTATTGGTTTTCAATAATACTAAGGTTATTCCTGCTCGATTATTCGGAATAAAGCGTCATACTGG
Source organism: Candidatus Zixiibacteriota bacterium (assembly GCA_046542255.1). Lineage (GTDB taxonomy): Bacteria > UBP14 > UBA6098 > JBKHBT01 > JBKHBT01 > JBKHBT01. The sequence goes on along the minus strand of JBKHBT010000051.1, from coordinate 1,755 downwards.
CGCTAAAATCGAGATACTATTGACCAAAAATCTTGGCGATAAAGCATGGCAATGTCTATGTAAACCGGCAAAAAGATTGAAAAAGGGTAGTATTGTCGATTTTTTTGATAGCGATGGTAATATCGCAATATCATGTGAAATACTCGAGACTTTCGATGCTGGAATTCGAAGGATCAGATTTGATAGAGATGAAAATCTCATGGAAGCCCTCGAAGATGTCGGCCATATGCCACTTCCACCATACATCCATAGATCCGATAGGCCAGAAGACCGCAAGCGCTATCAGACGGTTTATGCCAAAGAAGAAGGTGCCGTTGCAGCGCCAACAGCCGGACTGCATTTCGACAAGAGACTACTGGAAAAGCTAAAAAAAAAGGGCATCGAGTTTGCAGATATTACTCTTCATGTAGGAATCGGGACTTTTAGGCCAATCGATGTTTGGGATATTAGAGAGCATAAAATGCATAGCGAATTCTATACTTTGAGCCAACAGACTGCAGAAAAGATCAATCGGCAAAAGGAATCTAAAAGGCGAGTTATTGCAGTAGGTACGACCTCTGTTAGGACCTTAGAGACAATAGGGCACCCACTAACTGCCGGCCAGGGCGAGACTGATATTTTTATCTATCCTCCATATGATTTCAAAGTAGTGGATGGCATGATTACAAATTTTCATCTTCCAGGCTCATCGCTTATAGTCATGGTTTCAGCCTTTGCAGGAAGAGATAATATTTTAAATGCATATAAATATGCTTTGGATAATGATTTTCGATTTTTTAGTTATGGTGATTCGATGTTGATTAGGTAAGTTTATTCTTCTGTTGGTTTACTCCGGAAATCCGAGCTAAGATTAATTGATGCCTGTGGGCCAAGGCCTTTGGTTACTTCATATTCTTTATCAGTAATCGGTACCGCGCGAATCAAAATATATTCGCGGAAAATTCTTACGCTGTATATCATAAAATGAAGCATTTTCTTTCGGAAATTGATATCATAATCTGCAAGCTTTTCAATATCCTCTTCTAACATTACACCAATCAAAGGGTTTTCATTGAAAGGCAACTGATCATATGTATCCAGCTTGTGTTTTTGCATATCATATTCTCTTTCGACCTTTTTGAGCTTCTCAAGAATTTGCGGTGCATGAAAAGCATCCAGGACCAGATCAGTTTGTAGGCCTCGTCTTTTATGTGCCAGTTCGGTGAGATAATTGAACTCTGCCATAAGTTGTTCTTCATCATATCCCCATATGAAATCGCCTACTTTTTCATCGAGCCTTTCTTTCATCCATGAGAGCAACTTTTTATCAAGAAAGCTAACTCTCTGAATGCCAGACTGTTCGCAACCAACAGAGCATGTATAGAAACGAGGTACCTTTCGTTTCTCGCCTTCTTTAAGGACTTGATTAGTAAAGGGCTTTATCGGTTTTCCGCAATACCCACATCTGGCAACATTCGAAAGATCGAGTATGCCCCATGGCACAGGTGAACGAGGAAGCTGAAATAAACGGCCCTTAATAGGTTTTGGCCTATCGTCTTCCCATTTCTGTGGTTTATGTTTTCGTCTTTTAGCTGCTGCCAAATTAACTCCCGAATCCTTTAGTTTACATTATCGTCATAAAGAAAAAGGACTTAACTATTCTTTAACTTAATAAGAAGTATCCCATTTGACAAGATAAATTTAATAATGTGTATATATTACTTAAATAAAATAAGAACCGCCCAATGGACGGTTCCTTATTACAAATAGTCATTT
>JBKHBT010000050.1:0-22741 GCA_046542255.1 Candidatus Zixiibacteriota bacterium | reverse complement strand
AGAAGATATGGCGATCAGATAGAAACCAAGGAACCAACATATCTTTTCGATATAAATGGTAAACTAATAGCAAAAGGAGTCCATTATGATTTGTCGAATCTAAGACAGGGGCTGTTTGTATTAACGAATGGTGAAAAAAACAATAAGATTATTAATTTCAAGTAAAGGAGTGAAAATGTTGAAGAAATTGTTTTTTCTGTTTTTGTTTGCAATGGTTGCCTTTGGCTACCAGGACGGCTGGCAGGCTTTGAATGCACAAGAGTCGACAAAGACAATTCGAATATTATGGAAAAAGCATTATTAATCAAATAGCCCAAATCGCACATATTATATCAATTTTTTAAATCTTTCCTTCCACGAACAATAAAAAACTCTTTCATAATGCTGAAAGCTTTTATATTATATCCAATGTAAGCTTGAAATAGGGAGTTATTATTAGACATCTTATAGCTCAAATCATTTTTTTAGCTATCTCTTTGTGCTTCGCCCAGGATTTTGAACTTCGCCAGCTTAAGACTGTAACAGGAAAAGACACGCTCTATCATAGCTGGCATATCTCAAAATACGGCGATTCGACTGTCATTAAATCTTTCTATGGTAATGAAAGATGGCGATACAATATCGGCAATAATGGCGAGATTAACACTCTGCTGGTTTATGATCCCAATGAAGATGTATATCTTTGGTGCCAGAGGAATTCTCGCAAAATCCATTTCAAAGGAAAAATCGAGGGCGAAAAGGTGGATAATACAGTCGAATTGGATGATGACCTTTGGATGCAGCATGTCGCCTATTGCCTTAATATATTCACGACCGGCGATAAAGAAATTGTCAAATTCAATGTCGTTCATACTCCCACGATGGATGTCTATAAAATGCGAGCTAAGAAAGAGGCCATAGACACTCTCGATTTCCTTGGCTGCAAAACTCCGGCAAGGCGGCTTCGTTTTTCTTTCGCCGGCTTTTTCGCGCCATTCTGGAGTGCCAGCTACTGGCTTTCTGACGAAGATGGCATTTTCATCAAATACCGCGGCCGAAACAGCTTCCCACCTGCGCCGATTACCACAATCGAGACGATATCGATAGAAACGGTAGAGCAAGATACCGTGCTTGGTTTACGGCAAGAAATGGACTTTATTTCAAATCCCCCATGGCGTAATTGAAACCGGAACGCTATAACAACATCATTCAGCGATAGCATAAATAAGCTTAAAAGTATAGAAAATTAAGCATTATAAATAGCAAATCGCCAGTAACAAAACAATGCTAAAATTTCCCAATTCCAAATGACAAAGTAATAATAAAAATTGCAAAATATTTTTTTATACAAATCATTACAAATGACTTATTTTTTGGTTATTAGTTAAGGCAAAACTAATGATAATAATACCTAAAAAGAGGCTTGACTGTCTTATTAATACCTTTATATTCTTAATGAACTATGCTCTTGAAAGGAGTTCTAATGAAAAAAATAGCAATAATAAATGCCAAAAGAACAGCAATCGGTTCTTTCCAGGGAAGCCTTGCAACCCTTAGTTGTACTGCATTTACAATCCCATTGATAAAAAAGATACTCGATGAAAGCAATGTCGAAGGCAAGCTTGTCGATGAGGTCTATATGGGCAATGTGCTCTCGGCCGGACTTGGTCAGAATCCCGCTCGCCAATCGGCCATAGGCGCAGGTATTCCAGACACCGTTCCAGCATCAACAATAAATACAGTATGCGGCTCCGGATTGCATAGCATCGGCCTGGCATATAATTCTATACTGCTCGGCGATGCTGAAACCGCAATTGCCGGTGGTATGGAAAGCATGACCAATTCGCCATATTTTCTCAAAAAAGCCCGCTCGGGATATAGATTAGGCGATGGAAAGGTCATCGACTCTGTGGTTTCAGATGGACTTACTTGCCCATTTGGTAAATATCATATGGGTATTACGGCCGAAAATATTGCCGAAGAATACAATATCACGCGTCAAGAGCAGGACAAGTTCGCATTAGAAAGCCAGCAGAAAGCCGCAGCTGCCAGCAATAATGGAATTTTCAAAGACGAAATCGTTCCATTGACAATAAAGCGAAGAAAAGATGAAATAGTCTTCGATACAGATGAATATATTAAACTCAATACAAATATCGAAAAACTCGGCAAATTAAGAACCGTTTTCAAGCGCGATGGCACCGTTACAGCAGGAAATGCATCTGGTATCAATGATGGCTCAGCCGCAGTGCTTATGATGACCGATGAAAAAGCCAAAGAACTCGGCCAAAAGCCATTGGTCTATATCAAAGGCTTCGCCCTTGTAGGGCTCAGGCCCGATATCATGGGAATGGGGCCAGTTTATGCTATCAGGAAACTGCAAAAGAAACTCGACTTCACACTCGAGCAGATCGACCTTTTCGAATTGAATGAGGCATTCGCATCGCAATCTGTCGCAGTGCGCAAAGAACTTGGCATACCAGCAGAAAAGATCAATGTCAATGGTGGCGCAATCGCTCTTGGCCATCCAATCGGCGCAAGCGGCGCGAGGATTTTGGTTACATTGATACATGAGATGCTTAGGCGAAACCTCAAACAGGGAATCGCATCCTTATGCATCGGAACCGGCATGGGAATAGCTATTCTTGTTGAAAACTCGAATATCGACTAAATAAGATAATTTATAAGGAGAATCGAATGTCGGAAAAAGAAAAACTGAATATTCAAAAAAGCCTGAAAGAATTTGAATATGGGAAAAGCCTGGTTCCCGGCGGTGTACTTGGTATTAGGCGGCCTTACAATTTCGTCGATGGCGAATATCCAATATATTTCGAGAATGGCAAAGGCGCACGCGTTATGGATATCGATGACAATGAATTCATCGACTATCTATGCGCATATGGCCCGATTATTCTCGGCTATCGCGAAGAAGAAGTCGATAATGCCGTCATCGAGCAGATTCAGAATAAGGGTTTCTGCTTCTCGCTGACACAATCGATACAAAATGTCCTCGCCGAAAAGCTAAAAGAGCTTATTCCATGTGCCGAGATGAGCGTATTTGTGAAAACCGGCTCGGATGCTACCACGCTGTCTATCAGGATTGCAAGAGGCTATACCGGCCGTACGAAAATTTTGCGATGTGGCTACCATGGCTGGGGCGATTGGTGCGTCGAAGTAAAAGGCGGAATACCGAAGAAGCTATACGAAGATGTTCACGAATTTCATTATAACAGAATCGATGAGCTGGAAGCATTGCTCAAAAAGTATGGCGATGATACCGCCGCTATCATAATGACCCCATTTGGACATCCACTGGGCGCAAAGCTGGAAGAACCAAAAGATGGATTCTTAGAGAAGGCAAGAAAGCTCGCAGATGAATACGGCTGCCTCTTAATTTTCGATGAGATCAGAACAGGCTTCAGGATGTCAATGGGCGGCGCACAGAAATATTATGGCGTTACACCCGACCTTTCGGCTTTCGGAAAAGCTATGGCGAATGGCTATGAGATAAGCTCTGTTGTCGGCAAAGAAGAGTTCATGAAAGTGGCTGAGCAGGATGTATTTGTTTCATCTACTTTCTTCCCCAATAGCCTTTCTATAGTGGCTGCTCTCAAGACTATCGAGATTATGGAACGCGATGATGTACTCGGCAAGCTATGGAAAAAAGGCGAAAAATTCCTGGCCGATATGGAAAAAGCAGTCGAAGAATCCGGTGTTGCTGCCGAGGTTTCCGGAATTCCACCGATGCAGTTTATCACATTCAAGAAGGACCCGGAGAAGAAATACAAAAGAAAGCGTAATGACTTCTTTGCACAGCTAATCAGGCGCAAGGTATTTATGCAGCCTTATCATCATGGATATATCTGCCACAGGCATACTCAAGAAGATTTGGATTACTCTATCGAGATGATCAAAGAATCACTGAAATACGTGGCTGAAAAGAAATATTAATTCGAAGGACAGAGTAAATGGAAAAACTCATAATAACAGCCGCAATTTGCGGAGCAGAAGTTACCAAAGACGATAACCCCGCTGTTCCATATACTATCGATGAAATCGCAAGAGAAGCCAAATTGGCCCATGAAGCCGGGGCTTCGATTATTCATCTGCATGTCCGCGAGGATGATGGTACGCCCACTCAGAGCAAAGACCGTTTCAAAGAGGCATTCGATGCCATCAAAAATGTCTGTCCGGATGTCATAATTCAGCCATCGACTGGTGGCGCAGTCGGAATGAGCAATGCCGAAAGAATGGCACCCCTTGCACTGAACCCAGAAATGGCAACTCTCGATTGCGGAACCATCAATTTTGGCGGCGATGAGATTTTCGTCAATACAGTGGACACAGTGTTTGAATTTGCAAGGGCAATGTTACCAAAGGGCATAAAACCCGAAATCGAAGTTTTCGATAGAGGAATGGTGCGGCTTGCCAAAAAATGCATCAAAGAAGGGCTAATCAAGGGTAATCCACATTTCAATTTGGTACTGGGTACTGTTTGTGGAATGCCGGGTAATCTCGAAGATATCGTTTATCTTGTCAATAGCCTTCCCAAAGGAAGCACATTCACCGGAACTGGAATCGGCCGCTTTGAATTCCCGGTGGCAACTGCTGCTATTTTGCTCGGCGGCCACGTCAGAGTCGGATTTGAGGATAATATCTATACCAAAAAGGGCGTATTAGCTTGCTCAAATGCAGAGTTGGTCGAAAAGGCTGTTCGCATTTCATTGGAGCTTAACCGCGAGATAGCCAATCCTTCTGAGGCGAGAGAAATCCTTGGACTAAAGGGAGAATAAAATGAAGAAACTTGTTTCAAAGTATGAGGTAAAGAAGCTATTCAAAGATGGTATGAGTGTTATGGTTGGCGGCTTTCTCGGCTGTGGCTCGCCCGAAGAATTGCTCGATATCATGGTCGAAGAAGGCGTTAAGGACCTTACCGTAATAGGTAATGACAGCGGTTTCCCCGATGTGAGTATTGGCAAATTGGTGGTAGCCGGGCTTGTCAAGAAGGTTATCACTTCACATATCGGCACCAATCCCGAAACCGGCAGACAGCTCAATGAAGGCATTCTGGAGGTTGACCTTGTTCCGCAGGGCACGCTCGTCGAGCAGATCCGTGCGGCAGGTTCCGGCCTGGGCGGCGTTCTCACGCCAACTGGAGTCGGTACAGTGGTCGAAGAAGGCAAAAAGAAGCTCGAGATAGATGGCAAAGAGTACCTTCTCGAATTGCCGATAAGGGCAGATATCGCCATCATCAAAGGCAGCAAAGTCGATACCGAGGGCAATGTATTCTATGCTGGTACAACAAGAAATTTCAATCCGCTGATGGCGCTGGCTGCAGATATTGTTATCGTCGAGGCCGAGGAGCTTGTAGAGGCCGGCGAAATTGCGCCCGAGAATGTTGTTACTCCCGGCGTTTTGGTCGACTATATTCTCAAAGGAGAGCAAAAATGATTGATAGAAAAGAAGCAAAGATTATTATAGCCAAAAGAATCGCCAAAGAGCTTAAAGAAGACCAATTGGTCAATCTTGGCATCGGCCTTCCAACATTTGCTGCCAATTATGTTTCTGATGATGTCAAGGTCATTTTTCAATCCGAAAACGGCGTAGTCCGCATGGGGCCAAAGCCTAAAGAGGGTCAAGAAAATCCCGATATAACAAATGCTGGCGGACAACCGGTTACTGTTATGACTGGAGGCGCATTCTTCGATAGCTCCCTATCATTTGCCCTTATTCGCGGAGGACATGTCGATATAACCGTTCTGGGAACTCTCGAGGTAGATCAGGAAGGCAATATCGCCAATTGGATTATACCCGGCAAACTGGTTCCGGGAATGGGCGGTGCGATGGACCTTCTCACCGGCGCCAAAAAAGTCATAGTCGCGACTACACATACTGCCAAAGGCAGGCCAAAGATACTCAAGAAATGCAAACTACCACTCAGCGCAGAAAAAGAGGTCGACCTTATTGTTACCGAGCTTGCTGTTATGGAAGTTACCGAAAAAGGGCTGAAACTGCTGGAAATCAATCCAGACACAACAATAGATGAAGTAGTATCGCTCACTGATGCAGAGCTTATAATCGATGATAATGTCAAAGATATGAAGATTTAATATAAGGAGTAAAAATGGAACAAGGAAACAAATATGGACTTCACAGGGTAATCGAGCCGAAAGGTGTTTTGCCACAGCCAGCAAAGAAACTCGACAATAATATGAACAAACTTTATGACAATGAAATCCTTATCGATGTACAGACTCTGAATATCGATTCTGCCAGCTTCACACAGATAAAGGACCAGTCCGGCGGAGACCATGATAAGATTAAGGAAATCATGATGGGTATTGTAGAAACACAGGGCAAACACAGAAATCCTGTTACCGGTTCCGGCGGTATGCTCCTTGGCACTGTCGAGAAAATCGGCTCTGCTCTCGAAGGCAAAATCGACCTTAAAGTCGGCGATAAAATTGCTACTCTTGTATCATTATCTTTGACACCTCTTAGAATCGATAAAATCAAAGAGATTCGCGATGATATCGATCAGGTCGATATCGATGGCAAGGCTATTTTATTCGAAAGCGGCATCTATGCCAAGATACCTTCGGACATGCCTGAAAGCGTTGTTCTATCCGCTCTGGATGTTGCTGGTGCGCCTGCACAGACAGCCAAATTAGTAAAACCCGGCGATACTGTTTTAATTATCGGCGCTGGCGGAAAATCCGGCGTGCTATGTGCCTATGAAGCCAAGAAAAGAGCCGGCGTAACTGGTAAAGTAATCGGCATGTGCCATAGCAAAAGAAGCACCGATAGGCTCAAAGCTCTCGGATTCTGCGACTATGTCTTCTCCGGTGATGCTACGCAGCCAGTCGATGTCCTAAAACAGATGGAAGAGATCATCGGTGGCGAAATGGCAGATGTCACTATCAATAATGTAAATATACCAGACACTGAAATGACAAGTATTCTCTGCACAAAAGAAACCGGCCTTGTCTATTTCTTCTCGATGGCAACTTCATTCACAAAGGCTGCTCTTGGCGCAGAAGGCATCGGTAGCGATGTTTCTATGATTATCGGAAATGGATATACGAAAGGCCATGCAGAGATTACACTGTCAATCCTTCGTGAATCAAAAGCCTTGATGGAACTTTTTACAAAATTGTACAATAGCTAGGAAGTGAACTATGTCAGTTTATAGGAGACACGAGATATTCCCGGATATCGACGATAAAGATTGGAATGACTGGAAATGGCAATTATCGAACAGGATTACCGAAGTTGAGATTCTTGGGAAGTATATCCATTTAACAGAGAGCGAAGAAAATGGCGTAAGAAAATGCCTCCAATCCCTTAGAATGGCAATAACTCCATATTACCTTTCCCTTATCGATCCCGAGAATCCTGATTGCCCGATTAGAAAACAGGCTATTCCAACCACAAATGAACTTGTGCACAGTCCAGAAGACCTTGTCGACCCATTATATGAAGACGGAGACTCACCTGTTCCAGGGCTAACGCATCGCTATCCCGATAGGGTTTTGCTTCTTATCACTGATCAATGTTCGATGTATTGCCGTCACTGCACAAGGAGAAGATTCGCAGGGCATACCGATAAACCGATGCCATCGCATAAAATCAAGAAGGCTATCGAGTATATCAAGCAAAACGAGCAAATTCGCGATGTCCTGATATCGGGCGGCGACCCGCTTGTTTTCTCAGATAGTAAACTCGAAGAAATTATAAAGAGCATCAGGGAAATCGAGCATGTCGAGATAATAAGGATCGGCTCGAGAACACCGGTTGTCATGCCGCAACGCATTACACCATCCCTTGTGAAGATGCTTAAAAAATACCAGCCAATCTGGATTAATACGCATTTCAATCATCCCTGGGAAATCACCGATGAGTCGAGCCGTGCATGTGAGATGCTAGCTGATGGTGGATTCCCCCTTGGAAATCAATCGGTATTATTAAGAGGCATCAATGACTGTGTTCATGTGCAAAAGAAGCTTGTTCAGGGCCTTGCAAAGATAAGGGTTCGCCCATATTATATCTATCAGTGCGACTTATCTGTCGGATTGTGGCATTTCAGGACTCCTGTTGCGGCAGGAATCGATATTATCGAAGGTTTAAGAGGCCATACATCTGGATTCTGTGTTCCTACTTTCGTAGTCGATGCACCCGGCGGTGGCGGTAAAATCCCTGTTATGCCGAATTATCTTATTTCCAGTGGTTACAATAAAGTCGTTCTTCGGAATTATGAAGGAGTAATTTCTGTATACCAGGAACCCGGCCATGGCACTGGCGCTTGCACCGGAAACTGCGACTCTGATGAAAAAATGGAAGGAGTTGCCGGCCTTTCTGTCAAGAAGCGTTCTATTATACCGCATGATACAGAAAGACAAAAAAGAAACCATAAGAAATGACAAAGATTAGGGATGATATAGATGTCATTTTCGGAGATGTAATAAAGGATTCCAATACTATATCTATTATAGGAAATGGAAGAGGCTCCGGGAAAACTACGGCATTTAAGGCATTCCTGAAATATCTAAGTCAAAAATACACAGTTGGTATTTCATCATTTGGTAATGACCGGGCTCGATCACAATCTTTCGAGCCCGGTTTTGCTAAGTCCGGTTTGGTTTTTGTAAATAAGGGCACATTGATTGCTACCAGCCGGAACTCACTTGGCTTTTCGGATATCACAAAAGAGATACTCATAACAACAGGCATCAATACACCACTTGGCGAGATAGTGATTCTCCGTGCACTTAGTTCGGGTTATGCACTACTAACAGGCGCATCGACAATCGATGAATCTATTAGGATTAAGAATTTGCTTGTAGAATTCGGCGCACAGAAAATCATCTTCGATGGTTCCGTAAATCGCAAAAGCCCGGCCACGCACCGTCTATCCGACTCTTTTGCATTGACATTTGCACTCAGACCCGATATGCTTGAAATGATAAGACGTGAAATGGATATCTTCAATACCCAGCTTTGCGATGATTTCTATCGCAATATCGATGGCGGGAATTATATTATAAAATCCGATAATCGTCCAATTTATCTTAATGATCTTGATTTAGAAATTTCACAGATACTGAATGAAAATCGATCGCCAATTAAGGCAATTGGTATTTCGGGGGCATTGCAGAGCAATTTCGTAAAGAGGCTTTTGCATCTTTCTGAAAACTATCAAAAACAGCTATCCAAAGCCCGTATAATAATCGATGATGCCACAAGGATATTCATAAAAGACATAGAAAGAATGCAGTTAGAAGATTTGGGAATTAGAATAAATGTAAGAAATAAGATATCTGTCAATAGCATATTTATAAATCCAGCCGAATCTGGCTTTAGTAGCGATGAAATCGATGCGCTAATGGTAGAAATTGCATATGGGATACCTGTTTTTGATATTTTGAGAGGAGTTTACTTTGAAGGGATTTAGCAGAGTTCAGCTCAGAAATATCGGCTTCGAATTCATTATGGAAAATCTTGAAACCCAGACTGTCTATGGCAGAGATATTAAAAACAATCTTCAGCCATTTGCCAGGGATAAAATAGGAATCCTAAAAAGAGAAATTCGATATCTCGATGATTTCATGGCATTCCATGAAGCTAATCCATATGCCGTCAATGGCCTGGCTTCAATATTGCACAGATTCAAAGAAATACGCGGAATAGTTAAAAAATTAGAAAATGAATCAGATGTTTTGGACGAAGTTGAGCTTTATGAAATTAAAAATTTTGCCTTGAATGTTTCCGAACTATGCAATTTATATGATACCATCGATTTTGATTTTGATAGTATCGCTCCAATATCTTTGGATAGAAGCATCGAGCTTCTTAATCCACATGGCATTATCACTCCATCTTTTCATATAAGTGAACTTTACTCAGAGAAATTGGCCAAAATTAGAAAAAGCAAGGCCAAAATCGAATCAGATTCACATTCCGAAGAATTTGCTAAAAGGCGTAATGCAATAATCCACGATGAGAAAAAGGAAGAACTGGAAGTAAAAAAAATCCTGACAATAGAGCTTCGAAAAGATATCGAGAATTTCAAAAAAAATATCGTCTTCATAGGCAAACTCGATTTTTTGATTGCAAAGGCAATGCTTCATAAGAAATTCGGCGGCTCAAAACCTATATGGGCCGATAGCAATCATATAAGTATCGATTCTGCCGTAAATCCATATGTCGATTATATTTTAAGTAAATCCGGGAAATCATTTGTGCCAATATCACTCGGCCTTCAAAAGGGTGCCAATATTCTTACAGGTGCCAATATGGGCGGCAAGAGCGTGGCCCTGGCAACGGTTACGCTAAATGTTTTGCTGGCTCATTGCGGCTTTTTCGTATTTGCAGAAAAGTTTGAGACACCTTTTATCGATTTTATCTTCTACCTTTCCGAGGACTATCAATCGGTTAATGAGGGCCTGAGCACATTCGGCGCAGAGATAAAAGAAATCTCGAAAGCGCTGGAGATGATGAAAGACCAATCAGGGCTATGCGTGCTGGATGAATTCGCAAAAGGCACAAATCCCGAGGAGGGCGAGATCATTGTACGGGCATTTGCAAGATATTGCGAGGAGAGCAGTTCAAACTGCTTTATATCAACTCATTATAGCGATGTTGTTGAGAAAGGCATGAAGCATCTCCAGGTAATCGGCCTGAAAAATGCCAAATTTGATGAGCTTCTAGAACAGGACAATATCCGGCCATCTTCCTTGCAGGAACTTATGGATTTTAGGATAGAGAAGGTCAAATGGAATAGCCAGACACCAAAGGACGCTGTCCGTGTTGCTGAGCTGATGGGAATTCAGAGAGAATTTATTGATCTTATAAAAAATGTCAGAGAGGAGCGAAGCCGTGATAGAAAGTAAGCTGAATCTTGACCAGAATCTTGTGGAAAAGGCAAGAAAAGCGGCATTGAAAATAGCAGAAGATGTACAAAAATATATCGACAAGCACACCACAGTAAGCGTCGAAAGAACCGTACTCAGGTTAATGGGAATAGATGGAGTCGATGATAATGATATCCCTTTGCCGAATGTCGTGGTTTCCAAAATAAATGAAAAGAACGGCCTTGCAATGGGCGTGGCTTTTTATATTGGAAATGCCATGGTGCATCTTGACAAATCACCGCAGGAAATAGCAGAAGCTATTGCAAATGAAGGACTTGATATCATGTCGCTGCCGATTGGTGATATCGAGAAAATAAAGCGCAAGGTATCGAAGATTGCCGAAGAATCTATCGAGCTTATTGACAGGAACCGTAATAAACGCAAATCATATATCGATGAATTTGGCGATGTCGAGGGAGCGTATATTTATGTAATTGTTGCTACTGGCAATATCTATGAGGATATCGTTCAGGCGCGCGCGGCTGCCAAACAGGGCGCAGATATCATCGCCGTGATACGTACCACTGGACAGAGCCTTCTCGATTATGTGCCTTATGGCGCTACAACCGAAGGATTCGGCGGAACATATGCTACTCAAGAGAATTTCCGGTTGATGCGAGAGGCACTCGATGAAGAGGGTGAAAAGCGAAAGCGATATGTCCACCTTTGTAATTATTGTTCCGGGCTTTGTATGCCTGAAATCGCCGCAATGGGCGCAATCGAGAGACTCGATGTCATGCTAAATGATGCATTATATGGCATACTTTTCCGCGATATCAATATGAAGCGAACACTTATCGACCAGTATTTTTCCAGGATGCTTAATGGTTATGCCGGCGTTGTGATAAATACTGGCGAGGATAATTATCTGACAACTTCCGATGCATATGAAGAGGCCCATACGGTTCTTGCATCGCAGTTTATCAATGAGCAATTTGCTATGAAGGCTTTCATACCCGAAGAGCAGATGGGACTTGGCCATGCTTTCGAGATAGACCCTGATATGGAAAATGGATTTCTATATGAGCTTGCTCAGGCGCAAATGGCAAGAGAAATATTCCCGAATGCGCCACTAAAATACATGCCGCCAACAAAATTCATGACCGGCAATATCTTCAAAGGACATGTGCAGGATGCGCTATTTAATATAGTAACCGCAATGACGAATCAGAGGATTCATCTTCTCGGTATGTTAACAGAGGCTATACATACGCCGTATATGTCGGATAGGTATCTGGCTATTGAGAATGCGAGGTATATTTTCAAGACTATGAAGAATATTTCGGATGAGATATCTTTCAAGCCGAATGGCAAGATACAGAAAAGGGCCGATACTGTATTGAATGATGCCTATGAACTTCTTTCAAGAATCAAAGATGAGGGCCTTTTCAATATCCTTGAAAAGGGTGTCTTCGCCGGAATCAAAAGGCCGAAAAACGGTGGCAAAGGCCTCGAAGGCGTTATCGAAAAATCCGATAATTACTATAATCCATTTATTAGCTTACTATCTGGAGGCCAGAGACAATGAAAAACGATAATAAAAAGCTTTACGATACAACTCTCGACATGACCAAAGTCAAGCCATATGGCGATACATTCAATGATGGCAAGGTGCAGGTTTCTTTTACATTGCCACTTCCGGCAAATGATAAATCTGTGGAGGCAGCCAAGCAATTGGCAGAAAAAATGGGTATCGAGGAGCCATTTGTTACATTTCATAAGGCTCTGGATAACAATTTTACATTTTTTATTGTATATGGCAGTATTGCTTTCAGTGTCGATTATACTTCGATAAAGGTCAGCGATGTTGTCGAAGAGGTTTTCGATATGCATGAGACTGATGAGTTTATCAGAAAAAATATCGGCCGAAAGATAGTTGTAATTGGTGCAAGTACTGGCACCGATGCCCATACAGTCGGCATCGATGCTATAATGAATATGAAAGGCTATGCTGGCCATTATGGCCTCGAACGCTATGAAATGATCGATGCATATAATCTTGGTAGCCAGGTAACAAATGCCGAATTTATTGCCAAAGCAAAGGAGCTAAAAGCCGATGTGCTTCTGGTATCCCAGACAGTTACCCAAAAGAGTATCCATATAGAAAATTTGACCGAATTAGTTGAAATGCTCGAGGCAGACGGATTGCGCAGCAAGGTACTCCTGATCTGCGGCGGCCCTCGTATAACCGCCAGCCTTGCAAAAGAGCTGGGCTATGATGCAGGATTCGGCCCGGGAAAATTCGCCGATAATGTGGCTACTTTTATTGTGAAGGAGATAGCAGCGAAGCTGTAATTGGAAGATTCTCCCGGCCTTCGATAAGCGATTTCTTTGAAAGCCCTTTTCAGTCGCTTTTGTTATTGGTTAATCAATTTCCGAATCGTTCAGAGGTTGTTTTTTCTTCGGGAGCTGCAATATATAGAAATGGGAGTATGCCAAGGAAAATTATTTTGATGATCCTATGAAAAAACACATTACAGCTCCATACGATCAGTTTTCGTATCTGTTTATTTTCATTGCCATTTATGAAACTCTCATTAAATTTACATTCACGAATTGAAATATGATATTTAGGAGGTATAGATGTTTCGTAAAACATGGTTCTGGGTAGCTTTCGCAATCATTTTTGCAGGTACCATTGTTTTTAATATCTTTAATTTCGACCAGCTCGGTGATTTTATCAATATCGAACTCGATATGAACCGTCATCAGGCAATTGAGAAGGCGCAGAGGCTTGCTGATGAAAATGGCTGGGGCCCGGAAGATGGTAAACCTGCTGCGATTTTCAGTCGCGATAATACTACAAAGACATATATCGAGCTGGAACATGGCGGCACAGATGCCTTCAAGGCACTTCTCGAAAGCGACTACTATTCTCCTTTCACATGGGAAGTGAGAATATTCGAAGAGAAGAAAACCAATGAAGTAGATGTTTATTTCACTCCAACCGGCGAGTTTTACGGTTTCAATGAGAAAATCCCGGAAGACCAGCCCGGAGCAGCCTTGCCTGCCGATAGCGTTTTGCCGATTATCAAAGAAGCCATCAAGAAATGGAATATTCCAATTCGCCATTTTGACTATCTGGAAAACTCGAGCGAAAAGAAGCCATCAGGAAGAATCGACCATACCATTACATATGAAAGGGATGGCTGGAGAGTCGGTGAAGCGAGAATAAGGCTGGATTTCTCAATTTCTGGCGACAAGCTTACTGGATATGAATATTATGTATATGTGCCGGAAGGCTTCTATGATAGATATTCCGAGATGAGAACTGCAAATCAAGTGATATCGGGAGTTGGTACTTTTGCAATGGCGATATTGTATATTCTGATAGGTTGCATTGGCTCGATTCTCTACTTCTTACGCAAAAAGCTACTTATCTGGAAAATGCCAATCCTTGTTGGTTTCTTTATTGCTTTCTTTTCGGTTTTTCTCGGTTCTTTAAATACGATTCCATTGCAGTGGTTCAGCTATGATACTGCGGTGAGCCAGGGGAGTTTTATATTCGATATTATAGCGGGGTCATTATTACAATTTCTTATGATGTGGGCTGTTTTTTGCATTTCATTTATGGCAGCAGAAACATTGACACGAATCGCTTTCCCCAAGCAACTCCGTTTCTGGAAGATTTGGTCTAAGGATATTGCGGCTACGAAAGAAGTCGGTGGGTTTACTATAACTGGATTAATGCTTGTGAGTTTCTTTATCGCCTATCAGCTTATACTTCACATGATTACGAAAAATTTTGACGCATGGTGGAGTCCATCATCATCGATGATCGATCCTAATATTTTGGCTACTTATCTGCCATGGTTTACGCCTATTGCTACCGCTTTGCAGGCTGGATTCTGGGAAGAATGTCTTTTCCGTGCAGTGCCTCTTGCTGGTGCAGTCGTTCTTGGCAGAAAATTTGGCAAAGAAAAGCTGTTCCTAATAATAGCAATATTTGTTCAGGCGATCATTTTTGGCGCAGCTCATGCCAATTATCCGCAGCAGCCGAGTTATGCGAGGGTTATCGAACTTATAATTCCTTCGATTGCTTTTGCGCTATTATATGTCAATTTCGGGCTTTTGCCAGCTATCGTTATGCATTTTGCCTATGATGCTGTTTTGATGGCATCGCCAGTCTATACATCGACTGCAAAGGGCATGTTTATCAATAAAATCATTGCCAGCTTGCTTATCCTGACACCGCTCTGGGTATTTGTAATCAGGCGGCTTTCCTATGGCAAATGGCATAAGGTCCAGGAAGAAGACCTCAATAAATCCTGGGAACCTCCCGAATCTGAAGAAGAAGAAAAGGCCGAAATCGAGGAAAAACCCGTTCCGGTTCAGGAGTATAAGAAGGCTTTTGCCTATATTATCCCTGCACTTGGTATAATTGCGATTATACTTTGGGGTTTATTCACCAAATTCGAGCTAGATGTACCAGACCTTGACAAAAGCAGAACAGAAGTAATGGCACTCGCGGATGATTATCTATCGGACCATAATATCGATCTTGGGCCTGAATGGAAGAGATTTACCAGCATCGATGCCAAGAACAACATGAATGATAAATTCATCTGGCAGAGTTCTGATGAGAAAACATATCGTGATATAGTTCAGAATTACAATATGGCAAGCACGTGGCAGGTGAGATATACTAAATTCAGTGGAAAAGTGGAGGATCGTAAAGAGCATTATTATGTCAAAATGGATAATGATGGAGATTTGATATCTATTGGCCATAGCTTGCCAGAGCATTGGGAAGGTGCTGTGCTTGCGCAAGATTCAGCGAGATTTATCGCAGAAAAAGCAATTCGAGAGAAGCTCGGTATGAATATGAATAATCTCGAATTTATCAGTGCTGAGCCGGAAAAGCTTCCTAATAGGCGCGATTGGGTTTTTGAATATAAAGACAGACAATACCCATTAGAAACCGGTGAAGGCAGAATCAATGTGAGAATTCAGGGTGATATGATTTCGAATTATAAAACCTATGTCCACGTTCCTGAGAAATGGAAGAGAGATTATCGCGATAAGAATTCCAAACTGGATAAAATACGAATGATATCATTTGCGATAATAGGAATTTTATTGGGATTCGCACTTGTCTTTGCGATTATAGCATGGACAAAGGGCAAGCTGGACACAAGGATGATGGTAATCACAGCTATTTTTGTCTTTGTAATTAGCCTAATCGGTTATTTCTTGCGGCTTCCGATATTGAGTAATCGCTTCATACCTTCGCAACCTTACAATACTCAATTGCTTTTGAATTTTATAACTACTACGATAGGCTATCTTCTTCTGGCATTTTTTGTTGGACTTGGTACTGGTTTTTTACAAAACTATAGAAATGGGCCATTCGCCATCAGTCGCAAAGCTGGATTTATTCAGGGATTTTTCGCTGGAGTGATTATTATAGGAATGCTTTCTTTTATCAGGTCATTATTCCCTGAAATGTCGCCGCTTTGGCCAGACTTCAAAAATGCCAATAATATTTTGCCGATATTGGGTGGAACGATGGGGGATATCAAGCAATTTATCTTATTGGGAATTTTCCTTCTCTTTACTGTGCGATTCGTAGATAGCATAACAAATAGCTGGAACAAATTAAAGGCCTTAGGCGCCGCTGTTTTGGTTCTGACAGGGATTGGAGCAAGCGGTGTATTTGGTTTTGAGAGTATTATCCAGTGGCTTGT
The DNA here is from genome assembly GCA_046542255.1 of Candidatus Zixiibacteriota bacterium. Lineage (GTDB taxonomy): Bacteria > UBP14 > UBA6098 > JBKHBT01 > JBKHBT01 > JBKHBT01. The sequence continues at coordinate 6,165 of JBKHBT010000050.1, read as the reverse complement.
AATTGGCCTTTCGATGGGTATTATACTTCTTATAATGTACCTTATGATATTCCGTTTTAGGACTTCAACAGCTATTATGGCCGTAGCAGTATTTGTGATTTTCAATCAATTGACAGCTCTATTAAGAGGTGGATATCCATCATCTATGGCAAATTCGAGCATATTGATTATACTGATTTTTGCTTTAGCATTTTATTGGTGTAATAGCCTTGCCAATTCAGAAAAAGCAAGCAGCTAAAATTTGGATGTTAATAATTATTTGATTTGCATTTATTCAGAAAGGCTATATTTTAAGTAACGATGAGTAAGAAGAAGAACAGAAAAAGGCCGAATACCAAGAAATTGCCTACAAGCGAAGACAAGAAGAATCATATACTATACAGTTATGTTTTGCCTATAGCCGAGGTTATTTTCATAATCTTTGTTTTGCGATGGCTTGTTCTCGAGGCCTATCAGGTACCGACAGGTAGTATGATCGACACTATCCAACCGGGTGATTTTCTATTGGTGGAGAAGATAACTTATCGTTTTGACCCCCCCGATATTGGCGATGTAGTTGTTTTTGAATATCCGCATGATAATCGCATTAAATATGTAAAAAGGTGTATTGCCGAGGCTGGTGATACAGTCGAGATTCGTGATAAGGTTGTTTATGTAAATGGCGAGAAATCCCCACATGCGCCCACGCAACTTATCGATAATCGAGTTTTTCCATCTGATCCAGCAGCTCATGAAGATCCAGTCGAACTTACCCATCGATGGATAGCTATTGCTGAGAATGATAGTTTGATGCATGTTCAGCGGTTTTCGCCTCGTGATAATTTCGGGCCTGTAATAATCCCCGATGGTCATTTATTTGCTCTCGGCGACAATCGCGATAATTCATTAGACAGCAGATTTTGGGGCCCTGTTCCCATGGAGAATATAACCGGACGGCCGACATTTATTTATTTATCGACCGATCTTATCGATAAGATCGACCCGATGAGCCGGCGCACTTTAACGATGGTTGACAATGTAGTTTTGATGTTAAAATCGATATTCCAGTTCTGGCATATTCGCTGGGACAGGATGTTTATGATAATCAAATAATTATGAATTTAGTTGGAAAATGCTTGCTTTTCTGCATCGATCCTACTAAATTTGAAAATTGAAAATTTGAGATAAAGAAGGCAAAATGGCAAAGAGAAATAAATATAGAAGACAAGTGCTTCCATTCAAGTCAGTCAATTATATTCTATTTGTTATAGGAATAATCATGATTGCAATGGGATTTGTGCTATTACATAGCGGTTCGATGACTTTAGCGCCTTTAATTTTGGTTTTGGCCTATTGCGTGGTTATACCTTTGGCTATTATGTGGGGTGCTCGTCACGATGAGGATCCTATTTCATCGAAAAAGAATTAGTTTCTTTGTATTAGAAAAAGCTATTGAATTGACATATTAGATTTATTAAATGGGCGATTAGCTCAGTTGGTCTAGAGCGCCTGCCTTACAAGCAGGAGGTCGGCGGTTCGACCCCGTCATCGCCCATTTTTTATGCCTTAACCACGCGCCTTTGAGAGCGATTTGACTTCATGCTATTGTAGAGCATCACAAAATAGCATCACAGGAGTCGAAATGAGTTCTTTAGCCAAGAGAAAAAACCGCTACTATTACCGTTACCGAGATTTATCAGGAAAACAGCATTTCGTATCGCTGAATACAGCCGACAAAGACAAGGCCATACAGCGAAAGGAAGAGTATGATTACCAGCTTCAATTGCATGGTGACATAAAGAAATTTTCTCTGTTATTTCGGGATATTTTTTTGCAATACAAGTCCGAAGTGGTATCACAGAAGAGTATCACAAGGCAAAGGGAACTTGCTTACCAATTCAATGCTATGGGTGAGCTACATGGTAAAAAAATCATATCTATTACTAAGGAAAATGTTCTGAAGATCGTTGAAAGCGATTTTTCCTATAGTTACCGTTCAAAGCTTCTTCTGTTAATACGAAACCTTATAAAATTCTCGATGGAAAGGGGATGGCTTTTACATGACTGTACGATAAACATTCGCTTAAGAAACGAAGATGCGGGCATCAGGTCAAGGAGCGATTTCCTAACAATCGATGATCTTAAAAGGGTCTTGATTTATGCCCGAAAGCATTATCCTGATTATGCTCCGATGTTTGAATTAGCCTATTATACCGGTATGCGCTTAGGAGAAGTCCGCCAAATCGAATGGTCGGATATAGATTTTGACGCAAAAAGGATTTTATTGCCCATTTTCAAGGTAAAAACTCGCCGAAGTCAACATGTAGTGTTAAATACGAAGGCTATTGAAGTCCTTAATAGAATCGAACATACTGGTGATTTTGTATTCCCCAGCCCAGTTACAGGTCGTCCCTATAGCGACAAACATCCCGCAAGGGTAGTTAGGAAGATACTTAAGGCGTTAAAGCTTTACACAAGGGGTATCACAGGGCATATTTTCCGCAAAAGCTTTATAAGCCATTTAATACAAAATGGTGCAAAGCCTAAAGAAGTTCAGGAACTTGCACGGCATAAGGATATAAGGACAACCATGAATGTATATGCACGATTATCTCCAGACTATCTAAAAGATGCCATAGAAAAATTGCCTTCGCTGGATATTTGAACAAATTAGTGAATCAGAAAAAAATCATATTTCCAGACGAAGCGCATAGCATCGCTTTCGCCTAACTCATCCGCTGTTATAGCAAAAAAAGTAGAACGGTAGGTATCCATATAATGGCTCTTTTGGAGATCATATAAACTTATAGAGTAAAAAAACATAAATTGGTATAAATAATATGTCTTATATATCAGTGCTGCATCGCTTTAAGAAAGATTTCGCCCAATTAGAGATTCAACAAATAAGCAGTATAAATATTTAGATGGCTCTTGACAACATCAAATATATTCCAATTCATCTTTTTAATGCAGACAATGTGTTGTTCCGCCTTGTCATACTTCTCAGCTAAAACAGCAGTAAATTCGCTGTATTCATATATCTACACTTAGCATTACAGGAGCAACTGTCTCTTTTTTCACTATCCTTAGCTAAACCCAATAAAAAATTAACCTCTATATCCCTCAAATTACGCCTATCTCTCTATAATGTAACGAGTTACAACTTCTTTGTTCAGATTGGTAAATTTCTTTAGATTCCCCATATAGTTAGGGATAGCAGCTGTAATGGCAAATTATTGGATATCCCATAAAAAAATCAAACCTGCTATTGGAGATCCCATTGCAGAGTTGGAAACAAAACATAATAAAGGAGGTTGAAATGAAAAAAGCAAAAAGATTTTCACGAATCGAAAAATTGGTAATTGTATTACAGGTTTTGGCATCGGGAGACACAATTGAAGAGGCTTGTAAAGGCAAAGCATCATCAACATCATTTTATCGATGGTTTAAAGAAATCGAGTCCATGGATCATGAACAATTAGCCACGATTATTGGCAATATTCCTCGGGAATATGTTGGATTAATCGTCTCGTTAATAGGAAAAATAATTTGTAATTATTCACGGGGGTGCAATGTATAAAAAAATAGACGCATTTTCTGGAGAAATAGTTATGTAAATAATGGATTTTGATGTCACATGTATAGTATTGAGGAAATAAAAATGTTTATATGGAACCCAAGCTAATAATAAAAGGAGTTGTTATGAAGGACCTTAAAAATTGTATCGCACATAATGCAGATAAACAAGAATTAATTGATAAGTTAATAAAGCCGAAGAAGAAAAAATTGAAAAATAAGCCTGTTCCTGAGCCAATCAAATTTGAAGAGTTATTTGATGATTATAGAAAATGCACAAAATTCAGACGCTACGGAGATTCGAGAAAAAAGGAAATTGAGTATCATTTTAACTCATTACGAGATTTACATGGAAAATACATCCATTTGATAAACATTGATGATATTAATCGTTATTTGAATTCCGATAAATCACAGAGCATGAAAAGAAAACAGTTGCAATTAATTAAGCGATTATTTATATGGGCATTTGGAAAGGGCCTTATCAGAACAAATATCACCTCGGATATTTATATTTCGGAGCAGAGTAATAATGTGGTTACGGAAAATGATGTGCTCAGTCCCGATGAGATAAAAGCATTTTTCGAATATGCAGATATTAAATACCCTTATTTTTCAAAAATATTTAAAGTCTCCCTATTAACCGGTATGCGAATTGGTGAAATTCGGAGGTTGAAATTTAGAGAAGTTAATTTTGAAGACAATTTAATTATCCTGGAGCAGAGCAAAACCCGATCCAATGATATTGTTACATCGGTTAGTGATGAGGTGATGAGTATTTTGAAATCTATGCCCAAAAATTGCATATACATTTTTCCAAATCCGAAAACGAGAAAGCCCTTCTCAAGTGGTATTCCTGGAAAAAAATACGCCTGATACTAGATGCGATAGGTCTCCAATATAAGGGCCGAAAGGGTAATATCTTTCGTAAGACTTTTGCTACACTATTAAACAAAAAAGATGTAGATATAGAAGTAATCGCCAGGCTTATGCGTCACCAGGACAATAAAATTACTGAAAAACATTATATTTACAAACCCGATCAAAAAGATATTGTGGCATTGGAATCATTATCATCGATAGCAGCTGATATTAATTGCAAATAGGAAACGGTACTGATATGGATAAATTTAATTTTCAGTTAAGCTTCGATCACGAGAGATTTTATATTGATAAAATGGATAACATTGTATTACCCAAACATTATGGAATTGATACTATAAAGGCTTATACCCAAATTGAACCTCATGACCCTGATGATTTTACAAATAGGGTGATGCCAATTCTAAAGTATGGATTTAATCAAGACGGTATCCGATTAACATATAATGAGGAAAGTAACCGGATATTTATAACATTTTCATTAGCTAGGTTTCCCAATGGATATAGTAACAATGAGCCATTATGCAATGATTTAATAGATCCCCTGTTAAAGCAACTAATGAAATACGTAAGGGATTTTACAATGGGAGCAGTGAATTATGAACATATCCGAAAATGGCATGTATCGAGAATTGATATTTTCGCCGATTTTGATTTCGATAAATCCATTAATATTGACAATGTAATCGAGGGATTTAAATGCATAAAATACCCTTATATGAATTATCCATCGTTTCACGGGGGGAATAATTCGAAGGGCATCTCTGCATATTATCCAGGAGTAGATAACCTCAAAAAATTATCGAATAAACAAAATAGTATTTGTATCTATAATAAATCAAAGCAATTAGCATCAATTGGTAGAAATGTAGATGGTAATATTATGCGAATTGAATGGCGGTTGAGGCAAAAGAAAAATATCATGAAGAAGCTCAAGATAAAAAAATGTCTGGTTTCAGAAATTCTTGATAGGACCACAGTGATTCTAGCCTATCAAGAAAAGATGAAAACATTCGAAGGGGTTACTTTTATTGAATATTCAACTGCTATCAACAAAATCAAAAAATCCAGTATAAGAAAAAATAAGGATGAACTGATCGATTTTTGCGAATTATTAGGTAGTATTAATTTTAAAAAAATTACCAAGTATTATGGCGAACAGAAACTTAAATTTCTCCAGGATAGGTTATATAACGTCAACAAGAATGAAAAGTTCGCTATAGTTAGATCTATAGGAAAAAATAGTCCTAATGAATCCATTAGTGACAAATCAGATCAGTTGATAAATTACGGGGTACTAGAGCAGATAAGAAAAAGAATAGCTGTGATTGAAACTATTATATGTAACAATAGATATATAGGCATTAATCCCGATAATATTTACGAACCCCTAAGTCTCGATTAGTATACTATATATAATAAAGTAAAAAAGTTGTTATTACGGATGTAAACATGATTTATCGTGTATAAATAAGTATTTAATTGGAGTTAATAATGGTAAGAGAGATAAAAATATTGGTCAATTGGATTCTATGGATAAAACCCTTGGGATGTAATGAGATTGTACCCACCAGTTTTTTTATGAGCATAATATTGAAGAGATTTTAGATCTATATGTAAGGTTGGATATTTTGTATATAATAGGCTATAAAGGCTGTAGAAGCAATAGTGTCGAATATAAAAATGGAAAATATCACTCAAGAATCTTAATGTCCTCATATTGTCTAA
>JBKHBT010000049.1:0-23139 GCA_046542255.1 Candidatus Zixiibacteriota bacterium | reverse complement strand
TCATACTTTTCAGGCTAAAACATCAGTAAAGCCTTTTGGGTATATATATTAAATAGTATATATATGTTAAATATAGATGGCTTTAAAAGAGACAATGTGTATCCCCCTTGAGCAGTTACCTTAATCATTCATAAAACCGTTGAAGTTAATAGCTGAATTAGACTAGTTTGGGTTATTTCAATGTTTCATTTTTTCGATAGATTTCATATTTTAAAACTGTTGCATATATTTGTTTGCTTTCGCTTTGCCTGGCCGAATTCATATTCAAAAATAGCTATTGTATGGCTACAATCAAAACGGAATTAAAGACTACATAATCAATTCATCTAATTCATATCCGCAATCTCGCCAAAATCTTCTATTCTAAGTTCTTCTGGACGTTTTTTGGCAAATCTCGATGGTAAATTTTTGATTTTGCCTTTGAGGCTTTTGCGCATCATTTTGCGTCTCTGGCCAAATGCACTTTGTACAATAAATTCGAATAACTTGTAATCTTTTGGTTTATAGATTGGGCTTTCACGAGGAATCATCGTGATAACAGCCGAATCGACATCGGGTTTTGGCTTGAAAGCTCTCGCAGAAATCGAAAACCTAAATGATATCTCAAATAGATTACCAAGAAGGATAGTAGGTATGCCGTAATCGCGATTTCCGGGCCTGGCAGAAAGCCTTTTGGCAACTTCCTTCTGCACAAGCAAAGCTATGCAATCTATGCTCTCGATATTCTTTAGCAGATAAAAAAGAATATCGCTGGTTAAGTGATAGGGGATATTTCCAAAAATAGCCAGCTTTTTGCCTTCATATTCGGAAATAGCCGGAATATTGACATCCAGAATGCTTTTGGGGATAACACATGCATCTTTGAAATCCAGTGGATATACGCCGAGATCCGGTTCTATAGCATATACCTTTTCATATCTCTGGCATAGTTTTTTCGTTAGGACAGCTTGTCCGGCGCCAATTTCTAAGGCTATTGGGCTTTTTTCGATATTATCGAAAATCGATGCGATCTGCTCGAGCGATTTCTTTGATTTCAAAAAGACCTGAGATTGTCCGGTTCCTGGAAGGCCGATACTATATAGATTGGCGGCATTATTCGATGTTACAGAGTCAATTTCGTCTATCGGTTTTCGGAAGAATTTAGAAAGCCTATCTGCAATATGAGTTATCATTGCGGGTTCATTTGTTTTGCCACGATATGGATGTGGCGCAAGAAAAGGACAATCTGTCTCTGTAACTATTCTATCCATAGGCATCTGGCGTATTGCATCATAATTTTTGTAGTTTTTGAATGTAATAGGGCCGCCGAGTCCGAAATAAAGTTTTGTATTTTCTAATGTCCATTTCACGAAATTTTCATCGCCTGCAAAGGCATGAAGAACGCCATCGAGATGAGGGTATTCCATAAAAATTTTCTTGAAATCATCAAAAACATCATGAAAATTCTCTTTCGATGGCCTAATATGAAGCGAAATTGGCATATCCAGTTTCGATGCCAGTTCCAATTGCTTTCGAAACATTATCTTTTGTTTTTGCGGATATACATGATCACGGTAGTAATCCAGGCCGATTTCACCTATTGCTATGACTGAAGGGTGCTTTGCTAGTTTTTCAATTTCTAATATCGAATTTTCGAGTTCATTATCCGAAATTTTAGTATTGGGGTGAATCCCCACTGTGGCAATAATATCCGGATATTTTTCTGCAAGCTTTATCGACTCTTTTGATGTATCAAGGTCGATACCAATATTAGCAACCGTAAATACGCCGGCTTCTCTGGCAGTTTCCATTACTTCATCTAATTTCTTTGATAGTTTTCTGAAATTTAAATGTGCATGAGAGTCTATCATATCACTTCCTTAATGCTTCGACTATATTCAACTTGCTTGCTTTTAATGCCGGCATTATGCCAAAAAATACTCCAACGATAAATGAAAAGACCAGTCCGAGTACTATGATTTCTGTCGGCAAATAGATGATCACCTTAATTTTCTCTTGCATATTTTGTAGTATCATAACTATGGCTTTTATAATACCAATACCGATAAGTCCACCAAATAGGCTTATCAAAACCGCCTCTGTCGTAAACTGGATAATAATGTCTTTTTTGAATGCTCCGACAGATTTTCGAATGCCAATTTCTTTTGTTCTTTCAGATACTGTAACATACATTACATTCATGATACCGATTCCCGCAACGAAAAGAGAAATTGCAGAAATCGAAAGCAATACAAAATATGCTATCGTTGTAAATTTTCCGATATGGCTTAAGAGCATATTAGATGTGAAATAATCGAAATTATTTTCTTCAATATATTTTAGGCCACGAAGATTCCTGAGAGTGTTTATTGATTGGTCAATTGCAAGTTGAAGTTTCTCCGGCTTTGCTTGGACAATATATTGTAAATCCCAAACATTTTTGAAATACTTTACTCCCGTGCTGATAGGAATCACTACCGACCTATTATTTAGATCATTTTGCATGGTATTTATGCTATCAAAGACACCGACAATATTGAAAGGAATCCCGCCTAATTTGATTTTTTCCCCAATCGGGTCTCTTCCAGAAAAGAATTCGGTAATTAGCGATTGTCCAATAATACAAACCGGCCGGCGATTATCTACATCGAATTTAGAGAAAAATCTTCCATAGGCTAGTTCTAAATTATTGATACCAAGCATTTGTTCATTTGTTGCGAGAATGGAAGAAGGCCTACCGCCTGCTTTATTCTCTGAGCTAATTGGTTGCTGGTAAGAAAGCTTGGGAATGACTTTTTTTGCAGCAGGAACATTCTTCCTTAAAAAGTCTTCATAGGATAATTCAAGAGGTGGCCGTTTAAATGCTTTAATATAATCAGATTTATTATTTCCGAAATTAAACATCATATGTATGGATGTTTTAACAATATAAAAAGTATCAGCGCCAAGAGACTCTACCTGTCTGATGATATTTTGTTGAAGGCTATAGGCCGCAGTGCTCATCCCAACAACAGCAATCACTCCAATAATAACGCCCAGGGATGTCAGAAGAATTCTGAGTTTATGAGCGAAAATATCACGAATTGAAGACCCAATTATTGATAGTAGCCTTTGCATGAGTATAAATATGAGACAGTATTCTCATTTAGCAAGAGAATTATTAACCTTTTCCTATTTGCCAAAACACAAATTCTGGCAAGTGTAATAAGTTTAGCCTATGGCAATGTAATGGATATGTCTTCTCTCGACAAAATCCAGTAGCCTTTGCCCGGCATAAGAGAATCCGCAGCGATGTATATATCACCATCATAAGTATAAACAGGTGGTATTGTCTCTTCTAAATCTTCAATAGGCGCACTGGGGACCGACAAAGACGGGCCACCGACGAGGTTCCAGCCTGTTTGCAAAGATATCTCAATAGATTCTAAAACTTCGCCCTCTTCGACAGAAATTAGAGCATCTTCTGTATTCAATACCCAGACTCCCAAACCGACTTCGATTTCATCTATTTCTTCATAGAGACCACTCTCGGTATTGAAAGTATAATAAGGAGTTATCGCTTCAGTGAAATAATCTCCCAGAGAAAATGGGATAGCAAATGGTGAAGAAATCATATTCCAACCGGCGAATACATCATATTCTTGAATATAAGTATCGCCGCCTTCTCCGAAATAGAAAACCCAGCAGGTATCGAGTTCACGGTGATCACAAGTTATGCAATATCCGTCATTTGTGTTTTCTTCTGCATGAATACAGACCTTTATAGAATCACCAAGCTCGAATGTATCGAAGGTTGTAGTTCTATTTGTGCCGAAATCCCAATTCCATCTAAAGAATGGCCTTTCGAAATCATTTGCTATCCAGCGAATATAAGCACTCGCAGAATCGGAGCGTACTCCCGACATATCATCTACTATTTCTGCTTTCATCATAAGTGTTTCGATTGCTGGATCGACATAGGAGCCGGGTGAAGGAAGAAAAGACGAAATATAAGGCGGTTCGAGATCGACAGTGAAGTTACTTTCCTGATCTGGATATGAAACACAGTCTTCTTCATTAGAGAGGCTGTCTATTATGCAATTTACCCTTGTCCCATGCTCATAAGTGCCGTTTATAGAAAGATAAACCGTATCGCTTCTTACTTCTATAGATATATCTTCATGGTCATGAGAAAATACAGTAGTATCGATTTCTCCAGAAATTGTCGAGACAATTTTCCTGCCATAGATGCTCTCTGTATCTATACTTATTCCAGTAGGATCGACAATTCCAAAAATCATTGGCTGGTCGGCACATCCGACAGTCGTGCCAGCTGGATGTGGGCAATCACACCATACAAAAGCCGGATAGCAATCGCTTCCTGCATCGCCTTCTGAATTTGCAGTGACAATGAAAAAGTCTTCGGTATCCGGTGAACCTTCGCCGTAGGATTTTGTGCTTCCGCTCATAACGAAACCAGTTCCATTTTTAGAAATTGAAAAAAATCTATCATCCCGAACACTTCCTATACTATTATCCCAAACAATTTCGCCTTCTCTGTCTAATTTCATTATATAAGCTTCATAGGTAGACCACCCAGCTACGACAAGAGAACCATCATCGAGAGATACAATGCCATGAGCTATGTCATGGCCGGGTCCTCCATAGGTATTTGCCCAAAGTGAGTCACCGGAAGGAGAAATCCTTTTGATGTATATATTGGGATGTCCAGGTTCTGGGGATGTAAAGCCAGCGACTACTATATTGCCGGTAGGTTCTTCACAAAGGCTCCAACCACCATCGTCATAACCGATATCCCAAACCTGAGACCAAAGCTCTGTTCCATCGCTATCGATTTTTAGTACATAGATATTTGTATCAGGAATTACGCCTTCGCTCCAGCTTGAACCGACCGCAATAAGGCTTCCATCGATTAACTCGATGACTTTATTAATTCTTTCAAATTCAGTTGAACCATAGTGATTTGTCCAGATAGTATCGCCTCGTGTATTGATTTTGCATAAGTAGGCATCTGCATCACCAGTACCATAGGCATAAGTATCACCAGCGAGAATCAGGTGTTCATCGTGGGTTTTGCATATATCATAGGCATGGTCAGATGATAATGTTCCATATTTCCTATGCCAGAGTGTATCACCAGTTTCAGAGACCATTAGTGCAAAAATATCATTGCCCATAGCGCCATAAGAGCTTGTCCAGCCGGTAAAAATATAACCACCGTCAACTTCGACACCATCATAACCTCTGTCCTGATACCATTCTCCACCAAAATAAATTTCCCATTCCTGCGTACCGGTGATATCAAGCTTCATAAAATACGCATCATACCAGTCGACTGAAGGGTGTTCGGAAAAGCCGCTGACGATGAAGCCCTCATCACTTGTTGGTTCTATATTATATGAAATATCTATTCTTTCGCTTCCATAATTTATTTGCCATCCCAAAATTAGGACCGGTGAAAAGAATACTAAAGCCAATATGAAATGTTTTCTATGCATTTTTGCCTCCCATTTGATTAATAATTTACTCACAAATGAAATATAAGTATATCGAATATACATTGTCAAGTTTGCTTTCGTTTATTCACTAGTTATTTTATGGATATTCAGACAATCAATCAATAGGAACTCGCCAGCCGATAGACCCTGGAGATTTGGAACTGTCCATTACGGATTTGAATGGGAGAGTGGTTAAAAGTTTTGATAGTAATACTGGTTTTACATTTTACAATGGCCTTTCATTTAGGTTTAGGGCAGAAAATTTAAATTCTGGTATTTTCTTTGCAAAGCTTCGGTATAATTCTCAAGTTTTTACAAAAAAAATAATTTATACAAAATAGGACTTGCCCGATTTCATTTTTTTTATAATTTCATGGGCAGTTATGGGAATGAAACTAAAAACACCGGCCAAAATAAATCATTTCCTTTTCGTTGGAAAAGAAAGGGAAGATGGTTACCATGAGATTTTCACTCTTATGTCGAAGATCGGTATCTATGATCAGATGAAAATCGATTTGATACCTGGCAAGCGCCTTTCTTTATTTTGCAAAGGCTGCACTGGTATCCCCAAAAAAGACAATATCGTTTATAAGGCATGGGATATTGCATGCAAGAAACTTGGTGAAAAAATCGGAGTCAGTGTAAATATAGAAAAGAATATACCAATTGGCTCTGGCCTTGCTGGTGGTAGTAGCAATGCTGCAACTTTTCTTAGAATTGTTAATATCCTGCTGGACAAGCCCTTCCGAGAATCTTCACTTGAGGAGATCGCTCTTGAATGCGGTTCGGATGTACCATTTTTCATAAAACCAGGAGGTTTTCTTGCCCAGGGACGTGGCGAAAAACTTATGCCGACTGATGGTATGCCAGATGTTAAATTACTGATTATTGTACCCGAATTTGGTATTTCGACAAAATGGGCATATGAAAATGTCAAAATCAACTTGACGGAAGAGCTTCAAGATAATATTTTTAATAGTTTAAAGCGAGGAGGCCTTTTAAATGGCATTCCGCTCTTTGACAACTCTTTTAGGTCTCTGCTTGAAAAAGAGCATCCGGAATATGCACAATATCGAAAAGAGCTTTTAGATGCTGGCGCACTTTATGCCCTTCCATCTGGTTCAGGCTGTGCGATGTTTGGCGCTTTTGAAAATGAGAAGGATGCGATAGCTGTTAGCAAGAGATTTGAAAATTTGAAAACTTTTATTGTAGATAAAGTCGATGACATGGAGATAATCTAAAAAAAGCATTTTTTGTAATCTCCATCGATATAAGTGTTTGAAATTTGAATTGACAATTGGGGCGTCGCCAAATCGGCAAGGCACGGGGTTTTGGATCCCGCATGTGTAGGTTCGAGTCCTGCCGCCCCAGTTGATTATAAAAAGGGTAATAGATGAAAATCCTCATTGGTAGATCAAATAGAAGACTCGGGCAAGAGATTTGTAATCATTTAGGCGTGAAACCTATCGATGCTATAATCGAAAATTTTGCTGATGGCGAGATAAGGATACAGCTTAAAGAAAATATCCGTGGAACAGATCTTTTTATTATACAATCTTTGAATCCTCCAGCAGAGAATCTTCTCGAGCTTTTACTATTGATAGATGCTGCCCGAAGGGCATCGGCAAGAAGAATTACAGCTGTTATACCATATTTTGGTTATGCAAGGCAAGACAGAAAAGAAAAACCGCGCGTACCGATTTCTGCAAAATTGCTATCGAGATTATTAGAAGATGCTGGCGCAAATAGAGTTTTGACGGTTGATCTTCATGCTGCTCAGATACAGGGTTTTTTCGAAATCCCTGTCGATCAGATTATTAGTGACGAGCTACTTGCGGCATTTATTCATGGGTATTATGAGCGGACAGATGGAATGACTACGGTTTCTGAAGAAGTAAAAGGTATAAAGTCTAAAGATGATAAGATTGTAATTGTATCTCCTGATGTTGGTGGCGTAAAAAGAATCGAAGATATTGCTGATGACATGGGAGCTAATATGGCAATTGTGCATAAAAAACGCGATGAGCCTAATCAATCCAAGGCTTTGGTTGTTATTGGCGATGTAAAAGAGAAAATAGCGATTATTAGAGATGATATGATAGATACCGGAGGTACCTTGACTCATGCTGCTGAGCTTCTAAAGCAAAATGGAGCTAAGAAAATTTATGCCTTTTGTACACATGCACTTTTTTCAGGCCCTGCAATAGATAGAATTTGTGATTCGGAATTGGATAAATTAGCTGTAACCGATACAATTCAAATTCAACCCAAAAGGCTGCAAAGGCTAAAAGATAAGAATCTGCTCGATATAATATCTGTCGCTCCTATTCTTTCGACAGCAATCGGCAATATTCACCATGAGCGCTCGGTCAGTGTTCTATTAAGGCGAGATAACTGGGATTAATATGAGAATCATAATTGGAAATGCAAATGAACCATTGGGTTTTAGAATCTGTGAATACCTCGATACTAAACCGGTTGAAAGGAAATTGACTAGATTTGCCGATGGTGAGATTCGTGCTCAAATTCAGGAAAATATCCGTGGTAAAGATATTTATATTATCCAATCTACAGAGCCTCCTGCCGAGAATTATATGGAGCTTCTTTTTCTTGTAGATGCAGCTCGTCGTTCATCGGCACGGCGGATAACGGCCGTGATACCATATTTTGGCTATGCGAGGCAGGATAGGAAGGAACAACCACGAGTACCGATTTCTTCCAAGCTTCTGGCAAATCTGCTTGAAACAGCAGGCGTCGATAGAATTTTGACTATGGATTTGCATGCAGCCCAGATACAGGGTTTTTTCAAGATACCTGTCGATCATTTGCTTTCGGATATGGTATTCGATGAATTTGTGATGGGACTCATCGATAAACAAGGGCCTATCGTTGTAGTTTCTCCGGATGTTGGTGGAGTCAAAAGATTACAGCATTCTAATGATGAACTCGGCGCTGACCTTGCGATAATTCATAAAAAGCGCGATGAACCAAATCAGTCAGAAGCTCTTAATATAATCGGCGATGTAAAAGATAAGGTCGCATTCATAAGAGATGATATAATCGATACGGGAGGATCGCTTGTAAAAGCAGCGAAACTTGTTAAAGAAAAGGGAGCATCGAAGGTTTGTGCATTTTGCACCCATGCTTTGCTTTCCAGAGATGCAGTCGATAAGCTTGCAAATTCTTGTATCGAGACTATTGGCCTGACAGATACTGTTAGATTGCCGAAGAGTAAAGAAAGTATATTGAAAGAGGCGGGAATATTGCAGAAAGTTACGATTTCTCATCTCTTTGCAAGAGCAATAAATAATATTCACCATGAATCATCTGTGAGTGTTTTGTTTGAAAAGAAGAATTATTTGAATTTATAAATAAAGAGGTGTTACTATGAAGACACATGAAATGGAAGTTCAGCTACGAACGAAAACGAAAAAAGGCGCAAATAGGCGACTTCGCGAAAAAGGCTATTGCAGTGCGGTTCTCTATGGGCCCAAAATAGACTCTTTGAAGCTTGCAATGAATATTCACGATTTCAAGCATATTCTACACCACTCGAGAGCTGGCGAGAATTCGCTACTCCAACTGAAGCTTGAAGAAGAAAGCGAATACAATGACCTGGTTGCATTGATTAGAGAAGTGCAATACCATCCTGTAACCGATGATGTAATGCATGTGGACTTACTTCACATTCATGAAGGTTATGAGACAACTTTCCCGGTAGGGCTGGAATTCGAAGGCGAACCAGTTGGTGTTCGTTTCGGCGGAATCTTGACGCCGATGCTCTTTGAACTTGACGTTACAGCAAATCCAGTAGATACTCCCGATCATATCAAAATTGATGTATCAGAGCTCGATATCGGTGATGCTATTCATGCCGGCGATCTTGAACTTGGTGATTTACAATTGGAAATAACAGATCAGACTCCGATTGTAACGGTTGTACCACCTAAGATGATCGAGATCGAGGAAGAAGAAGAGGAAGAAGAAGAAGGACTCGAAGGCGAAGCTGCTGAAGGCGAAGGCGCTGAAGGTGAAGCCGGAGAAGGCGAAAAAGCTGAAGAAAAGGAAAATAAAGAATAAAGATGATAAATCTTACAAGGTGTGTTGCAGCATCTGTTTTACTTATATGCTTTGCTTTAGCATTTGCGCAAATGCAGGATATACCACCCGAGGTCTTGTCGAAGTATAGAAAGCAGGTTTCTGAAACCGAAGAAAAGATGCAGCAGGAGACACCTAGATACCAGTCCCCTGGTTTACAAACAGTAGATACAGTTTCAGTGCCCAAAAGGAAAAAAGATGATGACGAAAAAAAGCCTAAGAAACGTACTTTTGGCACTTTCAAGGATCATATAATTATTGACGATGATACTGTACAGGTGATTGAAAAAGCCCTTCCGAAAGAACTGGATAGATTCGGTATCGATCTTTTCTCTGCTAAACAATATAATGGAGCGGTTCTATCTGGGCTTTTTTCTGATGATTATATTCTTGGCCCGGGTGATAAGATTATCGTAAATGTCTGGGGCGATGGGAATTACCAATATGACCTTGAAATCGATGCTCAGGGGAAGGTCTTTATACCAATCGCAGGTGAAATGCATCTCGAAGGAATGACATTCAGAAGAGCTAAGGATGAAATTAAGACTTTCCTTTCTGATATCTATTCTAATGTCAATATTTCGATAACACCAGGAAAGATCAAAAGTATCAATGTCTATGTTGTCGGTGATGTAAATTATCCGGGAAGCTATTCGATGAGCGGACTCGCTAATGTTCTCAATGCAATCGATTATGGTGGTGGCCCAGCTCGGACAGGCAGCTATAGGCAAATTCAAGTTATTCGAAACGATAAAATTTATTCCGAGGTCGATTTATATCAGATAATTACCGAAGGAAAAGCTGCGGGCAATATCAATTTGGGAGCTAATGATATAGTATTTGTTCCGAGTAATAAGGGTATTGTCAAGCTCCGTGGAGCTGTACTTCGACCTGCAGAATATGAAATCAAAGAGGGGACTACTTTCGAAGATTTAATACACCTAGCAGGTGGACTTTTGCCTAATGCTGATAGGTACTCTATTTCTGTCGATAGAATAGAAGGCCAGAACCATAATATTTTAACAATCGATTTCTCTGATTCACTTGACAGGCAACAAAAGGTCCTGCCTATGGATGATGTTTCTGTCTTTACTATTAGTCCATATCGCGATAAGGCCATATTTGTAGAAGGTCATACTGTTCATGCAGGTGCTTATAAATATTTTGAAGACATGACTATTATTGATTTTATTACAGAAAATGATGTTCTTTTGCAAGATACTTACCTTGATAGAGTAAGCATTTTACGTAAAACAGAAGATTTACAGAGAAAAATAATCTCGGTTAATCTTAAATTTGCATTAAAAGGTGATAAGACTCATGACATTCCCCTGGAAGATGGCGATATTCTGAGATTCCTAAACAAAAATGATTTTCTTTCGGGAGAATCGGTTTTTATAAGTGGAATGGTTAGAAAAGAGGGGAAATATGAATACTATAAAGACATGATGGTTTCGGATTTGATTCTTTTTGCAGATGGACTTCGAAATGATTCGTATAGGATTCAAGGTGAAGTATCGAGAGTCAGTGGTGTAAAGAAAGCTAAGCGAATTACATTTGATGTTAATGAAGCTTTTAACAATCCTGGTTCGAGTTCAGATTTATTATTAAGGCCCGATGACCATGTTTTTATAAGACGTGACCCGGATTCCAAAACTCAAAGGCTTGTCTCTATTACCGGAGAAGTGAAGTTTCCGGGTAGCTATGCCTTATTCAAGGAAGATGAAGATATTGCAAGTATAATCGAAAGATCAGGAGGTTTTACAGAGCAGGCATTTATTCAAGGTACTGTATTTAAAAGAGAGAGAATAAGTGAGGATATCGAAGATCGTGATTTGCAGGATATCCTTCAGAAGACAATGCCGACTCTCATGGATTCCAGTGGCACATTTATTCAAGAAAAACGAGATTTTACATCTCTGGATAGAATTATAATTAATCTTGAAAAAGCACTCGAGGGCGATAGAAAAGAAAATATAATTCTAAAGGATGGGGATGATATTTATATCCCACCAAAGCAATCTGGAGTTAGTATAAAGGGTGCGGTTGCTTTTGAAGGTACTATTAAATATATAGAAGGCAAAAAAGCGAGATATTATGTAAATAGAGCAGGCGGATTTTTGAAAAACGCTGATTCAGGTGAGGTTAGATTAGTAAAGTATAATGGCATGGTTCTAAAGATTGGTTTAGGCTATCCCAAAATTGATCCTGGTGACCTGATTGTTGTGCCCACAGAAGAAGAAAAAGATAAGGATATTATGCAAATCCTTATGGACACAGTTACTATAATATCTGGACTTGCTACTACAATTTATATTCTAATAAAACTTTAAATGCAAGACAAAAGTTCAAATACAAAGTATCTATCCAGGTTAATTGATTTCCTTCAGTTGATCCTTGAAAATATTAGGCTTATTGTTCTGGTTACTGCAATTCCAACAATAATAATGATAATCTTCGTATTAACTGTCCAATCACGTTTTGATGCTACTGGTACTGTATTACCCAGCGCATCTAATAGCTTCAACCGTTTTTCTCCAATGAATTCCCTTCTAACAGGCATGATGGCATCGAGCGGGGATCAAAGTGGAATATATTCTACCTTTTATTCGCCATCTTTGATAAAAAGCCGCAGAATTTTAGAACCAGTTATTGAGGATACCTTTACTATAAAGACTCCAGAATCTAAATTTACTGGAAATTATATGCAATATCATGATATTGGTACTGTTCGCCAAGGTGTCAAAAACATAAAATCGAAAGTCAAGGCGACAACAGATTATGACACAGGAATTCTTTCAATAACGGTTTCTTCTGAAAATCCGGAACTTTCTGCTGTTTTGGTCAATTTCATTATTCGGGAGTTGGATCGTTTCAATTCTCAAAATAGAATAAAACAGGCAGAACGTAACCTGGATTTTATAGACCGACGTTTTCAAACTGCTTTGGAGGATTTTCAAAATATAGAAGACGAATATATCGACTATATAACAAAGCACAGAGCCACAAGTTTATCTCCTTCTGCTCAGGCTAAGAAAGCAAAGCTATCTTCTAAGCGAGATATCTATCGTAATATCTTCTTGACTCTACTGGAAAGAAGAGAATTGACATATCAGGAGACCTTCAATGATACACCAGTTCTCACTGTTTTGGATTCTGCCTATGTAGATCCCGAAAAGGACTTTCCGAAAAGAAAAAATATGGTAGTATTGACATTTATTTTAGCTTTGATTGCTTCTTTCATGATTCTACTTGTTAAATCTGCTTTTCTTTCAACCTATAATCAACTTTCTGAGAATGAAAAAGAAAAATTTAATAAAACAATCAATAAATATCTGGATATTAGGTATTTATGGAGCATGATAATGTCGAAATCAAGGGAAAGAAGTTAATATATTTCATTGCTATAGCTTTGATTTGCCTACTTGTTTTCAGCATTAGTAAAGCTATTTTTATCGAAAACATGCTCCCTTTTCTGATAATTGTTACTATTTTGGCATTTTTATTTATTGCCACTTTCTCATACTATAACTTTTTTTTTATATTTATTTTTCTAACATTAGGGATACCGAGTAATTCAATTTTCGGGCAATTATCTTTTTCTGGAATTTCTATTTACTTGGGCGAGGGGCTATTTTTTATACTAATATTTTTGTTCTTAAGAGAGACAATACAAAATCCAAATAATCCACGAGTTCAAATACCAATCAATTTTTTGAATATTATGGTCTTGCTTTTTTTTATTATTGGTATTAGAAGCTATCTGGTTGGATTTGGAATAAATCCGGTTGCAGCCAGGCGAAATTTGCGCTCTGTTTTCTTTTTTCTTATTCCAATTGCTCTATCTGCATTCATAAAAGAGGAAGAAGATATTAAAAAAGTATCGAAAATTCTTATTTACTCTGTCCTTGTATTTTTGATGTTTTATATTTTCCAGGCATGGCTTCCAAATTACCTGACAAGGACTGTGGGGTCATATCGATTTCGTTTTACTGTTCAGATGATCACGGTTGTAGCAGACTTATTTATTATTCAAATGATGATAGACAGCAAAGTATCATTTAAAAAATTAATGCTTTACATTTTGATTCTTTCTTTAAGTGCATTCAGTATTATTTTTTCGCAGGACCGTTCGATATGGGGGGCGATGGCAATAAGCCTTGGTTCACTATTTATTGTGAATCTTTTTTTACAAAAAGGCTTGAAAAAGATATATATCATCATTGTATCAGCCGTTCTAATTGGTACAGCACTTTTTTTATTTTTCAAGCTCCTTCCATTGATCTCTGATGATTATCGGACAATTTTATACGCTTTGGAACAAAGAGCAGATTCGATAAAATACATGAAATATGATGCCGCTCTGCAAGAAAGGGCATATGGAAGGCATATTGCTTTATTATATTTTAAGTCAAGTCCGATAATAGGTGTGGGTTTCATAGCAAACCTTGGCCATGATATCTATTCGAAAATACTGGCTCATACCGGTATCTTGGGAGGGCTTATATGGATATTAATTGCTATTTATATGGCATATAATTTTATTTACTTTTTGCTAAATCGTAATTATCTTCCCAATAACAGAGTTCGTTCTTTTTTAACTGCTCTGGTTGCTTTGTTTCCTGCATGGTATGCTATTCACTATGTAGAACCAGTTATTTGGAATCAACAGACTGAGGCTTTATTATTTATGTTCTCGATAGTTGCTGTTAATTTTATGAATAAAAAGATAAAAAGAAAGAAAAGATATGAAAAAAAGTAATATAAGAAATTTTTCAATTATTGCGCATATCGACCATGGTAAATCCACACTGGCCGATAGGATGCTCGAGTTTTGCGGAGAATTAGATCCCGGAAGTGGTGCCCAGGTTCTCGATGATATGGAGCTCGAGCAGGAAAGGGGTATCACAATTAAATCCCATGCCATCAGACTCGACTATACTGCTCCAGATGGAAAAGATTATATTCTCAATTTGATCGATACACCCGGGCATGTCGATTTCTCATATGAGGTATCTCGTTCTTTGGCTGCTTGCGAAGGCGCTTTATTGATAGTCGATGCATCACAAGGTATAGAAGCACAGACAGTTACTAATATTTATCTGGCTATAGAGAATGATCTGATACTGATTCCTGTCTTGAATAAAATAGACATGCCTCAGGCAAGGACAGAGGATGTCGCTATGGAAGTGAATGAATTTTTGGGGGAGGACGAAGATAATTCAATTGCAATATCAGCAAAAGAAGGTATTGGCATTCAGGAAGTCTTCGATGCGATCATCGAAAGGATTCCACCACCAGTTATCGAGGTGAAAGGTAAGACGCAAGCCTTGATATTCGATTCTTTTTATGATAAATACCGTGGAGTGGTTATCTATATTAGAATTTTTAACGGTTCAGTCAAAGTTGGCGATAAGATAAAACTCTTTGCTAATGATGAAATCTTCGATGTCGATGAAGTAGGTTACCTGAAACTCGAACTCACACAGACCGAGAGATTAGAAGCTGGTGAAGTTGGCTATATTATGGCTAATATCAAAGACATCGCCGATGTTAGAGTCGGAGATACCCTTACGGTTATGAGCAATCAAGCAGATAAGCCATTGCCGGGTTATCAGGAAGTAAAACCTATGGTATATTCCGGTATTTATCCATCATCCAATGAAGATTTCGAGGACCTTAGGACGGCTTTATCGAAGCTTAAACTCAATGATGCATCTTTGGTATATGAACCAGAAAGCTCGGTTGCTTTGGGATTTGGTTTCAGATGCGGATTTCTGGGGTTGCTCCATCTTGAAATTACACAGGAGAGGCTACTTCGAGAGTTCGATTTGAACATTGTCGCAACAGTCCCAAATGTTAAATATCAAGTATTCCTCGAAAAAGGGGGCATGCTCGAGATAGAAAATCCAGTGCACATGCCTGAAGAAAATGAAATCGAAAAAATCGAAGAGCCATTTGTCGAAGCGGAAATCATTACACCCATTGAATACGTTAGCCCGGTAATGAACCTTGTTCAACCCAGGCGCGGTGAATACAAAAGGACAGATTATATCGATCCGAATAGGGTGATGGTAGTTGTAGAGATGCCACTGTCCGAGATAATATTCGATTTCTTTGACCGGCTCAAGAGCGGTTCGCGTGGGATGGCATCATTAGATTATGAATTTATCGGATACAGAGAATCAGATCTCGTCAAATTGGATATTCTTATAAATGGAGAATTAGTCGATGCACTTTCAGTTATCGTCCACAGGGACAAGACCTATGACTGGGGACAGACTCTTGTGAGTAAATTGAAGAAACTGATACCTCGTCAGATGTATGAAGTCGTTATTCAAGCAGCGATTGGCAAGAGAGTCATATCCAGAGCAAGAAATGCACCGCTTAGGAAAAATGTTACAGCCAAATGCTATGGTGGCGATGTATCGAGAAAAAGAAAACTTCTCGAACGCCAAAAAGAAGGTAAAAAGCGAATGAAAATGGTTGGCAAAGTGGAGATACCGCAGGAAGCCTTCTTTGCTGTCCTACAAATAGATAAATAGAACTTAAAATATTAAGTCGCTTTTTACGGCGAATAATATTCTAATCATAGCTGCCATAAATTCTTGACAAATCTCCATTTACGGCTTAATTGGATGCTATGGATGATGTGAAAATAAAAAAGTTTTTCATACAAACAATGGGTTGTCCAAAGAATGAAGTCGATTCAGATTTCATTGCTTATTCTCTAATAGAAAAAGGTTATGAAAAGGCCGATGACTTTCGAAATGCAGATATCATTATAGTTAATACATGTTCATTTATCGATGATGCTAAAGAAGAATCGATAGAAGCTGTTTTGGAATTTGCAAATGCGAAGAACAATGATATCAAGCTTGTACTCGCAGGATGTATGGCAGAGCAATTTGGGCAAGAATTACTCGATGAAATACCGGAGGTGGATGCAGTGATTGGAAATCGTAATTTGCTTCAGGCGACTGATAGGATAGATAAAATATTAAGCAATAGAAATGAAAGGATTACGCAGACTGGTGGCGACTATGATTATTGGTATAAGGATTCAAGCATACAAATTCCTGATACTTACCCATATGCATATATCAAAATAGCCGAAGGTTGTGATAATCATTGTAGCTACTGCACAATACCTCAAATAAGAGGAAAATACAGGTCATTGCCGAGAAATATGATTCTACATCAGGCCACCGGCCTGGTTCAAAATGGTTTCAAAGAGTTAATATTAATTGCTCAGGACACAACCGATTACGGCAAAGACCTATATGGTGATCATTACAAACTTGCTGACCTGATTGCAGACTTAAATCGAATTTCTGGCGATTTCTATATTCGGCTTATGTACACAAATCCATCAAAAATCGAACAGGATTTAATCGATGCAATAAAGCTAGAGAGAGTCATAAAATATCTGGATATGCCAGTTCAACATGTCTCCGACCGAATGCTAAAGGCAATGAACCGGAATACGACCTTTTCTCAAATCGAGTCGGTGATAGAGTCATTGAAATCTCAAATCCCCGGTATTGCTCTCAGAACCACTTTGCTTACAGGTTATCCAGGTGAGACAGAAGCCGATTTCCAAAAATTGGTCGAATTGGTCGAATCAAATCAATTCTTGCATCTGGGCGCTTTTTCTTATTCTCCGCAGGAAAATACAATTGCAGGAAAAATATCTGAGAATTTTGACTATGATAAAGCAAGAGAGCATAAGGAGATTTTGGAATTTCTCCAGGTCGAGAATTACTATGAAAATAATAAAAAACTAATCGGTAATGTCATTAAGGTAATAATCGACAGCGAGACAGTACGCGATGGATTTTACCTTGGTAGAACTCTATATGATGCTCCAGAAATCGATAGAGAAGTTAAGCTTCAGGGCAAAGCAGAGCCTGGAGATATAGTCGATGGACTTATCCTTCGAACTTTTGAATACAAAATATTGGGAACTATTATTTAGCTTTCACAAAGCCTTAGAAGTAAAGAGCTATATTATATAAATCACTTATTATGCTTGACCATAACGAATGTTAATTATATATTAATATTATGCCACTTTCACCGAGAGATATACGGTCACAAACATTTAAGAAATCGCTTTTTGGCTACAAGATCACCGAGGTTGATTTTTTTGTTGAAGAATTGGCAAAGAGTATCGATGAGCTTAGGCGCGAGATAGATAACCTTAAAGCAGAAAAAGAACATACTATAGAGAGAATCGAGAATTATGAGCAGCAGACATCGGCCGTTAAAGAAACTCTCGAGCTGGCTCGTGAAAAGGGCAGGAAAATTATCGATGATTCCCAAAATCAGGCTAATATAATCCTGGAGAATGCCAAAGAAAGAGCTGAAGAAATCCTTCAGAGATATCAAGAAGAATTCAATCGCGCTCGATTAAAGTTAAACAAATTAAATTCTCTATCAGATAACTATAAAAGACGTTTCGGTTTGATGTTAAATGATACTATGCGTAAGATCGAAGAATTCGAAAATAGCATCGATGCAAGAAAGACCCGTGAAGAAATCGATAATATTTCCTCAGATGTAATGGTCAAAGAGCCTGTTGAAGAATGGAAATGGGCACAAAATAGCAAATTTATAAAAAGAAAATAGATTAATTGGAGGACAGATGCTTGATATTAGGATTAAATTGGAAGACAGTGTAGGGCATATCAAAAAGCTTTGGGATGGCGAGCCTTATGCCGGTATTATACTTGGGACAGGAATGGGCAAATTAGTCGACAAGATAGACATAGATATTAAAATACCTTATGAAGAGATACCGCATTTTGCCAAATCGACTGTAGAATCACATAAAGGCGAGATGATATTGGGGGAATTAGAGGGAGTTCCTATTGTCGCAATGTCTGGAAGATTCCATTATTATGAAGGCTATAGTATGCCAACGATTACCTATCCAGTCCGTCTTATAAAAGCTCTCGGTGCCGAGGTGCTTTTGGTGTCTAATGCATGTGGCGGACTAAATCCATTATTTGAGGCCGGAGATATTATGCTTATCACCGACCATATCAATTTTATGGGCGATAGTCCCTTAAGGGGTATTAATGATCCCGAGCTGGGCGTGCGATTTCCTGATATGTCGAAGGCATATACCCCAAGGCTTCAGCAATTAGCCCGCGATGTTGCTTTGGAAACAGGCCAGCCCTTAGAAAAAGGCGTCTATCTCGGCCTTATGGGCCCAAACCTTGAAACACCTGCCGAATATCGATTTTTAAGAAAAATTGGCGCAGATGCAGTTGGAATGTCAACTGTCCCCGAGGTTATTGTGGCAGTTCATAGCAGCCTGGAAGTAATGGGATTTTCTATTGTTACTGATATGTGCTTGCCTGACAATCTCGAAGTCGCAACACTCGAGAAGATACTGGGCATTGCTAATCAAGCAGATGAAAAGCTATCAAATTTGATCAGCGAAATTTTCATGAATCCAAAATTCAAAAAGGAATGATTATGGCAAAGAAAATGATATTGTTCAGAGAGAAGAAGAAAGTTCATGATGAGCATCTAAGAGTCTTTGCTAGTTTTTCACATCTAAATACAGGTGCATTACACAAAATGATAAGCAAATGGCATCCTCCTACCGATGTTTACCACACGGATGATAAATTAGTTATAATATCTGAGATCTCGGGCATCGATAGAGATGAAATTTCGATTGTTTCTGAGGGTTCCCTTCTGCGTATCCAGGGCGAGCGTTCTGAGATTACATGTAGCGAGCGTGCTACCTATCTAAATATGGAAATCAATTTTGGGGCTTTCGAGAGAAATATAAATTTGCCAAAACCTTTTATTGGTGGAAGAATTATTGCCAACTATAATAATGGATTTCTTAAGATAGAAGTCGAGAAGGCAGATAATATAAATATAAAAGTAGAATAAGAATTAAATGGAGTTTTATTAATATGGCTAAATCAAAAACCGAGAAAAAGGGTATTCTGACATTACCTATTTTACCACTCAAAGATGTGATTGCTTTTCCCGGCCTTCTATTGCCTTTGGTTCTGAAAAATGAAGATTCGATAAGGCTTGTCGATGATGCACTCGCATCTGATAAGCATATCGGGCTTTTTTCATTGAAGAATTCCAATGTTAATGAGGCAGGAAAAGACGATATTTTTTTGATTGGTACAGATGCCGTAATATTGAAGCTGCTTCGTTTTCCCGATGGATCACTTAGATTCCTTTGCCAGTCATTGCAGAGGATCAAGATCAAAGAATTTATTGGAGCCGATCCTTATTTTACAGCTCAGGTAGAAACCCTGGAAGATAAACATGGCGACCCGGCAAAAGAAGAAGCTCTTATGAGAATGTGCAAAGAGCAATTTACCGAATTAAATCAGCTAAGTGGCGCAAAAGCTGAAGATTTGAATGTGGCTATTTCTAGTATTTTCGAGGGTGCCAGGCTATCGGATATGATAGTTTCGAATATGAAACTTCCTAATCAGAAGAAACAGGAATTTTTAAGTGAATTATCTGTCGAAAATCGCCTAAGAAATCTTTCTGATATTCTACGACAGGAGGTCGAAGTTGTAAAATTGACCAAATCGATAAAAGAAGAGACATCTTCAGAAATCGAAAAGTCACAGAAAGAATATTATCTTCGCCAACAGCTCAAGACAATTCAAAAGGAGCTTGGCATGGAGGACGAGAACAAAGAAGTAGAAGACCTTTTAGAGAGAATCGAAGATGCTGATATGCCTGAAGAAGCAGAACAAGCTGCTATGAAACAATTGGATAGGCTTTCGAAGATGAATCCTGCATCCAGTGAATATTCTGTAACTAGAACTTATCTCGATTGGCTCATCGAATTGCCATGGACACTTAAATCTCATGATGAAATCGAGCTTAAAGAGGCAGAACGCATTCTCGAAGAAGACCATTATGATCTCAAGGAGGCCAAGGAGCGGATTCTTGAATTTCTTGCTGTATTGGAATTAAATCCACTAGTCCGAAGTCCAATTATTCTTTTTATAGGCCCTCCCGGAGTCGGAAAGACTTCGCTTGGAAAATCGATTGCGCGCAGCATGGGCCGCAAGTTCTATCGAATGAGCCTTGGCGGTATGAAAGACGAAGCCGAAATCCGCGGCCACAGAAGGACATATGTTGGCGCATTGCCTGGTCGCATTATTCAGGGAATCAAAAGTTGTGGCACATCGAATCCTGTTTTTATGCTCGATGAAGTGGATAAAATAGGGCAGGATTTCCGCGGCGATCCGGCAAGTGCGCTTCTCGAGGTTCTCGATCCAGAGCAGAATTTTGCATTTCAGGATCATTATCTCGAGGTTACATATGATTTGTCTAATGTCATGTTTATCGCGACTGCGAATTATCTCGATCCAATACCAAGGGTTCTACTTGATAGAATGGAAATGATACGAATTCCGGGCTATACAAGATATGATAAGCTAAATATTGCCAAGAAATACCTGATTCCGAAGCAACTTGCTAATAATGGGCTTGCATATAGCGACAAATTCAAAGAGAAACGAGATCTGCTCGATAAAAAGATCAGCGAATTTGATTTTACTAAGAAGGCCCAAGAGCTATTTAAAGAAGCAAATATCAAAAAATTGAGCGATTTAGTTGACAAGTCAGAAGCGTATCTTCTTAAGATTGAATCGAATGATTCGGATGTAATCGATGAGATTCGCACGAAGCTGAATGAATTTGATTTGCGGCTTGGTATGGAATCGCAGAGATTTTTCATGCCGGATGAGGCTGATTTGGAGCTCGAGCGCCTTAGCTTTACTGATGGTGCAATAAATGAGATAATCGATGGTTATACACGCGAAGCAGGACTTAGAAATCTCGAAAGAACCATATCTTCGGTTTGTCGAAAAGTTGCCCGCAAGATTGTCAATCAAGAGATGGAAGATGAGCGAATAACAAAGAATAAGGTAAGTCAATACCTGGGGCCGCGCCGTTATATTAGTGAAGATATAACCGATATCGATGTTCCTGGAGTTTCTGTCGGTCTTGCATGGACGCAGGTTGGCGGACATGTTCTTCTCATCGAGGCCAAAATGATGCCTGGACGGGGCAATTTGAAGCTTACAGGTAGCCTTGGCAAGGTTATGCAAGAGTCTGCTCAGACGGCATTATCTTTTATCAAGTCAATATCTGGTGAGCTTGAGATAGATATCGATTTTTCCGAGAAAGATATTCATATACACGTACCAGCAGGTGCAACACCTAAGGATGGGCCTTCGGCGGGAATAACGATTGCTTCGGCCTTGGCGAGCCTATTTACTGGCCGTCTAATGAGGCCCAATTACGCCATGACAGGCGAGATAACATTACGTGGTGATGTCGAGCCTATTGGTGGGCTTAAGGAAAAGGCACTTGCTGCGCATAGATTGGGAATAAAGAATATCATAATTCCAAATGAGAATAAGAAAGATATCGAAGAGATTCCCGATCAGATTCTCGATGAGATCAAATTTATACCGGTTGAAAAGATGCGCGAGGTTTTAGATATCGTTCTCGAGGACAAGGCCAAATAGACAGGAAGCATTTATTGACTAAAAAAGCGGCTTTCCTGGCCGCTTTTTTTTTGGTTATATTCATAAGTTATTTCTTGCCAAAAAGCATATTTCCTATATCTTAATGGGCGGAGAGATGCCGGAGCGGCCGAACGGGGCGGTCTCGAAAACCGTTGTACCGCAAGGTACCGGGGGTTCGAATCCCCCTCTCTCCGTGTTTTTCTTTTTAATATCATCGCAAAAATAGACTTGACAAGGGACTCTGGCTTATCTTATAATATTCGTTAGAAGCGTTTGTGACCAAAATGTGTCTAAAACTTGTGTTGGAGATGTTGTGAAAATAGCGGAGAAAGATATCTCATCTTTACCGAAGACGAATAGCATCCCAGATAACCCTAACCAGCCATGACGAAGGCGACAGGCCCTAGTAGAATTCGACACAGCAACCAAATTACCTGTCCATTACATTATCTTAACGAAAGAAATTGATGGCGATAAAACGGTCAAACGATATATCTTCAATACCGGCAAATACAGCATACCAAAATAGGAAATTATTCATGCATAAAAGAACATATAGCTCAGTTCTAACCTCGTAATACCCAATACATTAACAATAAGTAAACTCCAATAATTCCTTGCAATCCCCAAAATAATCACTATATATATTATCGTAATCCAAAAGAAGTTTTTTGAATTGCGAGATAGAAGGGATTATTAAACAAAACGGGAAGGAAAAACACGAATTTTGTGAAAAATTTACCAGCAAAAGGGGACCCCTCAGTCGCCTCCGGCGACAGCTCCCCTAAAACAGGGGAGCATATGGCGAGGCGATGTTTTTTCGCTCCCCTTAATAAGGGAGCTGTCAGCGAAGCTGACTGAGGGGTCCTTAGCTAGGGGCAGGTCCGCGACCTGCCCAAATCTAATAACCATAGAAAAAAAGGACAGGTTATGAACCTGTCCCTACCGCGAAGATTAGCGAAAGGAAAGCAAATGAAAAAAATACCAATCCTAGCAGCCCTAATCCTGCTGCTAATATCATTAAC
>JBKHBT010000048.1:0-23176 GCA_046542255.1 Candidatus Zixiibacteriota bacterium | reverse complement strand
CGCTGTTCCGCATTGTCATACTTTTCAGGATAAAACATCAGTAAAGCCTTTTGGGGATATATTAAGTATTATTAATATGTTATATATATGGCTTTAAAAGAGATTAACGAAAACCACTTCCCAATATTTTTAGAACAATAAAAGATGTTTATCTTGCTCCACCCATCGGCATAAGTGCGGACTTTTGCTCTTTAGGTTCTTGCTCAGGATCTGGCGTTTGTGGTTTTGGAGTTGGGCGGACAACATTCCTTCTTTGAGCAGGATTCGGCTGCCTTGTCTGTGGCTTTGCCTGTATAGAATCTTTTTGGGTTGTATCTACTCTGCTGCCTGGTTGAAGGAAGGATGGCCTTACAATCTCTTTGTAACCTTCGAGATATCGAATGACATTGGAACGATTTACATCTATTTCGAGATATTGAGATTCTGGTGGAACGCCGGCAATTTCACGAAGCTTCTCGCCGGTTACCATCTTGAAACCATTTATCTTGAGCTGGAATAAATCAGGATCGCGCATTGTAAGGTAGAAAGAATTCTTAGCGCGGAAGGTTTCATCTTTATTGGGATTTATGTAGCCCTTAGAATCGGTTCGGTAATCCATCTCGACACGAATCCAGGCTTCTTTGCGAACTCTGACAGTCAATATCAGGGACTCTGCCTGCGATATCGCCCATGATGGTTCGATATCGCCCATTGGAAGGATCACTTCTTGAGAAAGCTCCTCTTCATCCAAAGGGGTCTCCACAGCAACATCGCCATTTACCGCAGTGATATTATCTGATGCGATATTTGATTTGTCATTAGCATCCGGTGGTTTATTGCCTACTGCTCTTATGATGCTTATTATCACAACGACTACAATAACGGCAATAAGTGAAAAAATGAGATGCTTTGTCTTAAGCCCTCCAGTATCGACTCCAGATTGAATCGGCCTATGCGAATCTTCATCATTTTGTTCTTTAGACTGGGTAGGCTCTTTTTTCTTTATTGCCTTTTTCCTAATAATGGATTTCTTCTCCGGTGGTTTCCGCTGGAAAAAGCCAAGCCGAGATCTTTTGGGTTTCGATTCTTCATATCTTGCATATAAGTCTTCTGTATCGGCGCCGAGTAGTTGCCCATAAGCCTTTATGAAGCCACGGACATAAACTTCGGGCGGAAGCGCCTCGTGATTGCCCTCTTCCAAAGCTTCAAGATACTTTTTATTTACTTTTATCTGCTCTGCGACCTCTTTGAGGCTAAGCTCCTGCGCTTTGCGCATTTGTTTCAGATATTCGCCAAGTTCTCTCAATCAAAACTCCATTTACCAAAACCAAGCATCAAAATTTTAATCTTTGTCATGCTCGATAAAATAATATTTCCAAAACAGCATACAATATTGAAAAATACAATCTCAAGGCTCGATTGCAAGAATTATTTCAAAAATGATAGCCTATCGAGTCCAAATTCTCCTAAAACTTTCATCAACCTGAAAAGTGGAAGCCCGACTACATTATAAAAACAGCCTTCGACTCTTTCGACCAGAAGCGCACCCTTTTCTTGTATTCCGTAGGCTCCTGCCTTATCTGATGGTTCTCGGGAAGACACATAAGCATCGATTTCTTCTTCTGTAAGATTCGAGAAAAGCACTCTGGTGGCCTCGAAAGCAGTCATTCTGTTCGCTGATAATTTCCCGATTATTTTCTCTGGTGGAGAATCTTCAAGCTCTGCCATTCCTTCGGGATATCTGACAAGTGCAAGAGCTGTTATGACAGTATGCCATTTTCCGGACAATCTCGAAAGATGCTCTTTGGCATGTTTTATATCATCGGGCTTTTCCATGATATCACCGCGCTGGACAACAATGGTGTCTGCGCCGAGTACAAAGCCATTTTCAATGTCCAAAGCTTTGGAGGCTTTGCAAAGAGCCAGCCATGTGGCATACTCTGCCGGCGAAAGATCGAATGTATTCTCTTCTGCGAATTCTTCTTTCATAACCTTTGCAAAAGGTATTCCGGCTCTTTCGAGAAGCTCGATACGCCTTGGCGATGAGCTTGCAAGATAAATTATATTTCCTTTAGGCATTGTCTATCTCTTCTCTCTGGAATCGACTATTATCGTTATCGGGCCATCATTTGTAAGCTCGACATCCATATGTGCACCAAACTTGCCTTCCTGAACATCGATACCACGATCTTTGAGAAGGCCGATAAAGACATCGACCATCTCCTCGGATTTCGGTGGCTTCATCGCCTTATCGAAGCTGGGCCTTCTTCCCTTGCGAACTCTGGCGCATAGCGTGAAATTCGATATAACTAACATCTGCCCGCCGACATCCTCAAGAGAAAGATTCATATAGCCGGCTTCATCCGGGAAGATACGCAGCTCTGCACATTTTCTGGCGCAGTATTCGAGATCTTTCATGCTATCATCGGAAAAAATGCCAGCGAAAATTACAAGCCCCTCACCTATCTTGCCGATTGCTTTCCCCTCGACAATAACCTGTGCTTTAGATACTTTTTGAACAAGTGCAATCATATTAACCAATAAAAAGAGCTACCAAACCAAGTAGCATTAGTATTTTCATCATTTTTTGCGCTCTTCGGTAATTTGCTTTCCACAAAAATACCGATACCGTGATAATTAAAGGCAATACGCCGATTAATGCAAATACTATATATCCCATTCCCATTATATCAAAATGAAATGGCCAATAAAGGCCGATAAGAACCATAAGAAGCAAAAATTGAACAATCAATGCCGATTTCTTTTTGCCCATTTTAATTGCCATCGTTTTTGCAAATTGATTTTTATCAGAATCATAGTCTTCGAGATCTTTTATGATCTCACGAATCAGATGAGTTAGAAATGCGAAAATTGCAGCTATGAAGAATTTCTCATTAAGGCCGAAAAACCATCCGATATATATAAATAGAAAACCGGAAATACTGGCAACCGTCAAATTTCCGATCAGGAATCTATCCTTTAGGAATAGATTGTAGAAAAGGAGCAAAATACTGATGCCCAGAGCAGCAAGGAAAAATTTAAGCTCGATCATCGCCGAGAAAATAAGGCCCAGAACAGTCAGCCCAAGGCCAATCAAAAGCGCATTGCGCCGCGTCAAATCCCCGCTGGCAACAGGATTTTGTTTCAGAGGGCTGTCGCGTTCGGAATCAAGGGCATTATTTACAGCATTTGCGCCTGATAATACAAGAGCCGAAGAAAAAAATATATAGACATAAGGCCATACAAATCCATCGCCAAAACGAAGCCCAAGAATCCAGGCCACAGCTACCAGAAGCACATTAATCCATCTTATCAGGCGCAGATATTTATCATCTTTCAGCGATGTCATGACATAAATATACGATTTTTCGGGATTTTGTCTATTGATTTGATTTATCCATTCTTTTTGTAAAAAACATAATTTAATGTAATTAATTTACCCAATTAACTTGACATATATGAGCTTATTTTTTATGTTTTATTGTAGAAATTACCTTGGAGATAAATGAAAAAACAAACAGGGCTACTTCTTTTTATTATCTTTTCCGTTTTTATGCTTATTTTCGGATGTGAAGGCCCTATGGGCTCGCCCGGAGAAAAAGGAAGCGATGGACAGGACGGCGAGATCGGGCCGATTATAAATACCATAGTAGCAAATCCAAGATTTCCGATTACTCTTTTAAAGCCATACATATAACATATATATAATACTTAATATACATACCCAAAAGGCTTTACTGATGTTTTAGCCAGAAAAGTATGACAATGCGGAACAGCGCATTGTCTGGAGATACAATCGAAGTATCTCTGGGTATCACCTACAATAGATGTGATATATTGGAATACAATTGGAATGCATCTTTCGGCGAAGTTATCGGTAGCGGGCAGAATATCCAATGGATTGCGCCAGATTCTTCGGCAAGCTATATCTTACAGGCAAGTATTTCTGATGGAAATTATTCTACTTCTGGAAGGATTTCAATCCTGACAAGAAATGATGAGGAAATACCGATTTATAACTATTCCGGTTCTATAAAGAATGAATATGGCCATAATATTTCACCAGTATTTGTGATGGAAGATATCCATAATTACAATGAAAGCATGCCGAGTGGTTTGTATTCCATATCTTCATTAAATATGCCTATCGACCTTACATTCATCAAACAGAACTATGAAGCCTTAATACTGGATGGGATTTCATTGGCTCCAGATGTGACCTTACGCTGTCGTGAACCAGAGAATATCTATTACTCAGTATTAATTCATGCTTGGTCGTATATGTTTTATCCATACAGAGAACAGTTGTGTGGGAAGTTGGATGTACCTCTGGTAAAAGGTCCAAAATTTTTAGCCGGTTCTTTGACACCTGTGAATCTTTTGATGAATACATACTCCTCGACAGCATTCCAGAAGGTGATTGGCAATTCTTTGCAAGAACCCATGATAACTGCCATCAATACACAGGACTTAGTGCTCCAATTACTATCGATCGCTATATATTGTCAGAAGATGAAGCTATCGATATTGATATGATGGATGGCACGGATCATCCTATGAGACTATTTGTAGATTTGCCAGAATGTGCCATTGAAAGCTATGTAGTAGAAGCATTTGTAGATTCGAGTTACTTTGATTATGATGATATAGTTATCCCAAAAGGCAGAGTACCAATAAATTTGGTTAACCAATCGAGAACTTCTATCAGAGATTCAATTGTGGTAAACTGGTTAATTATGTACAATAATTACATTTGTCTTGAAGTCACGAGATATGGGGTTTCTTGTAGAGTATATGGAAGTGAAGAAGGTGTTTTTGCCATCAAAACTATTCCGGATATAGCATTAGGGACTTATTGGTTATCAATAGATATGCAAGGAGCTATACCTAGTGTGAATGTGGAATTT
This sequence comes from Candidatus Zixiibacteriota bacterium, assembly GCA_046542255.1. Taxonomy (GTDB): domain Bacteria; phylum UBP14; class UBA6098; order JBKHBT01; family JBKHBT01; genus JBKHBT01. The sequence continues at coordinate 18,290 of JBKHBT010000048.1, read as the reverse complement.
GTTTTGAATTCTGGTATTAAATTCGACATAATTGGCAATGCTGATATTTATTGTATCGAGCTTTTTAGGAACACCCGCAGCGGAGCTGGTTATGAACGATTCTGGAAAGGAATAACTGCCGATGGTACAATCATCCTTCCCGAACTTCCCTATGGCTATGAAATTTACCCTTGGGGTGAAGATGAGATATTTTATCAAGTTACGGCCTTTATCAATCCGGATTTCACCATAGATGATTATAATTTGGATGAAGCCGTAGAGCTTGAAGCTTCAAGAAAAGAAGAACTTTATTTTCCCGATTTGTCGCTATCTAGAGCAAGGCGCTTCCCCGGAAAAGCACTCGATTTTCAATAGAGACTTTTGATTAAATTGGAAAATCAAATCTACCGATCACATATTTATAGTAATATTGATAAAAAAGAGTTTTCTTCCCAGAAAGGCTAAAGTCAGTATTCCTAAAAGCATAATCAAAATTTTTATGGGCTTCATATATCCTCCTAATTTTGGTTATTAAAAATATGGTTTTAACTAGATATTTTAAAATAAAATTTCTATCAGGCGAATTTTATCCCGGAAAAAGACCGATATATGCAAAAAAGTTTGTTTTACCTATCGGTTAAAGCTTTATATATAAGAATTACTTGCATTTTTCAATATAAATATTTAATTGTTGTTTGAAAATGTTTGTCGGTAAACTGTGTTTGACAATGTGCCGATAACTTTATATTTTGAATACAGTACTGTAAGCTATTGAAAAGAGGTAAAAATGGCAAAGAAAAAGAGAATGTTCATCGACAAGATTGTTGGTAAGAAGGGTGATGTCTGCCCGGTCTGCGGCGAAACCCGTAAACAGGTAAAAGTTATCTCTTCATTTAAACATGACAATAAATCCTGGCGCTATGATAATAAAATGAAAAGAGTCTGCGCCTGTAATAAAAAAGAAGTCTTTTCCTGATCTTCAGGATTGAATCAAATCATTTTTATAGACGGGAGCTTAAGTGTCTGAACTGGTAATACCGAGGTACGGCACAGTATCTCGTGAAGAATATGCCGAGCTTGGTTTCAAATCCGGGCTTGAAATACATCAGCAATTATATACAGAAAAGAAATTATTCTGCCATTGTCCGGCAGGCCTTTATACAAAAGAACACGATGCAGCGGTACTTCGCCATATGCGGCCTACTCTATCTGAGCTTGGCGAATACGATGGAACTGCGCTTATGGAATTCAAAAAGCGCAAGGATGTTATCTATCTTCTGAAAAACGAATCCGTCTGCACATATGAAATGGACGATACACCGCCATTTATGATAAATCAAGATGCGCTGGATATCGCTATGGAGATTGCCCTGCTTCTCAATTGCAGCATAGTTGGCGAACTCCATATCATCAGAAAACAATATCTCGATGGCTCGATACCGACCGGTTTCCAGAGAACTGCGATTGTCGGCCTTAATGGATGGATACCTTATGAACATGCGCCAAATGGCAAAGTTCGAATACGGCAACTCGCTATCGAAGAGGATTCATGCCGCGAGGTCTCCGATGAGGGCCATACTATAACCTTCAGAACCGATAGGCTATCTATGCCACTTATCGAGATCGTTACAGAACCAGACATGCTTACGCCAGACGATTGCGCAAATGTCGGCCGAAGATTGGCAATGCTTACTCGTTCCACAGGCAAAATCCGAAGAGGCCTGGGCGCTGCAAGGCAGGATGTTAACGTGTCTATCGAAGGCGGAACAAGAATCGAGATTAAAGGCGTACCAAAATATGGAATGATCCCTAAACTTACTCATTATGAAGCATTCCGGCAAAAGGCATTCATCGATCTTCAGAAAAAAATCGAAGACGACAAAATTGATATTTGCGATAAAAGCTTTATTGTTAAAGATATAGAACCGGCAATCGGAGATTCCAATTTCCCACGATTCCGTGAAGCTATGCAAAATGGCGGAATTGTGAAGGCTATAAAAGTGGCTAATTTTAATAGATATGGAAATCATGCGGTACATCCTGGCCGTGTTTTCATGGACGAAGTCGCCGGTATTGTCAGGGTAGTTGCCTGCATTGATGAGATGCCTAATCTTATCTACGATGGCAGTCAGGTTCAGGAAATTCGAGAGCTGGAGTTCGATAAAATCCGCAATTTTATGGATGCAAGAGAAGATGATATGGTAGTCATCGTTGCTGGCGATAAGATGGATGTGGAAACCGCCGTAGATGAGATAAAGACCAGAATCACTCAGGCTTTCGAGGTTGGCGTTCCCAATGAGACCAGAAGGCAGATTCCAGATGGCACCACACGATTCGAAAGAGTCCTGCCCGGCCCCGATAGAATGTATCCCGATACTGATTTACCACCGCTTTCTATATCAGAAAAAAGAATCGAAAGAGTCCAGTCAAAGATGCCTGAATTTCCGTGGAATAGAAGAAATCGTTATAGAGCGATGGGAGTCTCTGACCACCTTATCGATGAGCTTTTCATAATGAATAGAGTAAGCCTTTTCGAGAAATATATAGATGATGAAATTCCTTTCTCAGCGCCATTTTTAGCAAGAAGCTTAACTGAAACATATAAAGCGCTAAAAAGAGAAGGCTATCCTGTCGATAATCTCAATGAAGATGCTTATAGAAAGTTAATAGACGGAGTGGATAAAGGATACTTCTCAAAAGATGCATCGATTATGGTTCTTGCTCTGCTGTCTGAAAAGCCCGAACTGGGCCTTAAAGAAATAGTCGATGAGCTTGAAATTCCTGAAATCGATGAAGAAGAAGTTCCAGAATTGGTAACAAAAACATTCAAAGAAAGTATAGATTCATTGAACTATACTGCGAGTAATGGAAATGGCCCGGATACTAAAACAGTTGCTCGAAGATTCATTATGGGTAAAATTATGCACAGTACAAGAGGCCGAATCGATGGAGAATTTCTCAATGATACTTTAGAAGAAGTTCTCAATGAAAATTTTTAAGTAAGATTCTAAATTTCCCTAAAAGGGAGGATTAAAATATGAATGGCATGTATTCAGAAAAGTTCAAACGGATTTTGCAGTATTCTCGCGAGGAAGCTGCAAGACTCGGACACTCCTATATCGGTACTGAACACCTGCTATTAGGAATTATCAAAGAAGAAAAATGTGTTGCTATAGATGTGCTTCTGCAAGCTCATATGGATCCAGATGATGTAAAACGGACGATCGAGGAAATGCTTGAAGTTAGCGAATCCACATACTTTTTGGGCCACATCATAATGACAGCACGCGCAAATAAGGTAATCGAACAGGCCGGGCCAGAAGCCAAACTCACAGGCTCACGAAAAATCGGAACAGAACACCTGCTTCTTTCGATGCTTCGTGAAGGCAAATCAGTTGCGGCGCAGGTGCTGCACATGTTCGACCTATCCTATTCGGATGCAAAGAAAATAATCGACGATATTCAAAATAGCCATGCTGAACCAATCGGCGCTGCTGCCGGCGGAAAAAGCCAGAGCACGACGCCAACATTGGATATGTTCAGCAGAGATATAACAACGAAAGCCGAAAATGGCAATCTAGACCCGGTTATAGGAAGAATACGTGAAATCGAAAGGCTGGCACAGATCCTTTCTCGAAGGCGCAAGAATAATCCAGTGCTTATCGGAGAACCTGGAGTGGGCAAAACTGCAATCGTCGAAGGCCTTGCACAGCGAATTATTGCCCAGGAAGTACCATATCTGCTCCAAAACAAAAGAGTAGTCAGCCTGGACCTCGCAGCAATGGTCGCCGGTACCAAATACCGTGGACAGTTTGAAGAACGTCTTAAGGGAGTATTGAAAGAAATCGAGAAAGTCGATAATATTATTCTCTTTATCGATGAGCTTCATACGATTATCGGCGCAGGCGGAGCAGAAGGCGCACTCGATGCATCGAATATCTTCAAGCCGATGCTGGCAAATGGTGAGCTGCAATGTATTGGAGCAACCACATTAGAAGAATATCGCAAACATATCGAAAAAGACGGAGCACTGGAAAGACGATTCCAGACGATTACTGTTGACCCGCCGGATCTTTCCAAATCTATCGAAATTCTAAGAGGTATTCGCCATCTTTACGAAGATCACCATAAAGTACATGTTACGGATGATGCCATCGATGCTGCTGTGCATTTATCTTCGCGTTTTATTTCGGAACGATTTTTGCCCGATAAGGCCATCGATCTGCTCGATGAAGCCGGCGCTATGGTTAATCTTTCGGGATATGTCAAGCCAAAAGCACTCATAGACCTCGAAATCGAGCTATCTGATAAGGAAAAAGCTAAAGAAGCGGCAATTTCCGGCCAGGAATTTGAACTCGCTGCCGAACTTCGAGATAGCATTAGAAATCTTAAAATCGAGTTGAAAGAGCGCGAGAAGGCATGGGAGAAAAAGCGCGACCTGGAAAGGCCGAAAGTCGATTCGGCACAGGTTTCCAAGGTTGTCAGCAGAATTACCGGCATTCCGGTTACCGATCTGAAAAAAGAAGATGCCAGAAGACTTTCCGAGATGGAAGAAAATATCGGAAAATATCTTGTCGGGCAGGATGAAGCGGTAAAATCTTTGGCAGATGCTATTCGCCGAAGCAGAGCTGGATTTGCAAATCCTAATCGCCCGACAGGCAGTTTCCTTTTCCTCGGCCCCAGCGGCGTTGGAAAAACCGAGCTGGCCAAGATACTTACCAAATTTCTATTCGGCAGCGAAGATGCTTTGATAAGAATAGATATGTCGGAATATCTCGAGAGTTTTGCACTTTCCAGGCTAATTGGCGCACCTCCGGGATATGTTGGTTACGACGAGGGCGGAACACTTTCCGAATCTGTCCGAAGAAAACCATATAGCGTGGTTTTATTCGATGAGATCGAGAAAGGCCATCCCGATGTCGCAAATATACTTTTGCAGATTATCGATGACGGTGTATTAACCGATAGTTATGGACATAAAATCAATTTCAAAAATACGATAATTATCATGACATCCAATATCGGCACTTCGGCAGTTAATGCCACCAAGGTCGGATTCGAGCAGGATGGCGAAATCGATTATCAGGCTGCCAAAAATGACATATTAAAGCAGCTCAAAAAGACACTTCGCCCGGAGCTTCTCAATAGAATCGACCAGAAGATAGTATTCAAGCCTCTGTCGCTGGATAGCATCATCGAAATAGTCGATTTGCAGATTCATGAGCTAAATCAGCAGCTCCGGCACAAGGGCCTTCAGATAACCCTTACGCCAGAAGCCCGTAGATGGATTGCCAAAAAAGGCTATGACCCATCCAATGGCGCAAGGCCGCTCAAACAGGCAATTCTCGAATATATAGAGAATCCGATTGCCAGCAAAGTGGTCAGCGGCGAAATGCCATGGGAAAGCATCATAATCGGCGATGTCGATAGCCCAAAAGACGAGAAAATGTCTTTCCATATCGAAAAGGCCAAAGAAAAAATCAGTGAAGAATCTGAGGATGAAGAGAAGGAAGAAATCGGCTCGGATTCTCAGAAATGATACTTCACTAGTTATAAATGAACTTAAAAGCGGTCGGAATGGCCGCTTTTTTAATTTACGATTAATATTTTATATATACTTGGATTCATTTTCTTTTTTTATTAAATTGTAAATGAAAATTAATTTGGAGGTTTGCATGAAAACAACAGGAATTTTATTTAGTCTGTTAATTGCAATTACAATTTTTGCACAGACACCGTTAACTCGAACACCACTCGATGGAGATCATAATTTGACTATTGAAATCTATGATAGCTCCTCTGGTGGCGAGCTTTTATGGACCAATAATTACGGACGAGTCCATTTCACAGGTGGCAATCCAGATATCGATATCGAATCCACAGTCAGAGATATGGATTTGGGCCATGAAATTGTATATGCACAATTGATCATAGATGGCGAAAGGCTTTCCAGTGATCGAATAGCAATAAATACTGGCTCATCTCTTCGCCGCGAGGCAGAACCGATGGATGAGATGGATATGGGCCTTATAATCGGCGAGACTGGCAATGATATTGCTGTCCGTTCTGATAGAATGGTTGTCGGCGCCGGCGATCCTAATGAAAAGGTGACTGTCGAAGGTTCCGTTAGCCTCGAAGAACAGACTTCTGCACCATCGTTTAGCGATGGTTTTGGTAAGATTTTTGTAGATGAAACGGATGGCCATCTTTACTATATTGATGAAACTGGAGATATTACAGATCTTACAGTCGATGGAAATGCTGTTCAATCAGTATCTTCGAGTGCAAATGTTACCGGAAGAGTCGATCATATGCGTTTTATTCCAGGCGAAGCGACAGAGATTACAGAGTCTGCAACCGATGATACTATATATATAAGATATGATGTTAATGTTACCAGCGAAGGTTCTGACCCATGCACATCCGCACCACCCGCACCAACTTTTATCGATGGAAATTCTCTTGCATGTTCTGGAGAACCTGGGACATCCTATTCTACACTTCCAATCGAAGACGCAACCTATTATCGCTGGACATTGCCATTTGGTTCAAGCATATTGACAGGAAGCGGTACAAATTCGATTCGCGTCATGTTTGGTAATACCGATGGAGATATTTGCGTTTCAGCATTAAATTCTTGTGGCGAATCTGCAAGTTCTTGCATGGCAGTTACAATAAATCGCCCAACATCACCCGGCTCCATTACTGGCCCTACTCTGGTATGCCAAAGCGAGACCGGAGTATCATATAATATTGCAACCGTCCCAGATGCTACCAATTACTCGTGGACAGTTCCGCCGGGCGCATCAATCGTATCAGGCTCTTCTACGCCTACTATCACAGTAAACTATGCAACTTCACCTGGGGAGATATGTGTTCGGACAGAGAATTCTTGCGGCATTTCAGACCCGGAGTGTATAACAGTCAATATGACCTGGACACCTTCGACTCCGGGCACAATAACAGGCACATCCGATGTCTGCCCTGGCGAAACTAGTGTAACCTATTCTATTTCTGAAGTTGCAGAGGCAACCGATTATACCTGGACAGTTCCATCTGGCGCGAGTATATCATCTGGCGATGGTACTACTTCCATCGATGTTGATTTCAGCTCCAGTGGTGGCGATGTTTGTGTACAGGCATCCAATAGCTGTGGTACTTCTTCGGCAAGGTGTTTCACAGTAAATATGATGGCTGCGCCCACTATAGCTTCTGACCCTAGCTCGGTTTCTGTCGATGAAGATGATGCGGCAAGCTTTAGCGTCTCAGCATCTGGTGATGGATTAACATATCAGTGGCAGCAGAGCACCGATGGCGGTTCGGGCTGGTCGAATGTCGGTTCTGCGACAAATAGCTATAGTATTGGCTCAACAACAGCCAGCATGGACGGTTATCAATATCGCTGCATCGTTTCGGGCACTTGTTCACCTGCAGATACATCTTCAGCGGCAACATTGACAGTCAGTTCTGGACTATATGATTTCGTTTCTCATACATTCACAAATTGTGGTGCTTCAGGGCGAACTGGCCCAACTCTGACGCAATGCAGAAGTTCTTATTCTACAAGCTGGGACGATACATATTTGAGCATGGGTTCACAGGGAATTCAGCTTTGGACTGTGCCACGAACAGGAACTTATAGAATAGAAGCATGGGGCGCAGAAGGTGGCGGTACTCGCGGCGGTCTAGGCGCAAGAATGAGAGGCGATTTTGATCTCACTGAAGGCGATGTTTTGAAGATTTTGGTCGGCCAGAGCGGCGGTGGTTCCGGATATAATTACACCGGTGGAGGTGGTGGCTCATTTGTTACAACATCATCTGATGGGCCATTAATAATTGCTGGTGGAGGAGCTGGAGCTGCCACTACAACCACAAGAGACCAACATGGCAGAACTGAAACTTCTGGCGGAACGACATATTGCTATACTTACTGCGGAACACCTGGAACAGGGGGCTCAGGCGGCGGCAATGACGGATATTCCTATCTCGGTGGCGGAGGAGGCCTCTCCGGCAGTGGAGCTTCAGGATCTAATGCATCTGGTGGACAAGCATTTGTCTCTGGCGGTGTAGGTGGCGATGGCGGACACTTCGGCGGTTTTGGCGGTGGAGGTTCAAGTGACGCTACGGGTTGGGACAGAGCCGGCGGCGGCGGTGGATATTCCGGCGGCGGAAGCGCATTGCACGATGATACCGGTTATCTGGCTGCTGGCGGTGGCGGCTCATATAATGATGGTACAAATCAGAGCAATACTGCAGGAGTCCAATCTGGACATGGACAAGTTACGGTTACATTCTGCCCTACTGGAGATTGTGGTTCTTGATTTTTGATAATTCATAATTAGTAATTGAAGGCGGCCTATATGGCCGCCTTTTTTTTAAGGCCAGGTGTTATTTTTCTGTAATTTCTTTTTCATGCCACCGTTGCCTCTATTTGCTCCGTTTTGCTTGACTTTACTGCTTAAATATTGTCAAACATTTCTTCTTTCATTCGGTGCGTTTTTTTCTTTTTCTTCTTCTACTACCATATATCTTCGCCCAGTTTGCCATTCTTCATCGAACTCCTGCAATAATGCCGAAACATATCTTATACATGAGTCTGCATTGGCAAAGATGTTAATACCTTGGTTCGGTGCTTGATTTGGCTATTTAAGTGCTCGATGAGATTTGTTGTCCTTGCACATATTTATAGATACTTCAAGAACTTGAGTCAAATACATGATCTTTGGGTTTAATTTGCTCCACTGGGAATAAATTCAATCTCCACACGCCTGTTGGCAATACGTCCTTCGGGCTTTTCATTATCGCCTATGGTAATCTCTTTTTCAAAACCATCCTGGCGTCTTGTTATCGTATATGGCCTTTGTGAACCGAATCCTTTCATTACGAAATCGAAGTTATTGCGCTTAAACCAGTCGGTCAATGCTTCATCGGTTGGTAAATCAAGAATATGTCGAAGGTATTTTCTAAACAGCCTTCCCTGCTCCTGTGCTCTTTCATTAGAAAGTCGCAGATGGCTATTTGCAACGCCCACGACATCAGTATGGCCACTGACAAGTATCTTGCCGCCAGATTCATCCTCTATCATATCTATAAGCCTTCTTGCGAGATATTCTACTCTCGATGCCCCGTAATCGATCTCTGATTTAGCGCCAGCAAATGTAAACTGTGATAGGATGAGCTTTTCTTTGACATCGCTTTTGTTTTTTACGACTACTTCCAGAGTATCGGATATTGCTCGTGCTTTTTGGCCGTATTGGTCTATAAGCTCTGCATGAACCGTGAATGACTCTTCCGGTGAAGCATATTTACCGGTTCTATCGCGCCAATTCCAGCTTTTTGATCTTTTATCGCCAGATAGGGTTTTGCTCTGGACAATATTGCCATTCATGTCATGAATTTCGACTTCAAATTGCTGGATATCTGTTTCTGATTTCGGCTTTAGGTTGATAAACGCCTCATCCCATTCTTTATCTATAATATAGTCATCCGCCTTGCTCATTCTTCTTATCGGTTTAAAAATTATTCCTGATGCTATGGCAGTAAGCTTACAATTTCCATTTTCGAAATTATCGGTTGTCTGGCTGAATATTTTATCTTTATATTTATTTCCGAGTCTCGAAAGCAGCAATTTCTCCTTATCTATACACTCTTCCAGATTATCTCCCTGAAGGATCAGATCATAGTCGGGATTATGCTCGAGAATTTCTCTGGCTTTTTGGATTTCTTGTTCAGTAATATCTTCGATGTTATTGAAGCTTTTGCTAAATTCGCTTTTCGACTGGACATCTATTTTTGCGCGCCTATTTTCCTGGGCTGTATAAATCCTACCATCCCTGGTTCCCTGGAATTTTTCTTTGACGGCTCTTGGTTTATCGTATTGATGGGACCTTGAGATAAAAACACGATAATCAAGTTCAGGGTCGAAATTAACCAGCCAGTTTCTGATATTATTAGCGCGTTTTTCTGCTAATTCCTGGCCCATTTCTTCATCACTGCTGTAATATCCGTAGATTACGAGAGTGGCATTGGGATTACGTGAAATCCTTTTTGCGACAACACGGAGCATTTGCTCAAAACGTGAGTCGATTTCCGAAGAATATTTTTCGAAGAAAACCAGTGGGATCATTGGCTCATCTTCGGTGATCGATATTAGCTGAGTGAGCCGGAATTGCTTTTTCTCGACATCTATATCGAGACTCGGCTTGCCAAATATCTTTCTTTGGGTACTTGCTTCATTGTTCTCTTCATCTAATTCGAGTATATCTCCATTATATTTCGGGTAAGTAGTACCATCGTCATCGACTCGAGCTACTATCCTGAAATCACCCTCTTCATCTGGAGTCCAGACAATATTGGCATAAGAATCACCGCCTGCATCGGTTTTATTGCCATCGATTGTCTCATAGAGTTTTCCATCGATAAACACGGCAATTTTATATCCAGATGCCGGCCTTCTGCCTTTATTTTTTACTTGTATTAGAATCTTGTTCTCTTTTGCAGGAATCGGCGTTCCCTCTATATTAATCTCTTTTATGACTAAATCTGGGTAAAGCGGTGGTGGCGGTTCGAGGCGATAGCCAACTCCGAATTTATGGCTGGTATTCTGTATTCCGTGTAGCGGATACTCGGCTTCATAGGTTACAAATAGGCCTTTTCTCTCCTCGAATTGATAGCTTCCTTTGAAAGAAAGCTCGTCATTTCCGCCGCCAAACCTGACAGTGATGCCGTCAGTAACAATATATGACATTGCCAGAGAAGCGGAGAAATCTTTCGCCATATCTTCGTAAACCGGATGCCAGCTCACAAGTGGTGAGAGAAGCATTTTATCGAAAACAGGAATATTGCTTCCCATTTGTATAGACATCGGTATCCTGTCCTGAACATCTTCATCGAGAGCCATGTTGGGCTGGTTCAGCTCTGTTGCAGCCATGAAAAGTTCGCCCCATTCTTCACGCATGAAAAGCCCGATGCCAGCGGAGATATTGAATTTGCTAAGTCCATCAGAAAGCAACGGATCATCCGGGTCTTCGAGCTGAAAATTGTCCTGGTTATAAGCTCTTAGATGGATAGTTGTCATAATTCCAGCGAAAGTTCCCAGTTTATTTTCCTCACGCATGATGCTGCTTGCCTGCCCGATTCTCTGGCCATACATCATACGAATGGTGGTTTCAGTCATCATATTTTGTGAGAAAGTATTCATCGTCATGCCGGCTGCCATATTGGTAAGGCTGTAATTTGCTGCCAATGATGCTTCCGAGAGATTGTCTATACCCCAATACATTTTCTCATAACGTGCATATATCTGCGATTGATAATAAGCCGGAAGTAATCCTGGATTAGCGATGAGTTTGTTGCCGCCAGTTCTAAATGGCGAATCACCGGTTTCGACTAATGGCGCATGCTGTGGTATTGGCGAAAGCATAACCTGGCCAAAAGTCAGCGAAATAAAAGCTAAAAAACAAAAAATGTAATTTCTTCTCATCATCATTATCACCAAATACAAAATTTAATACAAATTGACTTTAAAACAAGCAATATATATAGAAATTGCAACTACTATCATTGATATCTATTAAGCCCAGATCGCCATCTTTAGTTACATCTTGACATTTAGATACTTCTGTTATATGTTAATCCAAAAGAAAGGAGCAAAAGTGAGGAAAACCCTATTAGCTTGCATTGTTCTGACCATTGCCTTATCGGTATTCGGCTGGGATTCGGATAACCTTTATCCATTAGCTATCGGTAATACCTGGGATATGAGGCAAATCGACAATGGAACGGGCGACACTACAATGTCAACCCAGATTGTAACAGCAACAACAGAGATGCTTGGACATCATACATTCATCACCGTTACCGATGAAGAAGATTCAAGCTGGATACAAAACCGTGATGATGGCCTTTATTTTATTGCCGATCTCGGAGAATTTGGTGGTATGACTGCCTTATTATTGGCACCAGAGACCTTCGAAACAGGTGATTCCTGGGAAATGATGGAAATCGACACTGTTATTGAATATGACGGCGGTTACATTATAGATTTTTATATGCTTTATACAATAACGGCAATTGGTACCGAGGATATTTCTGTACCTTCTGGCAATTACAATGACTGCTTAAAACTCGAACAGTATGGAGAGCAGATCAACGTTGTCTCGATGGGCGGCAGCGTTATCTCTGCCGATACTTCGATAGGTGTAGAATCCTATATGTGGCTTAAAGAGGATATCGGAATTGTGAAATCACATAATCAACCGGATTCAGATAGCTCTGTTGTTCAGGAACTTGTTGAGTTCTCAGAAGAAGTTAAAGAAAACAGGCCGCAAATTGCTGAAAAGCTTATGCTAAGCGCTTCACCGAATCCATTCAATTCTGCAATGCAAATCAAAACCGATGATGGTGCAGAAGTTGAGATTTTTGATGCTTCGGGAAGAATGGTTGATTCATTCATTTCAAATGGTTTAGATAATTGGAAACCCTCTGATGAGCTGGAATCCGGTATCTTCACAATAAAAGCCGAAACTGAAAATAGCATTCGCTCTGTAAAGGCATCTTATATCAAATAAGTTTCCACTGTAAAAGATATTATTATTGGCCGGATTCATAAAGTCCGGCCTTTTTTTATTATTAGTTTAATACTAAAGAGTAAATATTATTAGTAACATAAAACTTGACATTAGCCTTTGGATTAAGTATAATTTTATAGGAAAAAGAAATCTTAAGGGATACGATTTTGAAAGCACGCGGATTTATTGGCACATTTTTAATCACAGCAATAATTGTTGCTTTTATTTGCTCATCTGTGTTTTTGCTCATAGAGTCCTATGTTACCGACCTTAGCATAAAACATATGTTCGCTTTAGGTATATGGACACGTAATGGTTTCTATATAGGAGTTTCTTTTGGTATTGCATTTGGCCTGGTCAATGCATCCAGCCTTCGAAATGATATCATATATCTGCCTTTCGATGATAAAGCGACTTTCCTGATGAAAATCATCAATATTCTTGTGGATATCGGCTATCACCCCAAAAATGAAGATGGCGACCATCTCGTATTTAAGCCTTCTGATAAAGTGGTTTCCTTTGCCGGAAGAATAGAGATCGAAACCAATGAGTATAAAGCCAAAATTCAAGGCCCGAAAGTGTTCCTTGCCAGAATAAAAAGGCTTTATAATGAAACAAACTCCGAGACACCTCACACAGAATAATGATAAAATTCGATAAAGTTAGTAAAAGCCATGATGGCAAAGCGATCTTGAAGAATTTTGATCTCGAGCTTAAATCTAGCGAGAAGAAATTGATATACGGCAGCTCCGGCTCTGGAAAGACTACTGTGCTCAGGCTTATCCTGGGGTTCGAAAGGCCTGATAGTGGTTCAATATATTATGATGACAAACAACTAAAGCCCGACCTCGTCAAGAAAATCAGAAGAGAAGTCGCACTTGTTCCACAAAACCTCGATATTTCAGAAGGTGATGTTTATGAATTTATCGAAAATGTCTTTACGCTGGATTCAACTCCAGAACTTTCAGAAGATAAATTGAATCGTTTTGCAAAAATATTGCATATACATGAAGATGACCTCCATAAGGATTTTGAACAATTATCCGGCGGCGAAAAACAGAGAATTTCTATATTGATCGCATTACTTCTTGAGCGGAAGATATTCCTACTGGATGAGCCGACTTCTTCTCTGGATAAGGATCTAAAAAGAATTGTTAAATCCTTATTTATGGATATGGATGATGCCAGTATGATTATCGTATCTCATGACAGCATCTGGAAAGATGATGACATCGAAATTATCGATCTGGAGAATATGTGAATTCTGCAAAAGATATTTCATTGCTATCGTTACTTCTTTGCTATGCATTGCTACTTATACCGATTATCATTTTGATTCTTATCAAGAGCAATCTACTCAAGAAGCTTGCAATTTCCATTTTTCGAATGACTTTTCAGCTTTTTATCGTTGGACTTTTCCTTCAGTATATTTTCGACCTTGAAAGCCCTTATGTAACAATCGGATGGCTACTTATAATGATATTGTTCTCGTCATTTTCAGTAATCGGCAATTCGCCTTTGAAGCTATCTCACTTTTTTATTCCGATAGCCTTAGCCATTTTGATAGCCAATGCTATTCTCTTGCCATTTTTCAATGGCCTTGTAATAAAACTCGATAATCTTTTGGCTCCCCGATATGCAATCGCAATTGGTGGCATGCTTCTTGGCAATTCTATGCGTGGAAATATAGTTTTCCTAAATAGCTTTTTCAAAGATACGCGACGCAATGAAAACCGATATCGTTATATGCTGTCTCTGGGCGCCAGCAAATTCGATGCACTGCTGCCTTTTTTCCGAAATGGTTTTCGAGAAGCTGTCTCGCCGATGCTGGCAACCACTGCTACAATGGGAATTGTATCTCTTCCAGGAATGATGACTGGCCAGATACTCGGCGGTTCGCCACCAATGGTGGCAATTAAATATCAGATAGCTATTATGCTGGCCATTTTTACTTCTATGACTTTAAGCTCATCGCTTGTGATTATCTTTTCGGTCATTACAAGTTTCGATAAATACGATGTGCTCAAGGATAATATTTTCAAGAAAAAGAAAAAATCGAAATAGGCTAATCCATTTTTATTAGTGGTAATACCTTTTCATAATTATCATTTCTCATCCGGATGAAATAGATGCCGGTATCTTGCCCTTCCATATCGATCTGGAATGAGTTGCCATTGCCAGAAATATCTCGTCCATAGACATGTCTTCCAGAAAGATCAAATATCTCGACAGTGCCTTTTTCATAGGCTGAAATAAAGAATATATCTCGAAAAGGATTCGGATGTATTTCAAAATCGAGTTTTGTATCATTAAGATGAGGCTCTTCTTTGACAACCGTCTCGGTATCGTATAATATATCGGCCAGAGTGTCATAGTCTTCGTATAAATATTCTTCCCAGCAGCCGTCATCCAGGAGATATTTGAAAATGAAGCTCATCGAATATTGTAGGATTATCTCATGGCCGATTTCCTGAGGGAGCAGCACGCCATCATCGCATAATGGGTCAAGCTCGGTATTGCACTCATCGCCATATGCAAGATGCCCGCCGCGATTTAACAGTACACCGAATTTGGGGGCATCGAGAGTATCGAAGACCTCGTGGAAATGAGTCTCTTCCAGTCCATAATCGAGTGTTCCGCCCATTATCATAATCGGCACATCGATGCCGCGGATATCATCCATGCAATACATGTCCGCGCCTCGAACTTCGGTATAGTCGCCGGAAAAAGCCAGAATACAATCAGCCCATTCGAATCGATTACCAACGGCATAGCTTGTCCTTGCGCCGAAAGAATGGCCGCTCATCAGGATATGTGATGTATCGATATTGCCCCAGCGTCCTGGTTCCGCAAGCGAAAGAGAATAGACGCTATCGAGCGTATATTGCACATCGCCGGGCCTATTATACCATGTATCTGTCAAAACATCGGCATCAAGGCAATCGGGATTGCCCCAGACGCTTCCTGGATGCTGCGTGCAGAGCACAATAAAACCCCATGATACAAGATGTTGGTAAAGATAGAGCGATTGCAAAGGATGCCCACAGCCGCCATGTGAAAAAATGGCTAATGGCCGCAAAGAGTCGCCAGCCATAGGATTTGCATTATAAAACCCGCCGAATTCATCCAGCCAGAAGCCGCTTTCGCCATCTGCCGGGTACCAGAGCCAGATTTCCATTCTGCGAAGCGTGCTATCGGTATCGGATATGCGCAATAAAGTGTCCGGCCGCAAACCAATTTCATATGGCCCACGGTCGGTTGGAGATTGTGAATAAAGATTTGTTAATGCGATCAAAAACGTTACGATAAATATAATTCGCCTGGTGATTTTATCCTCCTATTTGATATATATTATCCTTTCGGATAAAGATAAATCACCATTGGTGGCTTTTGCAAGATAAATCCCGGAAATGTCATTCTCATCCGGCCGCCAGATAATGCTTCCATCGACATCTTCATATCTTGCGGCGATTCTGCCTTCGATATCGTATATCGCAAGGTCATATCCTGCCGGAACATCGATATTTACTGCGCCATTGAATGGATTCGGCGATGCCACAAGCTGAATATCTTCGGGAACTTGCGGATTATCATCCACCTTGTCATCGATACCGGATTGAATATAGCGCAAATGCACGGGATGAGCATAGTAATATGGGAATGGTACTTCCATTTGAGTATCTAACCTCATATTCTGTGCATCTGCC
The DNA here is from genome assembly GCA_046542255.1 of Candidatus Zixiibacteriota bacterium. Classification (GTDB taxonomy): domain Bacteria; phylum UBP14; class UBA6098; order JBKHBT01; family JBKHBT01; genus JBKHBT01. Next base: position 2,035 of record JBKHBT010000048.1, on the reverse strand, counting down.
CAGATCACGCCGCCGGTTGTGTCAGTGGGATTGCCGAGGCTCTTGAGCAAGAATGTATCAATGACTTCCATGCCGATGCGAATGTCGCCGCCGGAAGGTAAAGTGTCATCGCTCCAGTCGATTATTATCGAGTCTGGTGTATATCCACCAATGATGAAGACAAGTTCGAAATATAGCGTGTCGTCTGTGGTTGAGCGCATATCGTCTCTTAGCCAATCAACAAGAGGATCATCTATTGAAAAATAAGCAGTCATAAAACTACCAGGGGGCAACGGTGGTACAGCAAAATCATTGTCATCAATCCCATCGTGCGAATCCAAAGCGGTACCAAAGGAAGGATGACGAACCCTGTGTTCTCCTGGTGCATAGAAATCAATTGTCAGCTCTATTTCCCACTGCCCGAAGGCACTGAATGCCATAATTGCGATTATTGCTAATAAAATTGCTCGTTTCATTTGGAAACCCCCTATTTAATATAGATTATCCTATTTTGTACTGTATTTTTGCCATCAGTTGCTCTGGCAAAGTATATTCCAGATTTGTCATTTGCCTTCGGTTGCCAGATAATATTCCCATCGACATCTTCATATCTTGCGGCGATTCTGCCTTCGATATCGTAAATCGCAAGGTCATATCCTGCTGGAACATCGATATTTACGGCACCATTGAAAGGATTCGGCGATGCCACAAGCTGAATATCTTCGGGAACTTGCGGATTATCACCGACTTTGTCATCGATGCCGGATTGGATATAGCGCAAATGCACTGGATGGGAATAACAATATGGAAATGGCACTTCCATTCGCGTATCCAGTCTCATGTTTTGCGCATCTGCCCAGATCACGTTGCCTGTGCTATCTGTGGGATTGCCGAGGTTCTTAAGTAGTAGCGTGTCTATGACTTCCATACCGATGCGGATATCGCCTTCAGAAGGTAAAGTCGCATCGCTCCAGTCGATAATTATCGAGTCTGGTGTATAACCACTAATGCGGAAGACAAGTTCGAAATATAGCGTGTCGTCTGTGGTTGAGCGAAAGTCATCTGAAACCCATTGGACAAGTGGATCATCGATTCGAAAATCTCCCCACATAAATGGCCCCGGCGGTGTTGGTGGTTGTACCAAATCATTTTCATCAAGGCTATCATGCGAACCTATAGCTGTGCCAAAAGATGCTTCATCGAATAGGTATTCTCCAGGAGCATAGAAATCGAAATGTAAGTCCATTCTCCACTGCCCGAAGGCCATCGAAACCATTAAAATCAATAAAATAAACAATATCGCCTTTTTTGAATTACGACCAAACATAATCCCTCCTTGAAAAGTATGTTTCTTTATTATAATTATATGTATTTCTTAGCAAAAGTCAAGAAAGCTTTTAAAATTCTCTTTCTATTATATTAAGCAATTTCTATCAGGTTTGTTTCAAATTAAATCAATTTTTACCTATCAAAGTTATTTGTTCAATCTTTAGATGCCATCGCTGCCAACTGCTGCATCCATGATAAATAGTAACGCTCCTGCCATACTAAATCGAAATAGAACTTGATATTATAGTTTTATAATTATAATTAAAATGATCGATAAGTATAATGACTGACTGGTAAGTACAAGTTATCTTATGCTGTCGGATTTGAAACTCGAAATCTATTATCGGGAGGTATAGGTGAGAAAAAGACGCAAACTGGATATGATAAGAAATAAGAAGCTGCTCAAAGAAGCTGCAACCAAGCTATTTGCAGAAAATGGATTCCATGCCACCAAAATAGATGATATCGTTGAAATTGCAGGATTTTCTAAGGGTACATTTTATAATTATTTCAAAAGCAAAGAGGCGGTTTTGCTTGAAATTATCGATGATAATACCGAAAAACTGCTTTCAGAGCTATCAATTATCTCTTTTAAAGCCATATATATAATATAAATATAATACTTAATATATACACAAAAGGCTTTACTGACGTTTTAGCCTGAAAAGTATTACAATGCGGAACAGCGCATTGTCTGGCACACACAAAAGCGCCGAAGAAGAAAAAA
>JBKHBT010000154.1:0-4602 GCA_046542255.1 Candidatus Zixiibacteriota bacterium | reverse complement strand
AAGTTCATAGCTAATAATATAATTACTGTCAGAACTTACGCAATCACCTAAAAAAAATACCCAATAAAACAAATAAAACTAAAAAAAATGCCTGAGGCTTGGGCTATTTTACTGTGTTTTCGAAAATTAAAAGCTCCCTCATTTTTCATGAGGGAGCCATCTTTTCATTAACGCTATTCTATTTCGACTTTGATTTCTTTCTTCTTTGCTTCGGGCTTCTTCGGAATCGACACCATGAGTTCGCCATCTTTGTATTTAGCATTAATCTTATCGGAATCGATACCTCTTGGTAATCTGAAGCTTCTTTCGTATTCGCCAGAGAATCTTTCTATTCTGTGGAAACTCTTTTTCTTTTCATCCCTGTCGATCTCTTTTTTGCCCTTGATGGTCAATACATTATCCTGTGTAGTTATCGAAATGTCCTCTTTTTTGACTCCTGGAAGGTCGGCTGTGAAAATAAAGCTGTCATCATCTTCATGAATATCGACCCTTGGGCTCCAGTTTGCAGCTACATCCTGTACATCGGAACCTTCCATCATCTCGCGAAAGAGGCTATCGATGTTTTTTCTAAGTCCCATTACATCGGCAGGTGATTGCCATGGTACGAGTTTCATTTTAACCTCCTTTTTTAAGTTTTCAATTCCATTTAATTATTTTGCAAGGTTCGTGCCAAAATCAATATGTATTGCAGATGCCTTAATCTTGGGTGTTTTCGGCATAAGTGGTTTATTAGCAGTGGTATAAAGTAAATTAATTTGTGTAATTATGTCAAATTGTTGGCACATATTTGGCGCACTTATGGCACAGTTGTTTAATGTTTATTGAGCAGAACATAACGCTTAGGAAAGAAAAACCCCTCAGCCGCTTCGCGGCAGCTCCCCTGTCAGGGGAGCTAAGTTATTGTAATATTGCGAATTACGTAAAATATCTCCCCTGCTCAGGGGAGATGTCAGCGCAAAGCGATGACAGAGGGGTTTCTGTGCTGACAGACGGATCTTTACGATGCCAAATGAGTTTTCGCAAAAATACTTGCAAACAGAATGTAATATTATAAATTATATACATGAAAAATAATATATACCAATACACATGGCTAAAGAGAGCGCAGAATGAAGGTTTCGTAATAAAATTAGGGAACTTCCCATACCATCCTTCATTAAGGGATAAAGCTCGACAGCTAAGAAAAAAGATGACTCATGCAGAGAAGAAACTTTGGTATAAATTTCTTAGAAATTCAAAATTCAAATTTTATAGGCAAAGACCAATCGATCACTACATCGTTGATTTCTTCTGTTCAAAAGCTAAATTGGTAATCGAACTCGATGGTAATCATCACAAAAAAAATAGTATTAAATGCTATGATGAAAATCGTGATGAAATATTACGAAGTTATGGCCTTGCAATCATAAGAATTCCGAATGATAAAATTGAGAATAGTTTTGATGAGGTCTGTGACAAAATCAATAGCTATTTGATTAAAGTTGCATTGAAGCAAACAGAATAATGTAAGGTTATTCAAAAGAAAAACCCCTCAGCCGCTTCGCGGCAGCTCCCCTGTCAGGGGAGCTAAGTTATTGTAATATTGCGAATTACGTAAAATATCTCCCCTGCTCAGGGGAGATGTCAGCGCAAAGCGATGACAGAGGGGTTTCTGTGCTGACAGAGCAGTTACTGCGTTGACAGAAGGGTTTTCTGAGCTGAAAGTAGGTTTTACTCAAAACTCTCAAAGGTGTACATTGTAGAATGTGTCATCCGCAGGAAATATTCCTTTTTCTTGCCCGGCATAAAAACTGCTGCATCGAAGAAATAACGGGTCATGGAGCTGGAATCATCGAGAACATAGCTGACAAAAGGGCCTCCGAGAAGCGATGAATCATTTCGCCAGATGCCTTCGAGCCTAAATCCGGGAAGCGAGTCGATAAAGATGCCATATTCCGCCTCGACAATCGAATCAACAATGTCGCCTTCATAATATTCTGCGCAAAGGCTGTCGCGCTTTTGAATGAAATCGATCGAAGCAAGTTTCTTGCCAGGAGTATCGACTACCGAATCGGGCAGATTTGGTATATCTTCACGATAAATGAAAATCCATTGTTCTGGAGTAAGGTGGCGAAGCCATAGAAAATCATCTTCCGGCTTGCCAGCCTCCCATGCGAAATCTTTCGGCACCATGATATGGAAGCCATACTTTTCTTCGATTTTCTTCTCGATATCGAGTTCACCAGAACGATTTTGGCTATTTTTCATAATCTTATAGAGGTTTCGATTCATAATATCGGTGAATGTTTCGGCGATTTCAGAGCCATGTAGTTCTATCGCAGCGGCCAGCATTTCCCTATCGGCGCCAATTATGAAACCCACTGTCTGGCCTTCTGCCCAGACATCTTCGAGCACATAGATGCCATAGCTACGGTTTTTGATTTCTTCTTTGGCTTCATCCGAAAGTATATTTCGCACCAATTGGCCGGACAGGCCATAGGCATCGAGATGCGAAACCACAAGTATAAAGCGATTATCGACATATTTGTGAAAAACCGTAGAATCCATGAAATAGAAATCATAGACAGTCTCTCTTTGTGGCGTAATGACATATTCCTGCACATAATTGCGGACAAAAGGCTCATAGACTTCACCTTTTTCGTCCGGGACAAGGCAAATTACATTGTGGTAGTTGCCATCGGCTTTTGGTTTGGTTTCGGTGCAGGAGAGGAAGATGGTTGTGGATAAAATTACCGCAATCATCACTAACAAAAGCCTATTTTTTATTGCAGTGCTCATAATCCCTAAGATAGTATCGCCCAGGCCAAATGAAAAGCGAAAATATAAATAAAGGTTGTGAATATATTTTCCCATTACCATTGACAATATACAATACATCTCTTAATTTCTATATTATAATATGAATAGGAGGAATTATGAAATCTCGTGAAATAAGAGCGCCAAGAGGCAACAAATTGCAATGCAAAGGCTGGCAGCAAGAGGCTGTACTTCGCATGTTGATGAATAATCTCGACCCGGATGTAGCAAATGATCCGGATAATCTAATAGTATATGGCGGAACCGGAAAAGCCGCGCGAAACTGGGAAAGCTTCGATGCTATCATCGAAAGCCTGAAGAAACTCGAAGATGACGAAACTCTTCTCGTCCAATCTGGGAAACCAGTTGGCATCATGAAGACCCATAAATGGGCGCCAGCTGTTATTATCGCCAATTCCAATCTTGTACCTAAATGGGCCAATTGGGAATATTTCGGCGAATTGGACAAACAAGGCCTGATCATGTATGGCCAGATGACTGCCGGAAGCTGGATATATATCGGCTCACAGGGCATTCTGCAAGGAACTTATGAGACCTTCGCCGCCGCCGGAAGAACCCATTTCGGAACCGATGACCTTTCTGGCAAATTAGTCGTCTCCGGTGGTTGTGGTGCGATGAGTGGTGCACAGCCTCTCGCAGCGACATTAAACGGCGCAGTTTATCTCGGCGCAGAAATCAATCCCGCTCATGCAGAAAAGCAAAAACGCGTCGAATACCTCGATGAGATAATATATGATTTGGATGAAGCCATCGGCCGCGCACTCGAAGCAGTTGAAAACAAAGAAGCCGTCTCTATTATGTGGATCGGCAATATAGTAGAGCTTCTCGATGAGCTATACAAAAGAAATATAACACCCGATCTTCTCACCGACCAGACCAGCGCACATGATCCATTAGATGGCTATATCCCCAGCGGCTATACATATGAAGATGCAATGGATATTCGGAAAAAAGACAAAGAGAAATATCTCGAGGAAAGCCATAAGACAATGGCGACACATGTCGAGCTTATGTTGAAACTACAGGAGCGCGGCGCACATACATTCGACTATGGTAATAATCTTCGCGCCGAGGCAGTTAATGGCGGTTTTATAAAAGAGAGCGATATTCGCAATGAAGATGGCACATGGCGCTATCCGGGATTTGTTCCGGCATATATTCGGCCGCTATTTTGCGAAGGCAAAGGGCCGTTCCGATGGGCAGCTTTGTCTGGCGATCCGAAAGATATCGAAGTAACCGATGAGATAATTCTTGATCTATTTCCGGAGGATAAGATGCTTGCCCGATGGATAAAGCTATCTGGCGAGAAAGTACGATTCCAGGGCCTTCCATCGCGGATTTGCTGGCTGGGCTATGGCGACCGTGCCAAAGCCGGCCTTGCATTCAATAAGGCCGTGAAAGATGGACGGATCTCCGCGCCTATCGTTATCGGCCGCGACCATCTGGATTGCGGGTCAGTTGCATCGCCAAATCGCGAAACAGAGCATATGAAAGACGGCTCGGATGCAATAGCCGACTGGCCGCTTCTGAATTTTGCGCTTAATGCTGTTTCAGGCTCATCATGGGTATCATTCCATCATGGAGGTGGTGTTGGGATGGGTTATTCGCTTCACGCCGGTCAGGTAATCGTTGCCGATGGCACCGATATGATGGACGAAAGGCTCAAAAGAGTTCTCGACAATGACCCCGGAACAGGAATCCTCAGGCATGTCGATGCTGGCTATGATATTGCGAAGGATAATGCCAAAAAGCACGGTATTAAAATTCCGATGATGGATTAGTATT
>JBKHBT010000153.1:0-4688 GCA_046542255.1 Candidatus Zixiibacteriota bacterium | reverse complement strand
AGCTGCTCCATAGCTTCCAGACAATGCGCTGTTCCGCATTGTCATACTTTTCAGGTTAAAACATCAGTAAAGCCTTTTGGGTATATATATTAAATAATATATATATGTTGTATTTATGGCTTTAAAAGAGAACTGCCTGAACTGTGCCGTGCTGGCGGGACTCAATAATATCGAAGGCTTCATCGGCGGGAACGAGTTTTTGCCCCTTGAGAATCATTCGCATCACTTCGATCTGATCCATCGAAAGAGAAGTAAGATTTCCAAGAGTCTCTTTGCAGACTTTTTTGCCATCACGGTAAGTACGCCGCAAAAGATAAGTTGGCTTGAGGTGGCGATTGGGTATTTTGTCTATCTGTATTCCCATGTCTGCTAATATAAGTACTATAATTTTATGTCAAGATTTATATCTTCCGACTACATGACTACTTTTCGCCCCCCAAATTCGATGTAAATCTTTGTTATATTTGATGTTATAGGAGATTTGGGCGTGGAACTTCAGATTAAATGCTGATTTATCTGTCAAGCATATTAAGGTTCATTAATCCCCAATCCGCCGAATATCATCAATAGTAAAATCATCATGAATATAAAAATCCGCCGTAATAGCCGTTGTAGAATGGCCGAGATATCGGGAGACGGCCTTCGATCTTAATCTTTGTTTTATTTATAGCTTGTAGTAGATTGTCTATCTATTTACGGCCTATAAGTAAAACCGTACATATCAATAATTTTTGCTCTGGGATAATTTATATTTGTTTTTTCTCCAGTTATGAAGTCCGTTGTATAGGTTTCATCTGATAACCTGTCGATCGTTGACTTATTGGAATCATAGAATTCCTTTATGAAAGATAGTGATTTTTCATTTACGCTTCTGAAACCACATTGCCCGCCTGAAATCGCTCTGAAAGTATTGCCGAAGTAATTGTCAAATGCAGGAATGAAACCAAAAACTCCAAGTAAGATTTTGGTCACTAAAGTCAAGTCCGAGTTATTTTTTTGGATTAGCCGAAACTTGATGTCTTTATAAATTTTGATGATTGTCGCGATATTATTTTCGTCATAACTGTCAACATCAATTTCCCAGACAGATTTGTCCAAAGTCGCTATGTATCGAATTGTCGGCTCAAAGTGTTTTACACTTTTTTGCAACAAAAAACTTGACCCTCTAAACATTCCCCAACTCGCCAAATAAAAACCAAGAACTAGACAACTCTTTTCTATGTCTGAAGTAATGTCATATGTAGCAAAAAAATAATTATAGCAATAGTCGAACGAAGTATAGCGGTGGTTAGGGTTCGCTTGAATTTTGAATTCTTTAATAATTTTCTCAATGTCCGTCTTGGTCATTTGCCTTCAGTTAGCTAGTTGATTTTACAATTGCTCTTGCAATGCATATAAGATATAAAATATTTTTCTGATTGCAAAGCATTAGTTAAGATTTTACATAAACGTTCCATACTAACCCCCAATCCGCCGAATATCATCAATAGTAAGATCACCATGGATATAAAAATCCGCCGTAATAGCCTTTGTAGAATGGCCTAAATAGCGGGATACGGCCTTCAGGCTCCGCTTGTGGTCTATAAGGGCATGGGTAGCGAAAGAGTGTCGCAGAGTATGGAAATGGATATTAGCCCGTCCTATCAAAAAACAATTGCTATGAGATTGTTGCGTTTTAAGGCCTTGCTTGACCTGATAAATATCTTATACTTTAACGCTATGGATCGCTTCTACTGCGAATCTGATAGGTCACAGGATTATATATTCAATTAATCGCAATATGATGTATCGGAAAAAACAAAAAAATAAAACCCCCAGCGTTTTTGCCAGGGGTTTTTCTTTAATATTTCCACTTCTATATGGTCATTTCGACTTCGCTCAATGACCTAACTTAAACAAAGTCCCTGATTAGCAAACTGGCGTATCAGTTCGGCCCTGAAAGTGCAGCGGTGGCTGAGCGGAGCCGATGGCACCACCTAACCGAAGCCACCACCACATAGCGAATCATTTCAAATATACCACCTTATGATTTATCTGATTCAAACCATCATCAGCATGAATTATATAAATCCCGCTTTCTATATCGTTTTTTGGTTGCCAGCTATTGCCATCTGGCCGATAGGCTAAATTTCCATTTATATCATAAATACCAGAAATAGTATATCCCGATGGTAAAACGAATTGGATTTTGCTATTGAATGGATTGGGATAAGAAATTATTCTTAGTTTTTTGGGCTGATTAAGGTTTTGCCTATCATTATCTATACTTACTGCCAAAATATCTTCCATTCCGGTTTTACATCGCCAGATTTCCCAGCCAGCATCGCCGTCCCAAACAGTATAATATACAAATACATCCTCGGCGCCCACATATGTCTCGGGATCGGTTCGTCTGATTCCGGGCAGCTCATCATCACATCTCAGATAAAATGGCTCAGTATCATCGAGGCCAAAAACCCAGACTTCACCCAGCGGTATACCAACATCGCCTTCGCCCTGCTCAATATGCAGGCTATGGTATGATTTGCCCCGAAAGCTGAAAAATTCCGGGGACTGAAGAATATCATATTCTGATTCTTCGGGTATGGGCATTTTCGATACAGCTTCCCAATATTCACCACCAAGGTCTCTATAGAGAATGAGTGTCTCTTGTGCAGCTATGGCAGTCATAACTATCTCATCATCGAATTCGGGTGCACGGAAAATAGTAGGGTCGAGTTTTGGTGTTGGGTCATTGGTTATAATCCATGCCGAATCTGTTTCGGTATCATACATCGATATCTGGTCAGCATGATCCATATTTACGAATACGCAATATCTCGAATCCGGCGACCATCTAAAAGGCGTGCTACCGCGCTCATATTCGGCCAGATATATTTCATTAGATGGGTCTTCTTCAGAAATCCATGTTATATCGCCAATTGCATGATAATTATTGATGAAACCGATATGCACATACGGATTATCTTCATCCTGTGAAGCCAGGCCGCTATAATGATGGTGGTCATTAAAAGTTAGTTGCCGCCTTATGAAACCATCACCGGTGAAATCTGCAATAAAGAGCTGGGCATATTCACCGTCATCCTTGCTATATATTAGAGATAATCCGCCAGTATCTATTGCGAATTCCGGGCCATTATTGCTAAGAATAAGCGGTGAAATCGTATCGATTACCATATCGCGGCCGTCTTCTGAGACGAATCGGCCTGTATAGGGGTCGAGTTCTGCAAGCCATGTCAGATTATTTGACTCGCAGAAATTCATGAAATTATAGTCGCTCTGTATCTCGAAATCGAGATAATTCTCTTCGAAAGGGCTGATGCGTATTATCCTTGCATCCGGGTCATTATTGTCATAAATATCCCGGAGTATTTTGAGTGCATATAGATCGGTTTGGCCTGCCGTTGCAAAACCCGGATAGAGGTGTGTAAATATCACGCCATAAAGGCCTCGGCTTCTGTCAAACCAGGGCATAGTGCCATATGCACCCGGCGATGATATCTCTTCGACATAATCAGTAACAGGATGCTGCGCCAAGACCCATGAGCCAATTGCATATTCCGGCCCTTCGATTCCATAAGGATAATGCGGCGAAGTCGGCCATGGAGAATGAAATATCTCAACGCCATGAGTCGGGTTTTCGAAAAGATGTTCGATTGTCCATTCCGATAAGACCCGGGTGCCTTCGTGCATTCCGCCATTATGAATCATAGTCAAGAATTTCAAATAATCATTAGCGGTAGAACGAACACCTCCTGGCACTCCGGGATTTAGCGCACCGAAATCGGTATAGCTGGTATTTGTCATTCCACATGGAATAAGAAGATATTCATCGGCAATATCGCGCCAATCCATTCCGGTAGCAATTTCTGCGATTCTTCCTACTACCTGTTGGCCTTTGCCGTCATATGCGATGCCTTCGCCCGGCTCGAAGATAAGCGGTACATACCGTGCAATGCTATCGACTGATTCTTCAAGTGTCATAAAGGCGTTTCGCTGATAGTTCTGGTCGCCAAAAATACCTGACGACATCGAAAAGCAATGCCTGATAGTGGGTTGGCCGCGGCCATAATCGGAGAAAATCGGTAGATACATTCCGATTGTATCGCCCATATCATAAAAACCTTCGTGAGCCAGCTCGAGAATTATAGCACCGGATATCCATTTGCTTGCAGATGCAAGGCCGGCAATGGTATCAGGCCCAATTGAGCCATTTTGGAATTCATAGATTATACTATCGCCATGCTTGAAAATAACTGTGACATTTTCATTAAATACTTCGAGCGAATCAGTAAAAAGCGAGTCCAGGCGGGATAGATCATAGCCCAAAAGCCCGGTTGACAGCAAACAACACAAAACAGCAAACAAAAACAACCGTTTCATAATAGCCTCCAATTGTAATCATCCCCCCGGATGTGTGATTAATATATCATTTTTGGCTATTAATTCAAATATAAATTCTAAATTTTATGGATTTTGGAGTGCTAAATTTTTTTGGATGATTAAGAATTACTGTACTGCCCCCCCAAAAGTCAAGCACAATTTAGTTGAAGTTTTTTATTGATATAATCTCTTTCTACTTGATATGGAGACTTATATTTATTCGCCGAATGTGGATACTTCTGATTGTACCAGTATACTGCTCCCATTTAAGCTAAGATGTATTATATTTAGATTACAGAAGAAGG
>JBKHBT010000152.1:0-4759 GCA_046542255.1 Candidatus Zixiibacteriota bacterium | reverse complement strand
TGACCCGCCCCTTTTCGCATCAACCATCCCCCTCAATAACAGCAATCTCATCATCAGTCAAACCATAGAGATCATACACCAATTGGTCGATTTCATGTTCCAATGCGCTCGTGTCGGCTTTTGGGTCGGAGGATTTGGCGGTGAGGATTTGGGTGACGAGGTTGATGAATGGTTGTTGTTCGGGTTCTGGGATGATTGGTATATATAGCTTTTTCAGATTTTTGGGCTTTACCTGTGGAAAAGTTCTGCCAGCTTCTTGTGTAAAGGCAGAATAAACAAACTGAGTAATCTTTGAATTTAAAATAGCAAGCAAAAACCTATTGTTAATTTTTTCTGCTCTTATTATAATAATACTATCTAAAGCGTAATAGTCTTTTTCATCAATAGCTGCCGTTACATTATCGGAAGTTTGACGAACTATGATTTTATTGGGTTTAAAAAGATCTCGATTTCTAGGCCAGTGAAGGCACCAGTAGGGTATCAAGCCTTTTTTCGTTTCACGTTTTTTACTTAACTGGTCTTCGTATGGTGCTAAATATTTTTTTACATTAGGAAATTTTTCAATATCGATAGTCTTTGTCATATATAGGATTTTAAATTTACGATCATTAATTGAATAACGATTGATATCTGAACCAACCAGAACTTTTTCACATAATTCTCTTTCTAAATTGAGATCCAAGACTTTTTGCTCTTGTAATCTGAATATCTTATCGCCTCCTGTAGAAATTCCGCATCCTATTCGATCTGCAACTTTGCCTAATTTTTCAGATTTGTTTTTTATTTTTTCAATGATACTCATTCCCTTTTTCAAAATACCAAAAATATGAGCAGGCATCTGCAATATTTCTCTGTTACTCATTTTTGTATATTTATCTTTGAGAAATAAATTGCTTTCATCCTTATGCCAATAACGAAAATCAGCATATTCTAATTGATAATTATTCAAAGTTGAATTTTTTACTAAATAAATACTTGTAGGCACACTGGCATCGTCAAATACACCATCGCCAAGGTTTACAACAATTAAGAGTTTGAGATCCAACAAGAGTAATTTTCTGGTCTTTTCATATTCATTTTGAAAAAGTAGATTATTCGGGGTTATAAAGCTATTGAAACCATTAGCACCCATTAGATCCGAAGAATTTGCTATGAAATAATTAAATGTATCGGGTGTTCTGATATGAACTTTATTGTATATTTCTTTGAATAGAATTTTTTCTTTAGTTTCGAGTTTCACCCCATACGGCGGATTCCCAATCACAATATCAAATCCAATAAAGCTCCCATCTTTCGGGTCAAGGACTTCGGGGAATTCGAATCGCCATTCAAAGGCGTTTTGGTATATCTTGCCGGATTCCTCCTCTTCGATTTCATTCTGCAATTTGGCAATCTGTTTTTGTAATTTGGCGATTTTCTTTTCTCGTTCCTTTTTCTCCTTTTCGCTCTCCTCGAACATATTTGTCTGGGCGGTTAGTTTTAGCTCTTCGCCAACGAGTTTTGAAAGCCTTTGCTTCCTTGGGTCGGTGCTGATTATCTCTTTTGTGAAGTCGCCTTTGATGTCATTAATAAGCTTTTGCATTTCATGCCTCTGGCGCGAGTTTTCGGCATCGCGATATGACTGCACAGCAATAAGATACGACTCGATACTCCATTTGCTGCTTCTTAGTGCCGGGCGAAGGTCGGAGCCTAAAGCAAAGCGGCTTATCAAAGAATTACCGCATTTGATATTGATATCGATATTTGGCAATGTCTCCAGATAGCCGTCATCGCGGTAATAAGCATTCTTCAGAAGCTCTATCCAAAGCCTAAGCCGACATATCTTCACCGAATTGGGATTGATATCCACGCCGAAAAGGCAATTTTCAATAATCGTCTGCTTCTCGTGGAACAGGGTCTCCTGCACGCGCTGGCTTTCTTTGCTATTTGGCTTGTATTCGTATATTTCGCCATTATAGTCTGTTATGATAAGCTCGTCATTTTCGACAACGATGTCATAGTCGCGCATTTTTCTGCCGTCTTTATCCATCAGCGCGCCCAGCTCGGCCTTTAATGCGATAATTTCATTTAGCACCGATACCAAGAAATGGCCGGAGCCAACCGCCGGGTCGCAAACTGTCAGGCTGTTTATGATATTATTGGCTTCTTCTTCGGTTATTCTGTCGAGTTTATTGTAGAGCTGTGTTATATTTTCGCATTCCCAACCATAGTTATCATTGAATTTCTGCATCACAGCGCGGCGGACTGTCTCGCGCGCCATATACATGGTAATAAATCCCGGCGTGAAGAATGAGCCTTCTTTATAGCCATTGATCTTCTCAAATATAAGCCCCAAAACCGATGCATTAATAAGCGATTTATTCTCTTCCTGAATATCTTCGGAGCCTTCGGATGAAAAATCATAGGCATTCAGGAATTTGAACAGGTAGTCCAGCGTGTACATTTCACCGGTGAGGCGTTTTCCGCTCTGGTTTTTCAGTACAGTTGATTTATAGAGCGGTATCTGCAGCTCATCGCGAAGATTGGATATGAAGATGGTATTATGTTCTGTCTCGGTGGGTTCAAAAAGCGAGCTATTGAGATATGGCACCTTATCAAAAGCCTTTTTTATTTCGGGATGTCGCTGGTCTTCTTTCTTTGCAAGCACTTTGAAAAATAGCGTATTCAAATCATCGAAATTATGGATTTTCTTCAGATTCAGGAAGCTGTATTCTTCATCGCCATCATGATAGTTCAGAAGCTGGCCTTCGAGCAGCTTGAGAAACAATATCCTGTTAATCCATGTGATAATAAGCTCCAGGCCAATGCCGAAGAGTCTTTCTTCTTTGCTATCGCCATATTGGGCAGCATCCGGCATTCTGTATATCATATCGAGAGAATCGATTTCCATGATAGCGTCTTCCAGAAGCGAGCCGGAATTTCTCTGGCCTTTTTTCTGACGCTGGATAAGCTTTTTGCCGCTTTTTTTGACTTCAGTAAGGCCGATGATATGCAAAAGCTCTTCATAGAAGCCTTTATCCAGAGAATTTGAGTCATTAGCGAATGGCAATTTGAGCATATGTTCTGGCGATAGAATTTTGTATAGCGGAATAAATCTATTATCCTTTTCGGATTTATCAAAAAGCTCATCGCCTTTATAATCGCGAAGGTCGAAGTGGCAGACTTCAAATTCCTCGATATGCGCATCGATAAATGGTGCGGCTATTTCATTGTAGAAATAGGAAGTATCGGTACTCGATAACCTTTTTGCTTCAAATTGCTTGAATTTCTCCACGAAATTTTTATTCTTAGCAAAGATATTTTCAAAAATTCGTGCATCGAAAACAAACCATTCATATACATTTGTAGCGATTAGGTTTCTTATCTGGTCATTTTTATTTAATATTCTTTCGCGCAAAAAATATAGCGCCAGCTCCTGAACGGCCTTGGTATTGATATTTTTGATAGATGGCATTTCGTTTTTATTGCCAGGCTTTTTGGCTTCTATCATAACGCCAACGGGGGATTTGGCATTTTTGCCATTATGGATTACAAGGTCGCTTCGTCCTTTTGTATTTATAAAATATTCAGGTTCATAATATGTTTTTTTCAGGAAATCTGCTAGAAGGTTCTTATGAAATTCTTCCGATTCATTTTCATCCATTCTATCATGCAGAGTTTTAAGATGCTTTTTGAGTTTTTCTATTTCATCGCGATGTGGTTTTTGCTTTAGATATGCTTTATTTAATGCTTGACGAGGGTTTAATACCTTCATAATTTCCCCTTTCACTGTATAATACCATGAATATAGAAAAATAGCAGTATTCTGCAAGTGATTTCACGCTATGTTCTTTTGCTTGACATAATCGGGAATAATCTTATAATTTAATCGATGATAAGAAGTTATAAAAATAGGAGGAGCTAATGGCAAAAGATACCTTTAAGGTTCTTACTTTCCATGGAAGGCCGGCATCGGGTAAGTCCGAGACGATAGATTTTCTGAAGAAATTAACGAAAGAAGAAAGAATCGAAAAATACCACATCGGCGAGATTATCGATATCGATGATTTCCCTATGCTATGGGCCTGGTTCGAAGAGGATGCCATTCTGGAAGACCTCGGCCATGAAAGGCTCCATACCACAGAAGATGGCTATTTCAAATATATCTATCAATGGGATGTGCTTGTCAGGCGTTTATGCCTTGAATATGATAAGATAATTGCCGACCTTGAAAATGTAGAAGACTATACAATAATTATCGAATTCTCGCGCGGCAAGCAGCATGGCGGCTATGAAAGAGCCTATCAGCACATGACAGAAGATGTGCTAAAAGATGCCGCACTCTATTATGTGAAAGTCGATTATGAAGAATCGATGCGAAAAAACCGCCTTCGCAAAAACCCCAGAAAACTCCATAGCCTTCTAGAACATAGCGTTGAAGAAGACAAGCTAAAGAAGCTCTATCGCAATGATGATTTCGATGAATTCAGTGAGGGCGCAGAAGACTATCTCGATGTAAAAGGCATAAAACTGCCGTTTGGAGTCCTTGACAATCAAGAAGACCTTACCAGCGAACCAGACGAAAGTTTGGCAATAGAGCTTGAGAAAGTATTTGGCAAACTTTGGGAGAACTACAAAAGGCTGCATTAAATCTAATTTAGCAAAAAAAAGCTTGCTGAAATCTATATTTTTGATATTTTCATTTGGTTGAATGATTATCGGGGCGTAGCGCAGTTTGGCTAGCGCGCACGGTTCGGGTCCGTGAGGTCCCCAGTTCGAG
>JBKHBT010000151.1:0-4803 GCA_046542255.1 Candidatus Zixiibacteriota bacterium | reverse complement strand
CTGATCGTAATCTTTATCCCGATATTGAAGATGTACCCGTTGAATATCGTTCTGAATGGATACAAATGGAAACTCCCGATCGATGGAAACCAGAATGGCGGCAATACATGACCTCCGAGCAGATTCAGGAATACGAACGTCATCTCGAAGAGGAAAAAGAGCACTCAATTAAATAGCCAATAAATCCCACTTGTCCCGCCGCATCGGCGGGGGGACATCAAATCCCCAAACTTTATCCTCGTAGAGAAGCTCCGCTCCTGTCAGGCATTAGAAAGATACGAAGTGCAGCTTCATAACCAGAGCATAAAGGAATTGTTTGATTTTCAATTAGAAAAGTTAATACTGAATCTGGGTATTAAATATACAAATCCAGTGTCAAATTTTATTTATATTGCAGAATCTAATTAAATACTATTATTTATATATGAATGGTTTAGAAATGATGATTAATTGCTAATAGAATTTTTATCTTTGAAGATTCTCATTATTTGTTAATATTTATGTCTGTTAAAGATATCAAGTAGGAGTGAGTTATATTATGGAAGAAAAATTCGAAGTAAAGCAAATTTCGACAAAAAGAATCGGTGGGTATCTTCACAAAATAGTTCCGATTGCGGATAAATCTGGGAAAATAATTAGTTATGCATTGAAACCATTGATGGTAGAATTCACGGTGCGAGACATTATCCAGGTTTTAGTTGGAGCTGCGCTTTTGGCAATACCGGTATCACTTACCGAAGAAGCATGGAAACTTGGTGAAGAACTTCCATTACTGAATGTAATCTCGATATCGATTCTTTCACTATTATTCATATCACTTTTCGTCTATTTCAATATTTATAGAAACAATTTCAAAGGACATGTAATCGAGTTTTTCAAAAGGGTAATTGGCACATATTTACTTTCTTTTTTTGTAGTTGCTTCAATTCTTACAATAATACAGAAGTGTCCCTGGGGTATAGATAATATTGTCGCCATAAAGCGGATCATAATTGTTTCTTTCCCTGCTTCGATGAGCGGTACATTGAGTGATGCGATAAAATAAAGAATTCTGCTTCTTGATTTACATCTATTGTTTAGCAAATCAGTTCTTGAACAACGATTTTTTGGCAACTGTGTCCCTGAAATTTTAGCTTCGCTCAAACAGTGGTTTGTTCTTTGACAAACCTCAGACAATGCACTGTTCCGCATTGTCATAATTCACAGGCTAAAACTTCAGTAAAGCCCTTTGCTTTATACATGTTTACTTTATGTGATATGGCTTCAAAAGAGAAAATAGTTTGATTACAATAATTTTCCTGACTAATGCATCCCAAAAATTAACTTCTATACTTTGCCTTTTCTTTTTCAGTAAGGTTGACTACATAGCCACTATAGGAAAGATTTCGAAGGAAATTGGTTTTATCTGGCGCTTTTCTAAAAGCATCATCCGAAGTAACCAATCTTTTTTTGACAAGCTCTATCAGTGTCTCTTGCATTGTCTGCATTCCATGCTTTTTGCCAGCCTGCATCAAAGTCTCGATCTGGTGGATTTTGCCTTCTCGAATTGTATTGGCAACTCCAGTCGTAACCATTAGAGTCTCGAATGCTGCAATCAATCCGGTACCGTCTGCACGTTTTAATAGATTCTGTGCTATGACGGCTTTTAATGTGCTCGAGAGCATCGTGCGTATCTGTTGCTGCTGGCCTTTGGGGAATGAGTCGATGATTCTGTCTATCGTTCCTGTGGCTGTGGATGTGTGTAGTGTGGCCAGCACCAGGTGGCCGGTTTCTGCTGTTTCGAGTGCAATTTCGATTGTCTCGAGATCGCGCATTTCGCCAACGAGTACAATATCAGGGTCCTCTCGAAGAGCGGCGCGAAGTGCAGCACGGAAATTTCGTGTATGAACTCCAACCTCGCGCTGATTTATCAGTGCAAGCCGATTTTGATGCACATATTCTATGGGGTCTTCGATTGTTATTATATGAACTTTCCGAGTCTTATTTATATACTCTATCATCGATGCCAGAGTTGTAGATTTGCCAGAGCCAGTAGGGCCTGTAACTACAATAAAACCATTTTCCAACTCACAAAGTTCCTTAACTATTGGAGGAAGTCCCAGTTTTTCCAAAGAAAATATCGTAGGCGGTATCTGCCTGAAAACCGCGCTTATGCCTTTTCTATCCATGAATATATTGGCTCTGAAACGTGCCGAATCTTTCAAATCATATGCAAAATCGACATCATGTGTCTCGGCAAATTCCTTTCGATATTTGATAGGCATGATCTCATGGATTAAATCGTATGCATCGCGAGGTTCCATGACTGGATGCTTTATTGGAACCATCTCGCCATTTAGCCGGAGCATCGGTACTGCCCCAGAGCATATATGCAAATCCGAAGCGCCGGTATCGACCATTATATCAAAGAAAAAATCCATCTGCGCCATGTAAAATCAGCTCCTAAATATTTCAAAACAACTAATACTAGATATTGACAAATTAACTTATAAAATTAAACCTCGATTTTCAAGACGACCTGCTTCCTTGCATAATTTGCTATTTCAAGCAAAGCATCTTTATACAGCTCATAATCATCTACTGGAATTATTCTCTCTTTAAGAATAAACTCATCTGTGAAGTGAATTTTACCATCGATTAATTCATATTTGCCCTTATAATAAACATATTGATTTTCGATTTCTATCTCATCTGGTAAAAAATCGATTGAATTTTTTTCTGGCAATGAAATCTCGACATTATGAGCAAGAGAATACGGCGCCTCGTATTGTAAAGGATACCGCCTATTCGCGAGCGCTATTTCTTCAAAGCTATAGCTTTTCTCAAGCCCTGGCATCTTAAATAGCATAAGGTCTTTCGCCAATATGGCATAATCATCGTCATAGAAATAGTATTTTTCCACAAGAGGCTTAAAAAGTTGCCCAACACCATTGACATAGAAACTATCGACTATTGCACCGGGAACATAGGTATTAATATAGTTTGAAGAAAGCTCATTCCACCTCGTCTGTGGATAATATTCCCACCAATCTCGATATGATGATTCATAAGGCCCTTTTAGCTTGTCTTTCCTGAAAAAAGAAGCGGCTCCATCGCGCTCGAGTTCGATCTTATAAATCGATACCCTTGAATTATCTTTTGGGT
Organism: Candidatus Zixiibacteriota bacterium; assembly: GCA_046542255.1. GTDB lineage: Bacteria > UBP14 > UBA6098 > JBKHBT01 > JBKHBT01 > JBKHBT01. The sequence continues at coordinate 1,659 of JBKHBT010000151.1, read as the reverse complement.
CGATGATGCTTGTATATCCGGTTTTTCTACCGGCTGCATCGAGATATGATGTGCCCATATCCCACTCTCCGCAATATGGGAATTGCATCGAAGTATATGTACCATCAAGAAATACATCCTCGCCTTCCCATTTCAGAAGCGTAATTGCATGATTACCGGAATAATTTGGCAATGAGCGATCGACTGTTTCGTCATCATTAGTCATCACGATAACCGGACGGCTTTCCATGCCCAATGCCTTATACATTGTGCATAACAGAATCGATTTATCGGTACAATCGCCGTATTTATTCTCGAGCGTAAAGTGTGCGCTATGGCCGGTCTGTCCGGAACTGACAGATGCCTTTATCGATATATATTCTATTTCTCTTTGAATGAAATAGTAAATTGCTGCCGCTTTTTCTTCGAGAGTTTCATAGTCTTTTGTAATTTCTTCGACTTTGGCCTCTATCTGCGGAGTGATTTCCATTCGATTTTTTTGCATTTCGCCCAGCCAATTATAGATATATTCATAATCTTCGAAAATGCTGCCTTCCATATGCGCCACCACATCGCCATAATCGGGCATATTCGGCTCATCGGCCATTGGAGCGATATCCATAAGATGCCAGGTATAGATTTTCGATGTGTCATTTTCGGTAATTTCGGGTTTTTGGCTTTCATCATCGGGAAAGCTGGTGGTTCGATAATAAAGCGATTTATCCTTCGGCAAAAACACATCGATTTTAGAAGAATAGACCGGCATTTCATCACCAAAATACCATCCGGGGAAGAACATATTCTTATCATATGGATTGTATTCATCGCGCTCGTAGACATATTCGACTATGCATCCCTCGGTTACTTCGGGGAATGTAGCAGTATAGTATACATCATTATCGAAATGGACCATTTCGCCCGCACCGCTGGAGATTGTGTAGTTTTTCGGATTCCAGAGTTTTATCTTGCCATCGGGATATATGACCCTCGCCCCGGTAACGGCGACTTTCGAACGGCCTTCATCAAACCACAGAGTCTTTGTGCCCCAGCTTAGTGCCTCTGATTTTAGGATTTTCCCTGCAAAATGATAGCGATAGAATTGTGTGCCATCAGAACGTAGCATATCTTTGCCATGATCAACGATTATTATGCCGCTGGCATCCTTATAACTTTCCTGATAAATGCCTGCAATTTTCTGAAGCGAATCATAGGGCCAGAAATATCTCGCTCCATCAAAGTCAGCTTCATCGATTTCTGTATCTTCATGCGCCGAAAATGCGATTTTCCTGATATCATTTCGCGGAATCTGGCCATCTTTATGGATCAAAATCTCCCCATCGAATCTCTTAAGCTGGATTTGCTCTTTCTCGCCGCCATGATATGTAATTTGCTCTGCTGAAGACACTGTAATAATCAGGAATGTTATCACAATCGATGTATAAAATTTCTTCATATATCTCCTTCTTTATACTTTTTCATAATATATCGAAAATCATATCAAAATGCATCAAGTTTTTCATGGTGTAATGCAAATTAGGGATTATGGGTTTGTGGTTTATTGCTTTTGGGTTTGTTTTGAGTGTTGTTAATTAAATAAAAATTAGCCTTAATAGTGTACTGCCCCCCAAACCCCTTGCAAAAAACTAAAATTCACCCTATTTTCTAATAAGACCAAAACAT
>JBKHBT010000150.1:0-4809 GCA_046542255.1 Candidatus Zixiibacteriota bacterium | reverse complement strand
CGCAAATCCTGACATCATCGAGATGTATTTGGATTTGTTGGAGAATAGAATCATCGCCCAATTGCTCTGTTATATCAAACCTAATAAATTTTTCAACGGCTTCTCTTTCAAGCTGCGGCATTTTGGTGCAAAGGTATTCTATAAGCGATTCCTGTGTCATATAGTGGACTATCTCTTTTGGAGTATAGTATGCGCCTTTGTCTTTATTGTCTTCGAGCAGGTTCTCGAAAATATGCCCCAGCATCTCGGGGTCAATTGCAATTGTCTGATTGTCGGGGTCGTCTTCGTATATTGTGAAATTGTACTGGTCGAAGAAATTAAACAGCTCCGAAAATAGCTCCGGTGGGAATGTAAGCATAACTTTGGCATCCATATCGCGGTCGAAAAGGCCACCATTTAGGTATGGAATCCGCACCTTTTTGCCTTCTATAATTTCGGCTAAATCTTCATCTCGCTTTGTATTTAATGTCTCGAAGAATAATTCATCGAGAATAATTTGGTAGAAAGAGTCTTTTCTGCCAAAATCCTTGAAAATATTGTGCATGAAATTTTTATCTCCATCGCCCCATTTACCATCGATAGGTACGCCTAACCAGCCTTTTTTCTGCACAAAATTTAAAAATACTATCCGGCCAAGAAGCTTTTTGACAAAATTGCGGACTTCCTTTTCATCGCCACCGAAAATAGATGCCATAAAATTAGAATTGTATAGGTAATCGCAGAAATTTTTATAGTGCACATCCGTATATTCATCGAAAAATTGCTTGGAGAGCTTGTCAACCGAGAATGCTTCCTGAATATCATCGATGTTTATGCTTTTGCTATCGGAAAGGGATTGCAGTCTTTCGGCGGCTGTTCGGCATGATTCGCCGGGGCCTAAGATATATGTAAACCGCTTGGGATTGGTCTCTTCAATTTTTAGCCCTTCACCGGCAACTAGCTTTGGTTCATGCCTTATAAAGGAGAACCGCCAGTTATTGTTCTCCGCGTTTGGATACACAAAGCTGACCAGAGATGCGGTTTTGCCGTACATGTATTTTTTAATAATCGAGCCAACGGTTACTTTATTTCTCTCGATGATTGTATTTGGTTGTAAGATTACTTCGAAGAGATTGACCTTAACTCCGTCATCGGTGCTGAAACTACCATATTTAATAACACTTTTGGCCGTCTTGAGTTCGGATTCATTGATATATACCTTTTGCGGTACACGGAATATTTGAAAATCCTTGACCTTGCCCTGAAAAATACTCACTATAACATCACGGGTAAAAATGTCATGTTCAAAATTGTTCGAAAGGATTTTTTGGATTTTATGCATCTTGTCGCTCCTATTTAATAAATGACTCCGAAAGGATTATTTCCGGGTCTTTATAGACGATTTTTTCATCTTCTTGATTATCGATACTATCTAAATAATATTTTTCCAGTACTTCATCATAAAGCATTGCTGCAAGTTTATTGGGGTCAGATGACTTTTTCTTTAAATTCTTCCTAAAGAAACTATCAATGTCATTGGGCAGGCTTTTGAAAGTACCTTCGAGAATTTCTTCTTCAGCTCTTGCAACTATTCGTAGGTAAAAATCACGTTTAATATCTGTTTTAAGCCAAGCTAAATACTCCAGCGACCTATTCTCCGCCGGCGATAGGTCTCTCCTGACTACGTGATTGCCCAAATCCGACATTAATTTTAGCTGGAATACTTCTTTGGCATCATTGACTTGCAAATGGTGGCTTTCGGGAAGTTTTTCGCTTTTTTCGTCCTGCTTTGCTTCCAGAACTTGACAAGCTTCAATAAATCCGAGTTCTTCCACCTTGCGCCTTTTGCCAATGAGATAGAATACACCAGGATGCAGTTCGGTTTTAATAAAGGTCAATGTAGCATCTTCTATTGGATAGGCCTGCGCATCGACATTACTGGCCTTTCTTGTTGTCCTGGCCTTATTAGGAAGTTTTTTGATACGGCTAAACCATTCTTTATTGTCCCGCCTGAAGTCACGAAGGAACTGTAGCCTTGTTAGGGTTTCATTCTTCTCCTGGCGCAATTCTGAGCCATATAGGCCGGCCTTTCCGACTTCTTCGAGTGTCGAATAAATTTGGCTGTCTTCGCCAAGTGCTGTATGGAATGCCTGTAATTTCTTTAGCGCGATTTCCGTAAGATGTATCTTGGCATTAACATGATCCGCCGGATAGAAATTGAAGATATGGATTTTATCGGCAATTGTACCAATTCTATTTACTCGGCCAATACGCTGCATTAGCTTGGTAGCATTCCAGGGCACATCATAATTAACAATGCAATTTGCACGGTGAAGGTTTATGCCTTCTGCCAGAACTTCGGTCGTTATGAGTATATCATAGTCATTTTCTTTACGTCGTTCATCTATATTTGCATCGAAATTCTTCTCAACAGTAAGTTCGACATAATCACGATTATGCGAATCTACAGTAATTATCTTATCGTAGCCAGCATCTCGCAGGTTTTTTTCAACATAATCCTTAGTATCAATAGACTCGGTAAAGATAACCACTTTGCCTGTTGGGTTATTTTTCTTTTTGAGAATATCGCTTTTTAAATCCACCAGGAATTTTTCCATCTTTGGGTCGGCATCGACTTTATCCCATAGCTTTATAAGATAGTCGATTAGCTTCAGGTCTTCCTTAAGATGCTTGATGTAGTCGGGGTCAAAATCTTTGGCTTTGTAGATGCATGTTTTATCGTCCTTGGTGGCATTGATCTTCTTTTCCAGCTCTTCTTCGCGGCCTTCTTCGATAAACAGATTGACATCGAGATCGGGAGCGACATATATCTTATCGTTTTCCAGCATATCTATCATATTTTGGGTATTCTGACGTAGCCTGTGTATTGATTTCCTGAATGCAAAGAAACTGCTTTCCAGCCTTTTGATGAGAAGCGTTTTCATGATACCCGACAGATTGCGTGAAATCATGGCAGCATCGCCATATTTCTGCCTATGTTTTGGTACAAGAAATTCCACAGCCCTATAACGGAAATAACGCAGGAATGGCCGCTGTTCTTTATCAGTCATCTCGCCAGTTAATATTGTAACAGTCTCTTCAAATGTATTGCTAAGCTTCTTTGTAAAGCGATATTCGATTTTGTGCGGTCTCTCAATCTCCGGGAACACAATGCCCTGATTTTTAATATCTTCACGGTAGTCGTGGTTTTCCATGATATCGGTTCTGGTTCGCCTTATAACTAATGGCTCGATAACCTTATCGCGTATCCGGTCATAAATATCTTTGACACTGGCAATAAATTCCTGCTGTGCCTTTTTTCTCTGCTCGTGGTTTTCATCGTCTTTAGCTTCAGCTAATTCAAGTTTAATGCGTTTGTATTCGTCATTAAGTGGCTTGAAAAATCTCTGCAAGTCCTTGACCTTGGGCAAGGTCGAATTACGTTTATTTTGGAAGAGATATATTTGGTTTTGTATGTCTTCTGGGCGGTTATTTAACGGTGTTGCCGAAAGCAATAGCACTTTTTTAAGTTTGTCGCCATCTATGCCAGGGTTTTGTCTATCTGTCTTTGTGATGGTTTGCAAAAGCCTGTATTGAATAGTAGCGTCATTTCTAAATTTATGCGCTTCATCAACGATAACCATGTCGATTTCTTCAGGATCATCGTGGACACGATTTTCTTTATCGAGCACCTTGTGCAGGCTTCCCGTGGTTATGAAGTCGAAATTCTTCTCGATCTGGAAATCTTCTGTGGCTCTTCGCCAGCTATTAACCAGTGCTGGCGGACATACAAGCAATATCTTTGTCCGCTGGCCATTTTCATATATGAATTTCTTCACGATCATACAAGCAATAACGGTCTTACCCAAACCGACAACATCGGCAAGGAATACGCCATTGTATTTTTTTATTTTATCATACCCTTCAAGGGCGGCTTCCATCTGATAGGCAAGCCTTGTGAATTTATTGGGCATAAGCATGTCAATATTTTCAGGATTATACTCTATACGCTTCCCGAAATACTCGATCAAGAATTTGATATACAGCTCAAATGGCGTACATAGTTCAGGGTCGATATGTGTGCTTTTCTTGACTTTGGTAGCATCCGCCGGAAGGATTGGTTTTGCGGTATTCCATAGCCGTTCAAATTCATCGTAAGCGAATTTAACGTCATCATAGTCGCGAAGCTCTACATTGAACTCATAATTCGATGTGCCTATCGTACCAAGCCCTGAGTCAGTAAGGTTTGATGAGCCAGTAATCACGCGGCACGAAGCACTTGGTGTGAACTTCTTTTGACGGAATATATAGATTTTCGCATGGATTTTGCGGTCTCCGCTTGCCCTAATCTCGATTTTGCCATCGATAATATCATTTATAAACTGGATAATACCTTCTTCAGTTTCTTTATCATAGGGCGCATCTTTTATATCACCAATCAGCGAAGCTATAAACTCATCGCGAATCTCGACTTCGCTTCCGATATATTGCCTGCCTTGCTCGTAGAATTTTTGCGTAATCTTATCTACATTAATACCGACCAGTATTCTAATATGCGGTATTTTATCGAGAAATTTACGTAGCTTGAAATATCCCGATGCCCGAAAATATCCGACCATAGCGTCAAAATACTCCAGCCCTAAAAGGTCTTGGAATACTTCTTCGAATTTATCTATAAGCCTATTTTTGCCTTCATTATTAAAAAACTTGGTAGTCATATCATCCCCCTTCTTCGACAATTACAAAACGATATAGTACCCGTCATTTTTTCCTTTCGATTTAACTTTTGTAAATATATGAGGTGGTGTTTTATTTGTCAAAGATAATTTG
>JBKHBT010000047.1:0-24313 GCA_046542255.1 Candidatus Zixiibacteriota bacterium | reverse complement strand
AGATTTTTGTTTTCATTTTGTCGCCTTTCTATTTGATTAGAAATACTTTTCGCGTATTTTTCATTTTTCCATTACTAAGCTCAACAAGATATATACCTTTAGGCTCATCTTGAGCATCCCATATAAACTCATGTTTCAAAGAAGATGTATTCTCTTCCAGGACTTTTCGGCCTTTTAGATCATAGATACTTATGCTTTGATTAGTATACTCTATTTTATTATCTATACTAATTCTGCATTTGTCATTGAAGGGATTAGGGTAGGTTTTGATTTCTAGGTCTTTTGGGATATCTCTTAATTCGCAATTGCCGTCGCACTCTGGGCATGGGTATTTAAAGACTTTGATACTATGAGAAGAAGTTGCAACAAGAAAATCATCGATGTAAACCAGTGACCTGAAAGTTGTTCTAGATTCGTAATAAAAGGCAATTAAATCAATTTCTGTCGGATCTGAAATATTGAATACTTTGATATATTCTCCCCAGGGTATAAATAAAAGGGTGTCTTTTAGAAAACCTTTGCCACCATAAGCATCGACGAAATCTTCGTAAGTATCTAGTAAAATAAGAGTGTCTCTGTCAGCATTTGTTTTATAGGTTCTCAAAGCTCCGAAATAATAACTTATATATATGATCGTATCTTCTACATGAAGCCACGTTGGCTCTTGTTCCACATAGCTTCGCTCTAGAGTACCTAACCTTTCAAATGAAATAGAATCTGGTATACTAACATCGCTAACATAAAGATTAACAGTTTCGCCAAAACGAGGGTCGCTCCAGCCAAATACCTTTGGGTAGTCTATATCTACTAAGTCGTACATGTAATTACTAAGTGTATCGCCGCAATGCGTAGTTATTTCGGTAATGTCCATAGGTTCTGAAATATCGAATCTTTGATAACATTCTATGAATTCTGACGTTACTAAAATTGTTTCATCCATTATAAATTCGTTTACACTTGATTCAAAAATATCAGTATAAGAATATATTGAGTCAGGTCTTGAAGGATTGCTTAAATTCAAAACTATTAAATCATTTTCATAATTTGTATAGCCAATAGTATCAATTGCAAAAAATTCTCTTAAACCTGTATCTCGAACGATCAAAGTAGTATCCAACGATATGTTACCGCTATCGGATAGATTATATACACGCAAGCCATTGCTAGTTGTTAGATAAATATAATCATCAAATATCGTTAATTTTCTCGCATCAAGTAATCTACTATCAGCCTCAAACCATTCATCCACAGTCCTCATACAAAGCGAATCCCTCTGCGCCAATAGCGGTGAAGATAGGATTGCTATGGTTAAAATTGTTAGTAAGATTTTTGTTTTCATTTTGTCGCCTTTCTATTTGATTAGAAATACTTTTCGCGTGATTGTCGTCTGACCATTTATTAGCGTAATCAGATAAACCCCACTAGGCAAATCCTTAGCATTCCAGGGATAAATCTTTATGTCTGATTCAATCTTTTTATCGACTATGGTATTCCCGTTTATATCTAATATACGAAGCTGAGAAGGTTCTCTAAAATCGGGCAGTTCAATTTGGCAAATTGAGTTAAAAGGATTAGGAAAAACATCTATATTTAGCTCATTAGGTATTTCTTGCTCTAATTCGCAATTGCCGTCGCAGGTTGAGCATGGATATTCGAAAATCGAGATTCCTAAACTATCTTCAAAATATGTAGGAACTACCAAAAGGCTGCCAATAATCGCTGCTCTTAGATATGAAGTTGCATTTGGGTCATGATAATAAGCTTTTACCTGCAAATCGGCTGGGTTAGTGGCTGAAAACACGTAAAACCAATTATCAACCGACAAAAATAGCAATGAATCTTTTGAATTTATCGCTGTATTTGGTAAATGACATAAAGTATCTTCCCAGCTGTCTAAAAGCCAGATCGAATCAAGCGATGAGCTGTATTTATAGGCTTCTAGAACATAATTTGGAGGGAATTCTGGATTTCCACCATTGAGGGCCATAAAAAAGAAGGAGTCAATAACTGTAAAATCTCTTAAACTTATCCACTGCCGTAGATTAGATTCGATGCGAAACGTGTCAGAAACAATAGAATCACCAGATATTTCATGAATAATAAATTCACGGAAGTATTCTGGTGGGCGATATTCGTTCCGACCAGCATCACCATCATAAAAATAAGGGAAACTATGTGAAAAGGGAGAACCTCCTAAGCCTATCCATGTTGGCTCCCTGATGCTATCCGGGTTAGAAATGTTACATTCATAAAATCGATAACCATGCTGAAAATACAACAATGTATCGTGAACCATCAATTGCTTTGGTGTATCATAACGATCCCATAACATTTCAATGGAGTCAATAACTACAGGTCTTTCTGGTGATGCTATGTTAAAAGAGTGAATTCTGCGTACTGATGGACAAAACAATATTGAATCTTTGATTGCAATATGAGAAATGTTTGAGTAAAAGTCTAAAATCATGGTATCTAATACAATTGTCCCAGTAGAATCAATATGAAAAATGCCTACATAATCGAGTAAACCCACAATAAAATAACCATCATAATACTCTACAGTTTCAGAAATATGGTCAAGTGAATCATCTGCCCAAGTATCAACCATCCTCATACAAAGCGAATCCCTCTGCGCCAAAAGCGGTGAAGATAGGATTGCTATGGTTAAAATTGTTAGTAAGATTTTTGTTTTCATTTTTTTTGTCCTTTCACAAGAAATCAAAGTCTTTATTCTTATATTTCTATTATATATCATAATATTGTTCTTTGCAAGGTATTATTTGTTATAATGGTTGATTTGAAAGAGCTCCCTCTGCCAGTTCGGGCATCTCCCTTTTTCAAAAGGAGGGAGAAAAAGAATTGTTTTGCAATATTATCTACCAATGTTTAAGTTTCAGGCTTATTCGCTGCGCTTGATGCTAAATTGTTGGCACATATTGCAAAAATATCCCACAAATTGATGATTTGTTAAAGAATCGGAAGATTTAGATTAAGATGGTGCTGTGGGCTGTTCAGGGGCGACTAATTAAGCCAATTATAAATGAGCAAAACAATCATTTTTCTATTTTATGATAAAAGACTTGCTACTTTGAATAAGTGCTTTAATTTTAGTATTTATGAGAATAAGGCAAGAAGCTTGAGCCTTACAGATTAAATCAATAGTCATTAAAAGGGAATAAGAATGAAAGTTACGTTTTTGGGAACAGCTTCAGGAATGCCAGTCATCGACCGGGCTTCGAGTGCTATACTCTGCGAGCAAGATGGACAGAATATCCTGCTCGATGCCGGCGAAGGCCTTACTCGAAGGGTTTTGCAGGCAGGGCTCGATCTCGAGACAATATCGCATATAATAATTAGCCATACACATCCAGACCATGTTGCAGGACTTACGACTTTTTTACAATTGCTCCATCTCAAAAAGCGAAAATCACCGATTGAAATCTTTCTTCCTCAAGAAGCAATCCAGCCGGCAAAATCCCTCTTCGACCTATCATTTATCTGGCCGGAAAGATACAGCTTCGATTTCAATATCAATCAAATTGAAGATGGCAAAAAAATCGATGCAGGCAAATTTGATATTATTCCCAATCTTACCACGCATCTCGATGGCTATGCAGAGGATATGAGAAAGCATAATATGAAGAGGCTCGATGCATTTTCTTTCATTATCGAAGCCAAAAAGGGCAGGCTTCTCTATTCCGCCGATATCGGCCGGCTTTCCGACCTTGAAAAGCCACTCGCTGCCGGCAAAATCGGCTGCATGATTATCGAAGGAATGCACTATGAAATGGAAAATCTACCTGCCTTCGTCGATAAATTCGATATAGGCGATGTATATATCACTCATCTTCCGATGCCACTATCGGAATTTATACCACCTGCACATTCTCCAAAATTCAAAATCGCCAGAGACCTTATGACAATCGAGGTGAAAAATGGCTGAGAAACTTTATCTTTTCGATGGCACTGCGCTTGTTTATCGCGCATATTTTGCTTTTATAAGCCATCCTCTGAGAAATTCCGAGGGCCTTAATACTTCGCCGATTTTCGGTGTAGTCAATTCTATTTTGAAGATACTTCGTGAACGCGATCCCGAACATATCGCCTTTGTTTTCGATGCCGGCGGCAAAACCCAGCGCCACGAGCTTTACGAAGACTACAAAGCAACGCGCGAAAAAATGCCAGACGAACTTCGCGATGTCCTTCCATATGTAAATGAAACAATCGAAAATATGGGAATACCAATTATCATGAAAAGAGGCACCGAAGCGGATGATATAATGGCGACAATCGCGAGAAAAGCGGCCAAAAAGGGCTATAATCCGGTTATCGTAACTGGCGATAAAGACCTTTTGCAGGTAATCGACAAGGATATCCATGTCCTGTCACCCGGGCGCGGCGGCAGGAGCCAGGAGACAATGTACACTGAAGAGAATGCCAAAGAGAGAATGGGAGTCTCGCCATCGCAGATCGTTGACTATCTCGCTCTGGTTGGCGATTCTTCCGATAATATTCCGGGCGTCAAAGGTGTTGGCAAAAAGACTGCGCAAAAGCTTCTGGACAAATATAAAGACCTCGATGATATCTATGACAATATCGATGAGCTTTCTGGAGCGGTCAAAAAGAAGATGGAAAATTCCAAAGAACAGGCATATCTATCGAAAAAACTCGTCCAGATCGACTATGACATCGACTGTGGCGATATCGATTTCGAGAATATGAAACGCGGCGGCGCAAATTATAAAAAACTCGCCGAAATTTTCGAAAAACTCGAGCTGCAATCCCTGATGAAAGAAATTCTACCATCCAAAGAAACCGAAGTCGAGATCGTTATTGCAGGCAGCAAAGAGGATATTAAAAAATGGTCAGATTGGGCAGGTTTTGAGACGGCTTTGTATATTTTATGGGAAGGCGAAAAGCCCTTCGATGGCCAGATAGTAGGCGTTGCGTTCTATTCCGGCGATGACAAAGCCATATATATCCCGGTAGGACATAAGGACGATGAAAAACTCTTCGATGATGGCGAAAATATTGCATTATCCGACTTCAAAGACATTGTATTGCCCTATCTTGATAATTGCACTGAAATCACGATGCATGACCTAAAAGGCGGTAGGCATCTACTGGGAAAATACCTGGAGGGCTTCGATAGCAAACTGGCTTCATATTTACTTGCACCCGCTGTACATCGCCATAATCTCGAATTTGATATTATGAGCCATCTTGCGGTACAGGTTGAGCCATTTAAGGAGCTATTGCCTTCGCGCCGTTCAAGTTACAAGGCTATTGCTGTTGATAGTGCTGCCAGGGCCTGTTGTCAGCGTGCTGTATCATTGCATAAAATGCGCAAAATTCTTGTCAACAAACTCGAGAATGAAAAGCTACTCAGCCTCTATAATGATATGGAAAAACCGCTCATGGATGTTCTCTATGAAATGGAGAAAATCGGTGTCTATATAAATATCGATATTTTGAAGGATTTATCGGATAAATTCACACATGAAGCACATGAGTTGCAGCAGGCAGCATGGGAGCAAGCCGGCGAAGAGTTCAATCTGGATTCGCCCAAGCAGCTTCGCGAAATTCTATTCGAAAAGCTCAACCTTCCACCACAGAAAAGGACAAAAACCGGCCCATCTACCGATATGGAAGTCCTCGAGGCTCTATCGAAGCTTCACCCATTGCCGGATATTATTGTAAAATATCGTAAAGTCAAAAAGCTGCTTTCGACATATACCGATAAACTTCCCGATTCGATAAATCCCGATACTGGCAGGATTCATTCTGTACTTCATCAAGCTGTTACAGCGACAGGCAGGCTTTCATCTTCTAACCCGAACCTTCAGAATATCCCGATTCGCGGCGAAAAAGGCCGTGAGGTGCGAAAGGCATTCCGGGCGCAGAATGAAGATGAAATACTACTGAGCGCAGACTATTCACAAATCGAGCTTCGTATTCTGGCACATATTTCAGATGATGAGAATCTGAAACAGGCCTTCATAGATGGCGAAGATATCCATACATCGACCGCTGCCAAGGTCTTTGGATTGGAGAAAGATGAAGTAGATTCAGACCAGAGAAGTGCTGCCAAAGCAGTCAATTATGGCATTGTATACGGCCTTTCGGCATATGGACTTTCACAGGATATCGATTTCACGGTCAAGGAATCGCAGAAAATTATCGATGAGTATTTCAATAAATATCCCGGCGTTAAAAAATATATGGATGAGATTGTCGAAAAGGCCAAAGAGCAGAAATTCGTAACAACTTTGATGGGACGAAGACGCTTCTTGCCAGACATCGATGGAAAGAACTATCAGATGCGGCAATTTTCCGAGCGCACTGCAATTAACACACCGATTCAGGGCACATCTGCCGATTTAATAAAGATCGCCATGATAAGAGTAGCCGATAGGCTAAAAGAAGAAGGCCTACGCGCCAGGATGATTCTTCAGATACACGATGAACTGCTTTTCGAAGTCCATAAGGATGATGTAGAAAAATTCGGCAAAATCCTCAAAGAGATCATGGAAAATGCAATCGATATGGATGTACCGATCAAAGTCGATGTGCAGAGCGGAGAAAGCTGGGCAGACATTCACTGAAGATGAATAATCTCAAGCCAAAACCAAGGCCATATAAAGGACTCGATAAGAAGCTAAAACATCAGCTTGGAGCATTGGCGTTTATCGGCCTTATTCTATTTCTGGCTTTTTTGCCACAGGGCGATTTCATAGACCTTGTTTCATTAGCGCCACATAAATCGATTGAGCGAGGCAAAACAGCGATAGAAAGAATGGGCCATAATCCAGAGGATTACAAGTTCAAGACGATAGATGTGCAGAAACTCATAGGTATCGGGCAATTGACATATCTTAATCGTTTCTGCAATCTTGGTGCCATCGATGATATACGTAAATTGGGAGTGCCTTTATCGCTCTATAAACTCGAATATGAATCAGAAGGCCAGAAGGCATATGTTTGGATAGACCCTTCGGATGGTAGAATTTTCACTTATGCTGAAAATCCTATGAAAAGGATGCGTAATAGTATCGAAGATGTACGATCGCCCAAAGAAGCGATATCTATCATCAAAGAGACGCAAAAGGCGATAGACTCATTGCGAAATGCCGATTCTGCTTTGAATTTGTCCAATGATTCTCTTTTGGACACTCTCGAAAGCAAAGACTCTTTAGAGATTACAGAGACAAAGCCAGCGGAAATCCAAACAAAGGGGGCAAAAAACCAGGAGATCAGAGAAGCAATAGCACTTGGCCGTAGAGCCATAATTCTCGCCGGTATAGATATCGATAAATTCGAAATAGCAGATGTCAAGCCCGAAGGCCTTCGATATGACAAACATCTAATCTGGCAATCGGATATAATCTGCGAAGGCGCATTGGTGCAGATAAACCAGGACTTAATCGATGGCATGATTCAGAATATGCAGGTTTCTATTGCTTTGCCAGAATACTGGTTCCTTCAAAAAGAGAATTCCTGGAATTATTTCCGATGGATTTTAATCGGCCTATTTATTATAGTAGCGGCTGTCCTGATTTTGATTAGATTTAGCAAGAGCTTCATAAGATATGGAATCTGGGATAAATCTTATGGCAAAATAATCCTAATGGTATTTATCATCGAGCTAATAGCGGCCGCCAATCTTATTCCTACTCATACCAATATTGAAAACGGTGCGGTGAGTTTTGTATCGAGATTTATGTTTTTCTCCCTTGTTGCGCTTATAGCCTGGAGAACCCTTCGGACGATTGTTCCGCCTATAGTAGACCGCCGCCGTGACAGGCTTCTTTATATGCGCGATGGTATTCTCACCGGCCTTTTATCTGCTATTGCGCTGATGGGTATTCATAATTTCCTTTTGTGGATAGGTGGTAAAAGCGGCCTTACGATAGGAAGCACCTTCATTCTTGGCCAGCGTTCGATTTCTACTATACCTTCCTATTCCGGAATATTCCCGGCTATAAATACTATCCAACAGCTCTTTGAAATAATAATCACCTTGTTACCAATAATAATAACTTTATTCGGTATTTTATTGCTAAGATTCAAAAGGCGTTTCTATTTTAAGATAATGGTATTTGTATCAATAGCAATCGGGACGCTCCTTCAGGGAACTTCGCCAGAGCTATTTGCGGTTCTTCTGGCGGGTAATTTTATACTGGGAATCTTCGCATTTTATCTCATGATTACATACACGAAAACCAATATTGTAGCCTACATCACAGCGATTATGACTTATGTTCTCATAACAGATGCCTATCATTATGTCCGCGGTGCCATTTCTACCTATTTCATACTAAATGCACTCGCACTTATAGTAATTGCTCTCATTCCACCTTTTATACTGATACACCTTAGCTTTTTCACAGAGATTCGAGAGAAATATGATGGCCCGATCGAATAGAGAATTAATTTGTCATCTTTTTTTCCTGAGCAATTACTAAAGCTTTTTTCTTTCATTTTTAGTTGTACTCTATTATATTCATTATTAACAGAATTGGTCAAAATTATTTCAGATTAGAAAGACATTGATTATAATAGGTTAATGTGTATTAATAGAGCAATGTTTATATGCAATTAAGATACAATTTGTAAAAGAGAAAATCCAGAGTGATTAAACAATAACCATCTATAAAAACAAAAGGAGAGCTATGAAGAAACTTGGGTTTTTGTTCCTTTTTACCCTTGTCATATTCGCTCAAACCGATATGAAATCATCGGTTATCGATAATGGCGGCGGAAAAGCAGAATCTGAGAGCAATAATCTTTCAGCTTCGATTGGTAAATCCGTTATAGGGAGGGCTAATTCTTCGGAAGGCTCTGTCGAGGCCGGTTTTATTGCGACTATTGTTCGCCGAGAAGCAATCGAAGAAAATCCGCAAAAGCCAGATAGCAAAGCTATCAGCAGAATCTATCCAAATCCTTTCAACTCATCGGCATATATCGATATAGATATCGATAAACAGGCCGATATCAAAATCGAAATATTTGATTTATTCGGTAAAAGGATAATGGAAAAGACATATCGCAGAAAGGCCGGCAGATGGTCGATTAGATTCACTGCGCCAGAAAAAATGCCAGGTGGGCTATATCTCTACCGAATCATAGCTGGCAATGAACAAATCCATGATAAAATGATTTATATTAAATAAGGAGTCGCAATGAAAAGAATTATTTCAACCTTTGTTTTGATAGTAATGGCTTTAGCAGCTTTCGGCCAGATTCCAGAAGTGGTTTCATTTCAGGGATATATGGATGGCGAAGACGGCGATTATAATATCACATTCAAGATATACGACTCAGAAACTGGCGGAAGCGAATTATGGTCGGAAGAACATTCTTCTGTCGGGGTTTACGATGGTATTTTTTCTGTCATGCTCGGCAGTGTCGAAGAGCTATCCACTCTCGACTTTTCAGAAGACTATTGGGTCGAAGTAGAAATCGATGGTGAAACTCTTGAACCAAGATATGAAATGGGAAGCAGCCCATATGCATTCCGTGCAAAATTTGCAGATTCATCATCATATGCCGAATTTGCCGGAATAGCAAGCTATGCCGATACAGCTTTATTTGCAGATGAAGCTGATTACGCAGAAGAAGCCGCGTATGCAGATACAGCTGCTTATGCAGATACAGCTGCGTATGCAGAAGAAGCTGCTTATGCAGAAGAAGCTGCTTATGCAGAAGAAGCTGCTTATGCAGAAGAAGCAGGACATGCCGAATCCGCCGATAATGCGACAATGGCCGATACTGCTATGATAGCATTCGAAGCCGATGCTGCAATATATGCAGACTATGCCGAAAGTGCCGAAACTGCTACATCAGCAATTACAGCCGGCTCCGTTTCATGGGATGATATCAGCGATATGCCGTCTGGTTTCGCAGATGGAGTCGATAATGTTGGCTCTGGTGGCGAAACCTATTCTGCCGGCGCGGGAATCGATATAACTGGAACAGAAATTTCAATCGATGATGGTGGGATCACGCCGCGGATGCTTTCGGATATGGGCGCTGAGCATAATCAGGTGCTTAAATTCGATGCAAGCGATGGAAGCTGGAATCCCGCAAATGATGAAACAGGCTCTGGCGGCGGCACAAGCTATACCGCTGGCGATGGAATCGATATTACCGGCGATGAAATCAGCATTGCCGATGGTGGTATCACAAATGATATGCTTTCAGCCATGGGCGCACTTCCCGGCCAGGTATTAAAATTCGACCCGGTCGATGGATGGATTGCTCAAGATGATGAAACAGCATCCAGCGGAAGCGGCCTTACAGAAGTCGCAACAACAGCCAGCCTAACAGGCGATGGAACATCAGGCGATCCTCTGGATATCGCAAATGGCGCAATTGGTTTAGCCCATATTGATGCCACTGGTTCATCCGATGGGCAGATTATCAAGAATGTTGGCGGCTCGCTCGTCTGGGCATCGGATGCTGGTGGCGAAGGTTCTGCCGATGATGATTGGACAATCGCAGGAGATAATCTTATATCTATCCCAGAAGGTTCCGTCATGATCGGTGCTGATGCTACCGGTGGCGGAAAATTATCCGTAACAACTGAGGATAATCCCTATACATTGGTACTTAACAATGAGTATAATACCTATGCTAACGGTTCGGTATATGCAAAATGTGAAAACGACAATAGCAATTCACAGGGAATTATCTCACATTCATATTACTATGGTACTGAAGGCCATGCTGCATCAGCTTTCAGAGGCATTGCCGATGCAGATTCAATGGATGGAATTGGCAGCGCATATGGCGCTCATCTCAGAGCGAGGGCGAGTTCAAATTCATACGGCATAGATGTTATTTCCACATCGCATAATGCAACTTCTTATGGAATTAGTTCAATTGCAAATGGTGAAACAACAAATTACGGTATTTATGCCGAAGCATATGACGGCACAGAAAACTGGGCAGGATATTTTCTCGGAGATGTAAATATAAATGGTGATTTGCATATCGCCGGTAGCCTCGATATTGCAGGAGGCCTCCCTGGTGACGACTGGGGCGATGATTTCGTTAATACAAATTACACCCTCACAGGCGATGGCACACCTGGCGATGTCTTAGGAATTGCAGAAATGGCAATCCAGCCAGATCATATCGACCCTTCTGCCGGCTCCGATGGGGATGTATTGAAAATTAGTTCAGGTAATGTTGTTTGGTCTTCCACCGGTAGCGGAACAGGAGCCGATGATGACTGGGATATCGTTGGCGATGACCTGGTTATGATACCTACCGGAAATGTCGCAATCGGCACCGAATTTGCTCGAGCTAATATGCATATCTATAATGGCGACAATGCCAGCGCTATGATTCACTCCAATAGTAATGCCAATCTCTATCTTAATTCAGGCGCGGGCAATGCAAGTGGATTGATTTTCCAACAAACTTTTGATACAACCGCCGCGTTGACTTATGATCCGGCTTTTGGCGGATTGTGCTATTGGAATGGCGATGATTTTATGCTTCCAGATTTTATTATCGATACTAGCGGAAATGTCGGTATTGGTACAACAACGCCAGACGCAAAACTTCACATCAGACATTTCGGACACCATTATGATGAAGCTACTATCGTCATTGATAAAGCCGAACCAGACTCGGTCAGCGCGATAGTTTTTAGGAATGACGGCTTAGATTTTGCTGAAATCAGCGTTGGTGGAGAAACTCTTGGCGGTTCTATGTCAATAGGCACAATGGATTATAATTATTTTAACTTGCGAACCAATGGCACTATTAGAATGTCTATTGATCAAGATGGAAATGTTGGTATCGGCGAATTTAATCCCACAGAGCTTCTCGATGTAAATGGCAATGTCCACATTGCAGGTGATCTCACTGTTGATGGCTCATATCCCGGTGGCGGTGGTGGCATAGGCGGTTCCGGTACTGATAACTATATTGCAAGATGGGATGGAACAGGCGATATAGAAGCATCCGATATCTTAGCAAATGATGACGGTTCGATAGAAATCGAGACTGCCACAACAGGCGGATATGTAGCAAAATTCACAAATACAGCATCCGGGATAAAAAGCGGCATCTGGGCAGAAGGCACCGGTGGCATGGGTATTTATGCCAAAACTGCTGCTGATAATACCAATTATGCCGCTTTGAAAGGTATTGCAGAAGGTGCTGCTCCTGCAATCCATGCCACAGCGGGCACCGGCAGAGCAGGATATTTTAATGGCGATGTGCATGTCGAGGGAGAACTTACGACCGAGCGTCATACAAGCTCTGCTGGCCCGATTGCCTATGGCGTGATCAATCCTAGTGGCTCTGTTGCCAGTGCTACTTCGAATGTCACATGTTCAAAAGTTGGTAATATCTATTATATAACCGTAGATGGTGAATCAATTCATTATACAAACTATGTGATAGTTGCAAATTCTCACCCCGACACAGATAGAATGGTAACAGTAAATAGCGGTGGAGGAGAGGCAAGAATAGAGATATACGATGTCTCTGAAGGTACGACAGTAGAGTCTGGCTTTAGTTTTGTGATATATAAACCCTAAAGATGTATAGTCTGCAGTTTTCTAAAAAGCGGTAGGTTTATACTTGCCGCTTTTTTGGTTTTAAGAATCCTATCGCAATACTCACTATCCAAACAATAGCAACCAACTAATTATTCTTCGATAATATCGAGAATGATTTTGGCAGCTTTATCCGTAGCATGGCCCTCACCAAGTTTCGATTTGACATTCTGGATTTTGCTTTTCAATTTGCCATACTGTTTGGGGTTTTTGAGTATTTCATCGAGCTCGCTTGCTATTTTGCCAGCTTCCGCATTCTTCTGTATGAATTCTCTGGCAACTTCTTCGCTTGCAACGAGATTCACCAGGCCGATATAATCGACCAGAACCATAAATTTCGCCAACAAATATGATATCTGGCTGGTTTTATAGACGACAAAAAGCGGCGTCCCGGCTACTGCACATTCCAGTGTCGCACTTCCGGAGCCTACAAGGGCAAAATGAGCATAGCTCATAGCTGCATAATTGTCATCATCGATAATTGAAAATGAAAGGGCCTTCGGAATTTCCTTTTTGAACCAATCTATAAATTCATCAGAAATATTAGATGCCCTGAGATATGCCCAATTGTAGTCCGGAAACATTTTGGCTATATCGATCATCAATGGAAGATGCCTTTTTACCTCTTGCTGCCTCGAACCCGGCATAAGAAGCAAATATTGATCATCGAGTTTATATTTAGACAGGAATTCATTCTTTGGAAGTTCAGGCTCGACAGTATCGACAAAAGGATGTCCTACATAATCTACATCGACATCGTGCTTTTCGTAAAAAGGCTTTTCAAACGGCAAAAACACAATCATCCTATCGATATATTTTTTCACCTTTTTAACGCGAGATTCATGCCATGCCCAAAACTGTGGCGATATATAATAAATCGTCTTAATGCCCAGCTTTTTTATCCTTGGCGCAAGCGATAGATTAAAACCGGGATAATCGACCAGTATCGCTGCTTCCGGCTTTCTTTCTTTGCAGAGCTTGATAAGCCTTCTCTGGAGCCTTTTCAGTCTTGGAATCGCTGGTAATACTTCCAGAAAGCCCATCAGTGCAAGATCTTTGACATGGGCGATAATTTCCATATCCTGCTTTTGGCATTCATCACCGCCAAGGCCAAAAAATTCGAGATCATTATCGATTGATTTCATCGATTCGATTAGTTTTGCTGCTTGAATATCGCCGGAAGGCTCCCCCGCCAGGAGCATGATATTTCTTTTTGGCATTTACTCGATATCTGTTTGGATTTTTTGCGCCAGTTTAAGGGCTTCCAGGCCATTTTCGCCAGAAACGAATGGCTCCCTATCCTTATCGATTGCCATAATGAAATCCGAGAGCTGCTCGAAAAGCTGGTCATTAGCCTCGATATTGGGTGTCAGGCGGTAAAAAGTGATATCGCCGATAGGGAATTTCTGTGCATCTTTGGGAATATTTGGGAAGTTGGGTGCGAGTATTATCTCGGTCTGCTTTTCGGCAAAATCGACAGAGACATAGCCACCCTTTGAAAATATACGCATCTTTCTCATGCTTCTATCGGAAATCCTGCTGGCTGTAACATTAGCGATACCCTTTTTGAAACCGATTCTCGCCGATGCTATATCGATATTGTTTGTTAGGATTTGCCCACCGGAGGCATGAACGTCCTTTATTTTGCCCATAATCCTGAGAAGTATCTCGATATCATGAATCATAAGGTCCATTATAACCGAAACATCGATACCACGGCCTACAAAAGGCGAAAGCCTGTGAGCTTCCACAAAAACCGGGTTTTGTATATAATCGAAAGCAAACACCAGCGCGGGATTGAAATTCTCGATATGGCCGACAGCCAATTTCACAGAATTTTCTTTAGCAAGCGCAACAAGCTCATCAGCTTCTTCTATCGAACTTGCAATCGGTTTTTCGATAAGAAGATGCTTTCCAGCCTTTAATATTTTTCGGGCAATTTCATAATGAGTCGTAGTTGGACTTGCCAGGACAAGCGCATCAGAGCTTGCGATGGCATCTTCGATATTCTCGAAGCTTTTGCATTTTCTTTCTTCAGCGATCTTTTTGGCCTTATCATTATCTATATCATATATTCCTATCAATTCGGCATTTTCGTGCGCAATCACCTTTTGCATATGATAATTGCCCATTTTGCCAATACCAATTACGGCGATTTTTATCATAATCTACTGTCCTGTTTCCTCATTTATAGAATTATCAGATTCATCGATTGTATCTTTATCATTTTGGACAACGGCACTTTCGAGAAGGTTCAATAATAGATCGGCTTCATCGGCTGTCAGCTCATTATCTTCGAAAGCTGCCTCAAAATTTCCCGGCAAGAGTTTGAATTTCGAGACATTAATTTGCATCGAATCGACAGCGAAATATAGCTTCTCATATGTGCTCTGGATTCTCATCGAGTCATAACCTTCTGGCGCCATCTGGATAAATGCCTTTTCAGTTGTTTTCAGGCTCTTTTTGACTTTTGTAATTTCATCCTCGACTTCCGGTTCTTCCTCTTGCTTTTGCTCCTTAGGAACTTCGGCCTTCTGTACCTCTTTTTGCTCCGGTTCTTCACCGGAATCTGTAAAATAAAATATTACGCCAACGATAATAGCCAAAACGAGTACAGCTAAGACAATATAAATACCATTTCTGCTATCGGCATCTTGAGTCATTTCTCTCTCCTATTGTAAAATTTAATGACATAATTCCCATATTACACATGAAGATAATACAAAAGTTCAATTTCCGAAACCTTTTTTGGAGATAAAAAAAATAACGCAATGAGCAATACCCATTGCGTTAATATTATTACGAATGAAAAAACGATAACTACTCTTTTGCCTCATTATTTTCAGCAGTTTCTTGTTTTTCTGCTTCAACATCCTGGGGCTTTTCTTCGATTTTTTCGTTTTTCACTTCTTTTACTTCTGCCTTTTTAGCAGTATTCTTATTCTTCGCTTTTTTGAATCGTTTTTTAGATGCTTTTCTTGTCTCTGGGTCAACCAGTTCAAGAACTGCCATTTTCGCACCATCGCCTATTCTAGGTCCCATTTTGATAATTCTGGTATATCCACCAGTTGGTTTATCAGCATATCTGGGTGCAATCTCGTGGATAAGTGAATTGGCAACTTCGCGCTCTTTAAGGTAATTAATAACCTGTCTTTTTTTATCGAGCGTGCCTTTCATAGCTTTTGTAATCATTTTTTCAGCGAAAGGCCTTGCGAATTTGGCTTTAGCTTCTGTTGTGACGATCTTCTCATTTTTGAACAGCGAAGTAAGCATATTACGCAGCATAGCTTTTCTATGAGCTGCTGTTTTGCCGAGTTTCTTTACTTTTTTATTGTGTCTCATCGAAAATCTCTTTCATTAATTTATATGCTACTTATTCTTCGTCTTTATTGTCATCATCGTCTGTATCTTTAGCTTCATCAGTATCTTCAGAATCATCTTCTGTCTCATCGATTTCTTCTTCATCAGAATCGATCTCGTCTTGATCAGATTTGGATTTAGATTTCTTATTAGAAGATTCTTTTTCGAGAAGTTCTTCGAGTGCAAGCCTGTGAATTTCTTCGAGCTCTTCATCGGTGAAGTACTGATCCACATCCATACCAAATGAAAGCGAAAGCTCCTCGAGCACTCTATTGAGTTCTTCGAGAGATTTCCTTCCGAAGTTTCGGTATTTAAGCATTTCATGTTCAGACTTCTGTACCAAATCAGCCATCGTCATGATGTTTGCAGCTCTAAGGCAATTTGATGCCCTGACTGATAGTTCCAGTTCTGAAACCGGCATTCTAAGCAGGTTCTTGATTCTTAGCAATGCCTCATCGACTTTCTCTTCCTGAACCTGTTCCATTTCAGCTTCTGGAATAATAAGCAATTCAAGATGCTCTATAAGCACTCTCGATGCCATTGTAATAGCTTCTTCAGGATTAAGAGAGCCATCTGTTACAATCTCAAGAATGAGTTTGTCATAGTCGGTTCTCTGGCCGACTCTGGTTGGTTCAACCTGAAAGTTGACTCTTTTGATAGGTGAGAAGACCGAGTCTATGAAGATAGTTCCAAGTGGCAAACCTTCGACTTTATTCTCTTTTGCCAAATGATATCCTTTATTAGCTCCGACTTCGAGATCGATACGCATCTTTTTCTTCTTAGATAACGTAAGAATATGGTGCTCCGGGTTAATGACTGTTGTTTCCGGATCGCCTTCGATATCAGCGGCTGTGATTTCGCCCTTTCTATCAACTTCGATATGTAGAGGAACCGGAAAATCTCTTTTGACCCTAAGTCTAACACCTTTTAGATTTAGTATGATTTCGGTTATATCTTCGACAACTCCCGGAATGGTGCTAAATTCGTGGAGAACTCCATCTATGCGTAGAGCTGTAATGGCAGCCCCCTGCATTGAAGACAGAAGTACTCTTCGAAGAGCATTTCCGAGTGTAGTACCAAAACCTTTTTCCAGCGGTTCGACAACAAATCGACCGTAGGACTTGGTTGATACCGTCTTATCGTGCGAAATAACCTTTGGCTTCTGTATACTCTGCCATTTCATTTCTCAGTATCCCCTTACTTTGAATAATACTCTACAACGTATAACTCATTTATATCGACCGGAATATCAGCTCTGGCCGGGATATTTAATACCTTGCCTTCCAGCTTGGCCTTATTGACTTCAAACCATGATAGGTCTTCTACTCTACCCTTTTTCCTGAGGGCGAGATGGACAATATCGAGTTTATTGCTTCCTGGTTTAACCGATACAATATCGCCCGGTTTGACCACAAAACTTGGAACATTCACAAGCTTTCCATTCACATGGAAATGCCTATGTAAGATTAGTTGCCTGGCTGATCTTCTCGATGGGGCAAATCCCATTCTATAAACAATATTATCGAGTCTTGTTTCAAGAAGTTTCAAGAAGTTTTCGCCAGTATTGCCCTTCATTTTATTTGCTTTTTTGAATGTATTTCGGAACTGTTTTTCTTGCATTCCATAGAATCTTCTTAGCTTTTGTTTTTCTCTAAGCCTGATTCCATATTCCGACATTCTTCTTCTTGAGAATGAATAAAGCCTTGCGCCAGGAGGGGTCTCTCTTCTGGCAAAAGAGCATTTATCGGTATAACATCTATCCCCTTTAAGGAATAGTTTTTTGCCTTCTCGTCTACAGTGTCGGCAAACTGGTCCGGTATATCTTGCCATAATCTATCCTACCTGCCTATACTCTTCTACGTTTTTTAGGTCTACAACCGCCATGTGGGACCGGTGTCATATCTCTAATTTTTTTGACTTCGAGATTGGTCGAGAAAAGTGCTCTAATAGCAGCTTCTCTTCCTGGGCCAGAGCCTCTGAATTTAACTTCGACACGTCTTAAGCCCATATCATAAACACGGTCTGCGACTTCTTTTGCAGCAAGCTGCGCTGCATAGGCTGTTGATTTTCGAGTGCCGGTAAAGCCAACCTTGCCCGGTGTTGACCAGGCCAGGACATTTCCTTTAATATCGGTTACAGTAATAGTCGTATTATTAAAACCGCTCTTAAGGTGGACAATACCAGATTCTTCAAGCCTGCGCTTGGTTTTCTTCGGCGCTCGAGATTTCTTCCTGCCTTTATTTTTCTGTTTAGCCAAGATTAATCTCCTTTACTTCTTTTTGTGTGCTAGCTTGTTCTTCGGGCCTTTGTGAGCTCTACAATTTGTACGGGTGCGTTGTCCACGAACTGGTTTATGCTGCTTGTGACGTACTCCACGATAGCAACCAATATCGATTAACCTTTTGATATTGTTCTGAACTTCCGAACGAAGATCACCTTCGATCGTTTGATTTTCATCGATTTCACGCCTAAGAAGCGAAACATCGCCTTCTGTGAGATCAAAAACTCTTTTATTAGGATCGATTCCTGTCGCTTTGATGATCTCTTTGGAAGTAGCGAGGCCTATCCCATATAAATAGGTCAATGCCGTTTCGATTCGCTTATTCTTGGGTAAATCGACACCTGCGATTCTTGCCAAGGCTATCCTCCATTTTTTATTTTTTTATTTATTATTGCCACTTTTCTTATTAAGGCGTTCAACCCTGTCTCTGCTTATGCCGCGGATTCTCACAGATCACTCTTATGACGCCTTTTCTTTTGATAATGCGGCACTTATCGCATATCTTTTTTACTGATGTACGTACTTTCATAATTACCTCTTTATTTTCAAATAACCTAAGTTATTTGTATCTATAAATTATTCTACCTTTTGAAAGGTCATAGGGCGAAAGCTCGACAGTTACTCTATCGCCGGGAAGGATGCGAATATAATTCATGCGCATTTTGCCGGCGATATGGGCCAGAATTTCATGGCCATTATCAAGCTCAACCTCGAAGGTTGTATTAGGCAATGCCTTCTTGACTACGCCTTCCATCTGAATTTTGTCTGCTTTTTTTGACATTAATAATCCCTCATCTATAGTATTGTTAAAACTTCCGGTTTACCTTTTCTAATTAATATCGTGTTTTCAAAATGAGCAGCTATACTGCCATCTGAAGTTCTAACCGTCCAGCCGTCCGGATCGACTTTTACCCTGAAATCTCCAAGAGTAAACATCGGCTCGATTGCTATTGTCATGCCCTCTCTGAGTCTGACTGTCGGGCCGCGGGTTATGAAATTGGGCACCTGAGGCGGTTCATGCATCTTGATTCCGACTCCATGCCCAACCAAATCGCGAACAACACCGATGTCATCCTTATTAGCAATTTCAAAAATTACGCGTGATATATCACGAACGGTATTGCCATCTCTTGCTATGTCGATTCCGGCATCGAGGGCTTTGCGAGTAATTGTCAGCAGCTTTTCGACATCATCATCTACTTCGCCTATGGTCCAGCTTCTTGTTGCATCACCAAAATATCCATCGAGTTCGGCTACCACATCAACACTGACTAAGTCTCCATCCTGAAGAGGACGATTATTCGGAATTCCATGGACTATCTCGTCATTAATAGAAACGCATATATGTCCCGGATATGGATTATCTGGTTCGCCGCAGCCATAGCAACCAGATTTGGCATTGTTTCTTTTCATGACATCAAGAGCGATTTCCTCGAGCTTCTTCGAGCTTAAACCGGCGCGAATCTCTTTGCCAATTGCATCGAGAACCTTCGCTACAACTTTTGATGCAGCACGAATGCCCTTTTGTTGCTCTTTATTTTTTATAATGATCGCCATGCTCTTCTTTCATCTCCAAACTCAATATTTTAAGAAGCTGTGATGCGCTCACCGATGAATCGATAAGTGCATTTATCACTTTGTATTCTTCACGGCCCTTATAATAATCCAAAAGCGGTTTGACATTCTTTCTATATACATCGATTCTATGCCTTATAACCTCTTCAGTATCATCTGCCCTTTGTATAACCTTTCCGCCACATACATCGCAAACTCCATTTTCCGTGGGCGGATTGCGCTTGATATGGTAAATTGCGCCACAATTCGAACAGACACGCCTTCTTGTCAACCTCTCGATTATCTCTTTATCCGGAAGATGCAGGTCATATATATGGCTAATCTTTCTAAGCAAGACCTCCAGAAGCTCATCGAGCTTTTTGGCCTGCACAACCGTCCTTGGGAAACCATCGAGAACAAAGCCTTTATGGGCATCGAATCTTGTAATTCGCTCGCCCAAAAGACTCATCATAAGGTCCGTCGGAACTAATTCTCCTCTTTCAATGAACTCCTTGGCCATTCGGCCAAGCGGGCTTTCTTTAGCGATTGCTTCTCGCAAAAGGTCGCCAGTCGAAATATGCGGGATCTTCAAGGCCTCGGCAAGGAGACCCGAATATGTCCCCTTCCCGGCACCCGGAGGCCCCAGGAAGATAATTATCACCTTCTTCCCCTTATCTTACCTTTCTTTAGGAAACCGTCATAATGTCTCATGACAAGCTTCGATTCAATCTGCTGAAGGGTATCTACGGCCACACCTGTTATAATAATCAGGCTGGTTCCGCCGAAAAAGAAAGCAAAATCCAGTTTCTGTACTAAAATTGCCGGCAAAATAGCAATAAGCGCGAGGCCAATTGCACCCGGCAAAGTAATTCTTGTCAAAACCTTATCGATAAATTGGCTGGTCTCTTTACCTGGGCTACGCCCCGGGATTGTACCGCCATTCTTTTTGATATTAGCTGCTACATCGACAGGATTAAATATCACTGCTGTGTAGAAATAGGCGAAAAATACCACCAATAGTCCGTATATCATATTATAGACAACATGTGTAGGCCCAAACATACTCGATAAAGTCGCCGTAATAGCAGCTTCCGAAGGCAATGCACCAATCAAAAGCCCCGGCAAAAACATAACACTCTGGGCAAAAATCACTGGAATAACGCCAGCAGCATTAAGCCTGAGTGGAAGATGGACGCTCTGTCCACGATACATCTTTCTACCAACGATTCTCTTAGGGTATGTAACTGGTATCTGTCTTGTGCCCTGCGTGAGAAGAATCGCCACAACGAGAAAACCGATCATTGCGACAAGTATGAAAACCAGCTCGAATAATCTGTTTCTCATCATTGCACTACCGAAATCATAGGCCAATAGATCGGAAATTTCCTGTATGATAGATGGTGGAATTCTTGCTATGATTCCTGTCATAATAAGAATCGACATACCATTTCCAATTCCATATTCTGTAATCTGTTCGGCAAGCCACATAACAAGGATAGCTCCAGTTGTTATCGTGAGAATAGCAAGCAGGTTAAATCCGAATCCCGGAATAGTAACGACCTGCCTGCCTTCTATTACGATACCTGAAAGAAAATAACTAATACCAATCGATTGGAAAGCTGCAACGGCAACAGTGGCATATCTTGTGTATTGTGTGAGCTTTCTCTGGCCTTCTTCGCCTTCTTCTTTTAGTTTCTGGAAATACGGAAAAACCGCACCCAGAAGCTGAAAGATAATCGAGGCAGTAATATAAGGCATAATACCAGTTGCAAAAATAGCAGCTTTTTTGAAAGCGCCACCGGCAAACATATCGTATAATCCGAGAAGATTCCCGGATCCAGAAGCCTGGAAATGGTCATGTAAAGCCGATATATTGATACCCGGAATGGTAATATGTCCACCGAGCCTGTAAAGTGCAATAATTCCAAGCGTAATCAGGATTTTATTTCTTAAATCCTTGATCTGAAAGATATTTCCTATCGATTGAGCCAAATTTTTCAAGTGATCACCTCGACCTTTCCACCGGCTTCGGTGACTTTCTTAATAGCACTTTTGGATGCAGCATCGACTTTGATAGTAACAGGATACCTGATTTCTCCTTCACCAAGGAGCTTCACAGGCCTGCCCTTCTTATTTATGATTCTGTTTTCGAGAAGGATACTCTTATCGATCTCTGCATTTTCTTCAAAGCGATTAAGGTCAACAATATTAATTATCGAATAATCTTTTCTGAAGTGATTTGTAAATCCCTTTTTGGGCAATCTTCTATATAAAGGCATCTGTCCGCCTTCGAAATATGTAGCACGTCTTGCGCCGCTACGGGCGAGTGCGCCTTTATGCCCTCTACCAGATGTCTTTCCTTTACCAGATGCTTCGCCTCTTCCGCGACGCATCCGCTTTTTAACACTGCCTTTTGGGGGTTTAAGATTTCCTAAACGAAGCATTATATTCTCCCGTTTTTAGTCTAATTGCTCAACCGATATTAGATGAGCAACTTTTGAAATCATGCCCCTGATTTGAGGCGTAGCTTCCTTGACAACTGTTCTGTGCGGTTTGCCCAGGCCCAGCGCAGAGAGAGTTGCTCTCTGTCTTTTATTCTGGCTGAGGCCGCTTCTTTTCTGTGTAATACGAAGTTTAGCCATTTCCACTCCCAAATCAGGTTTATCTCTTTAGTCTTTCTACCGGAATGCCTCTTCTTTTGGCAACCATTCTGATGCTCTCGAGCTTATCGAGTCCATCGATTGTGGCTTTTCCGATATTTATTGTATTGGCTGCTCCCATGCTTTTTGTTAGAACATCCTGGACACCAAGCGCATCCAAAATAGCTCTAACAGCTCCACCAGCGATAACGCCGGTACCTGGAGATGCAGGTTTAAGTAGCACCTTGGCAGCAGTACATCTTCCGATGATCTTATGCGGTATTGTCCTGCCATGAATGAGAACTTCGCGATAGTCCTTCATATTTCGGCGGGCATCTTCATTAGCTTTTCTAATAGCGCTGGCAACCTCGGTAGCCTTGCCGAAGCCGAGTCCAACAGAACCCTGGCCATCGCCTACTGCAGTAAGCGCAGAAAAGCTCATATTACGGCCACCCTTAACAACCTTCGAGACACGATTAATATTAATCAGTTTCTCGATATAAGGATTCTCATCCCTTCCCTGAGGGTTGCGGCCGCCTCTTCTTTTATTATCATTACTCATCTATGAATATCCTCCTTAGCCTTATTAGAACTTCAGCCCGGCTTTACGGGCACCATCGGCCAGAGCCTTGACACGGCCCATATAAGGCACGCCTCTTCGATCAAAAACAGCCTTTTTTATGCCTTTTTCAATAGCAATCTTGCCAAGTTTCTCGCCAACTATGGCAGCCTGTTCAGTTTTTTTCTTGTCCTGAATTTCATCTTGCACATCAGGCTTTATGCTGGAATAGGAAGCAAGGGTTTTGCCATTTACATCATCGATTAACTGTGCGTATATGTGCTTTAGGCTTCTGTAAACGCATAATCTTGGCCTGTCTTCTGTACCAGATATATTCAGACGAATACTAAGAATGCGCTTTCTCTTGAGTTTATTTCTTTTTTTTATATTCATTATGCACCAACTCCGGCTTTTCCTGGTTTAAGATGAACTATTTCGCCCTTATAGCGAATGCCTTTGCATTTATAGACATCGGGTTCGCGGAGTTTTCTGAGCTTGCTGGCAATCTGGCCAACCAATTCCTTATTAATGCCTTTTACCGTAATTGTGGCGATAAGGTATTGATTCATTGTGCCAATAGCTTCAGTCTTAACCTTTGGCTTTTCGATTTCGATCTCGATATTATCGGGTGGTTTGAAATAAATGGCATGTGAATAGCCAATTTCCAAAAACAAACCGCTACCACGCAGCTCGGCATCGTAGCCAACGCCGATAAGCTCGAGCTTCTTTTCGAAGCCATTTGTAACGCCTTCTACCATATTAGATGCTAGATTGCGATATAGGCCATGCAATGACTTAATTCTTTTCGTTTCACCTTTGGCGTTAAATTCGATAAAGTCTCCATCGATTTTAACCTCGATATCATCTTTTATCATCTGCTCTATCTCGCCTTTTGGGCCTTTGACTTTCAGCACATTTTTATCAAAATTTACTGTAACACCCTTCGGGATATCAACAGGTACTTTTCCAACTCTAGACATTATATCACCTCTCTACCAGATATAGCACAATACTTCGCCACCGACACCGACCATTTTGGCCTGTCTGTCGGTAAGGACCCCTTTAGGAGTGGTCAAAATCGCAGTACCCATGCCTCCACGGACCCTTGGAAGGTCGGTAAGTGGTGCATAGACTCTCCTACCTGGCGTAGATACTTTTTGTAGCCCAAGTATGACTGGTTCATCATTGTTATACTTAAGATATACAGTCAGAACCTTTCTAACTTTATCGACAGGTACGATTTTATAACCGCGAATATAATTCTCCTGTGTAAGGATTCTTGCGATTTGGTGTTTCATTTTGCTCGACGGCATCTTCACGCTGGTCTTTCTAACCAAAAGACCAT
>JBKHBT010000046.1:0-24394 GCA_046542255.1 Candidatus Zixiibacteriota bacterium | reverse complement strand
TGCGCCCGTAGCTCAATTGGATAGAGCAACGGACTTCTAATCCGTAGGTTGGGGGTTCAATTCCTCCCGGGCGCGTTTTTTGAAAGCTTCTATATGGTGGGTATAGCTCAATGGTAGAGTCCAGGATTGTGGTTCCTGTCGTTGCCGGTTCGAGTCCGGTTACCCACCTTTTTTATGCAAATGCCTAAAATATTCGATATTTTTCTTTATCTTTTTAATTCTCTTGTAAATACTGTGGATTTACGATCACTTTTTTATTATATTGTATGGGGGAAGAGTCGATAAATTCTTTATGAAGACTTAAAGGATGGGAAATGGATATTGTAAAAAAATTAATTATATTAATCACCATTAGTATATCTCTTAGCCTATTTGCTCAGGGGCCAACCGCTAATTTGATTAGCCCTTCGCTGGGCCTTTGGGTTGGTTGCGAAGATCAGCCAGTTAAGATTTCGATTATCGATACAGATGGCATAGATACTTTGTCGATTGTTTTTGAATTCGATGGAGAAATTATTACGTATCCTGATTCGCGCCTTGAGTTTCTTGATGATACACTTTTGATTTTCACGCCTTCTCCTCTACTTGCCAATGATTATGTATATGATTTTTCTCTTCTGGCCGCAGATGATTTATTAGGAAATGCTCTGAGTTCAATTCTTAATTCCTGGTTTCATACTGATTTTGATGATCCATATTTCTATCCAGAATCAAGATTCCCGCCACCGGGAACAACTTTCACAACAGATTATTTCGATATTTCTGTCGATGTGACCGATTCTACAAGCGGTATCGTCCCAGTTGGCTTATGTCTTTGCGTAGAATCGAATAGACATTCTTGTCCGGTATCACGTAGTTCCGGTTTTTGTTGGAACCCGGGAACATCTTCGATAACTTATATTGATAGCACCTTTACGGTTGATAATACAGTACTTAATTTTGCTGATGAAGATTCGGTAAAGGTTTGCTTGCGCATGGCAGTGGATCGTGTTGAAGAAGCTGCAATCTATTGTGGCCCTAACTGGATAGATACAACTGATTCGGAATTGTGTTGGGATTTTGTTGTCGATAAAGCATCACCAGAAATTATTCTTGACTATCCAAATTATGGTGATACCATTGCATGTGATACTTTGGTTTTTCATATGGAAGATATTAGCGGAATCGATACAGCCTATACACGCATGAATATTCAATGGTCTAATAATTACAATTGTGGCACATCACCCTATCTTCGCTCAGATGGAACTAATTTCTATTTCTCAGGAACCGAGACTCCAGATTTCAATCAAGGTTTTTTAAGAATCACTATTGACCGTTCACGTGATTTACTGGGAAATTTTGCCAGAAGTGGGCCGTACTGGAATTTTTGGGTCGATAAAAGCGCTCCATATGTTAGCTCGCCAAGCCCTCCTGATGGCGCAAGTATTACATCGGCTTCGCCCAGTTTTTCCGCTGCCATTTCAGATGCATATACAGAAGTCGATCCATCTTCCATCGTTGTTAGTGTAGATGGCATGAGTTATCCTCATTCTCATTCTGCAGTAAGCTGGGATGGTTCCCGGGTTACTTTTAATTGTGCCACAGCTGGGTTAAGCTTTTCTAATGGCGATATTGTAGAGTTTTGTATTACAGATGTTTGTGATATTGTTCGCCCTGACCGCTGCGGGCCAAACTGTATGGAATCTTCACATTGTGTTTCGTATTATATTGATTTGGGCGGCCCGATTGCTGAATATGTTTATCCGCCCGATGATTCTTATACTGCCTGTGAAGAACAGATTGTCAAATGGTGGCTTTATGATGGTGCTGGCGTGGAAACTTCAACCATCCAGGTTTCTGTTAATGGCGAGATTTTCAATTATCCAGATCATTTAACTTATATAGATGATACACTTGTTTTTATACCTACTGAACCCTTTTTAGATGGCGAGGATATTAATTGTGTACTATTGGCTGCGGATGATATATATGGCAATCCTTTAGAAGCTTTTGCTATGGGCAACTTCTTTACTGATTTTGAACCACCTGATTTTATCGATATTTTGCCGACTCCTTTTACTTATATTGGCTCAAGCCTTCTTGAAATAATTTCTCATATTACTGATGATGGAGCTGGTGTCGATGAAACCACTGCTTCAGTTACTATACGGTCATTCGGTGCCAGTTATCCTACTGGTTTTACATGGGATGGCACTGATGAGCTTATCTATAATATCGATTTAACAACTACTGGATTAGTACTCTCTGATGAAGAGACCCTCGATGTCTGCATAGAGATCGGTGATGATATTTCCGAAGAACTTTGCGGCCCGAATTTTCGAGATACCTGTACGATAATTATTAGTGATTTAGGCCCCCCTGCTGTAGAATTTGTATATCCTGGAGACTCGATTACCACGGCATGTGTAGATGGCGAATTTAGATTCGTTTTCGATGATCAAAATGGAGTCGAGCCATCTTCTATCGAGCTTTCGGCTGGCGGAGTTCTTTATGACATTGCTTCACCCGAGCTTTCTATGTCTGGGGATACTGCAATATTTATACCTTCCTCTGCTTTTTCTGATGGAGCCTCAATTGAGTTCTATTTTACCGACTATGCCGATACATTAGGCAATCATATGATACCTGGATCTTCGGAGCACTGGTGGGTATTTTTCGATACTGCTATTCCGAGTATCTTAAGTCATTCGCCACCAGATGGAGATACAATAGCCGACCCTACTCCACAAGTCAGGATAAATTTCGAAGATATTCCGAGTGGTATTTTGCCGGATTCTTTTATTGTCAGCTTTGATGGTATTAGTTATGATAATTCTTCGAGCGCTCTTTATTTTATTGGTAATCAGCTATTTATTTCCACAGATTCTCTGGGCCTTTCTTATGAGTCCGGAGATATGATCGAGGTATGTGTCGAGAGAGTTGCTGATGCTATGCCTTTTGAATACTGTGGCCCTAATATGGGCGATCCGGGATATTGCTTTGATTTTCATATCAATCTAACCGGCCCATCGGTAGAGCTTATTTCCCCTTCTGATGGCTCGGTGACTTCATGTCCTTTCCAGCAAATTCGTATTCTTATTCAGGATACGGATGGTGTTATTGAAGACAGTACGATTATCAATATCGATGGTGTTCCTTATCGAGATGGATCATGGGTGATGTATGGCGATACTCTCGCTTTTACGCATTTGACTCCGCTGATGCATGGCGATACAGTTTATGTTGCTTTGATTCAGGCCTTTGATGACCTTGGAAATGGAACTTTTGATGCCGAACTTGGAGATTTTATTGTTGACATATTTGCTCCTGAATTCGTTATCATGGATCCACTGCCTTCGACTTTCTTAGAAATGCCATCTCCAGTAATAGATTTGACTTTTCATGATGATATCGCTGGTATCGATGAATCCAGTCTCGAAATCAGTGTGGATGGCACGGCGTATCCATATGCAGAACCGGGATTTTTGCTATCTGGGTCTACTTATTCAATCGATTTTGCAGAACTTGGTTTATCAGCCACAGATGGCGATAGCATTGAATTTTGTATTGAAGAGATTGGCGATTTGGCGATGTATTGTGGAAGCAATATCGACAATCCAGATACTTGTTGGTACTATTTCGCCGACTTTTCACCACCGGAGTATGAACTAATATTACCCGATAGTGGAATTGTATCGGCCTGTGAAGAACAGCCAATAAGAATCCGAGTTTTCGATAATTTTGGAGTTTTACACGATAGTACAAGAATTAGGGTAAATGATGTTAACTACGGTTCAGCATCCAGCGAGGTTACATTCGCAGATGATACTCTAATTTTTAGTCCAACGGCTGCTTATAGCCATGGAGACATTATCGAATTTATGCTTCGCAACCTCATCGATATTGGCGGCAATGAAACCAGCGTTTTCCATGAGTATTTCTTTGCTATCGATACAGAATCTCCTATAATCACTGAAGTTTCGTCACCATCGGTTTCTGATACATTCCCGTCTTTTGTTATCGAACTAGAAGATGCACCATCCGGTATCGATGAATCGAGTATCGAGATCGATTTTGCTGGCACGATTTTGACTACCGCATCGAGCGGTGTTAGTTTTAATCCATCGAGCGGCGATCTAACAGTCGATCCTGATATTCTGATTGCTGAAGAATCTTTGACAGTATGTATTTCTGTTGATGATAATGTTTTACCAGAATATTGCGGCCCCAATTCCCTTATCGATAGCTGTTTTACTCATATACTCGATGTTAATGGCCCGACTGCCGAACTAATTTCTCCATTTGATGGAAGTTATAGCGCATGTGATGATATTGGAATATCGATAAGATTAGAGGATGATTTCTCTGTCGATCCACTCAGCATAAATCTTAATGTAGATGAGACAGACTATAACCTTTCGGATCTTGAATTATCTTACATCGGCGATTCTCTATTGATGTTTATACCCGCAATACCATTGCCTGAACGCGATATCGATGTCCATTTGTATGGCGTGGAAGACAATAATGGTAATCCTGGTGATGAGCTTATATTCACTTATACAATAGACCTCACCCCTCCTGAAATAACAAGTATTTCTCCTGTACCCGGAAGTGCTATTTCGGCTTCTGGTTCAGTTATTGAGATTGGGCTTTTTGATGAATTTGCTGGTATCAGTCCATCGAGTATAAATCTATCTTTGGGTTCTGAAGATCTGACAATATCTGATATATGCCTCGAATGGGATGGAAGTGATTTAATTTTCGAGCCAGATTTATGTGGAATTGATTTTGAAGATGGAGAAGAATTAGATATTTGTTTGTCTGTATCCGATGCTCCCGATTACTGTGAACCCAACCTTAGAGACTCATGTTGGAATGTGTTCGTCAATGATGGTGGCCCAGAAGCCGAGCTTATTGCCCCCGAAGTTAGCGTAATTTCAGCCTGTGAAATTGTGAATATAATATATCAACTCGATGATCCCAGTGGAATAGATGAGTCTTCGATTAGATTGGAGTACAATGGGACTATTTACTCCACTTCGGACTCAGAGATGCATTTCTCTACTACCAGCTCCAGAGTTACTTTTACAGCTTCAAGCTTAGTCGATGGAGATACTTGCTACTTCCAATTGATTGCTGCTGAAGATGTTTTTGGCACTGGTTTAGAGACTTCAGAATCCGAATATTGGTTTATTGTCGATATTTCTCCACCTGTCATTACAGGTGTTTCTCCACCGCCGAGAAGCTTCTTTACATCTGCTGACACGCCTATCGATATTGTTATCGTTGACAGTATATCAGGAGTTAATCCAACGTCTATCCAATTGAATCTCGCTTCTATCGGCTATAGCTATCCATTCACAGGAACCGATATAACCTATATCGATGATACCCTTTCTTTCAGCCTTTCGGGTTGCGACTTTGAACCAGCAGATGGCGAAAGCACAAGGATTTGTATTAGGGATGTTAATGATATGCCTGATGTTTGCGATCCCAATGGCCTCCCAGAACCATATTGTTTCAAGTATTTTTTCGATTATACCGGGCCTGAAGCTACTATGTATCATCCTTTTGATTCTACTATTACAACTTGTTTTGAAACAGGATTATCTTTTTACATAATAGATGCCAGCGGAGTGGAAGAATCTTCTATCAGATTATTGATCGATGGCGAAATGTATGATATAAGTTCGCCGAATTTGGAATATTCTTATCCAAGCTTGCATTTTACGCCCGACACAGCTTGGGCCGAAGGTGGTTTCATTGATATTTCCATAATCTCTGCTGATGATTTGGCAGGAAATGATTTAGTCGATGCCCCCAGAGAATTCACAGTAGGCATCGATACAACAGCTCCTGAGGTAGAAATATTATATCCAGAGGATGGTTCTCTAATATCTACAGCTACACCTGAAATATCGGTAAAAATCCAGGATGGTTTTGCAGGATTATTTATGCCCAGCCTTAATATCAAAATCGATGGCGAAAGATTCGAGCTTTCGGATCCCGGTGTTTCTTTCGATGACTCTATAATGATCATCGATACCGAAGAAGCTGGTATTATACTCGATGCTGGTTTGATTGAAGTATGTGTCGATTCGATATTTGACAATTCACTCGATATTACTGGTTCATGCGATTTAAATGTATCAGAAGAAGAATGTTTCACATTCAGAATAGAAAGTTCCGGGCCAACCAGCTATCTGCTTTCGCCCGACAATGGCAGCTACTCGTCATGCACCGATGGTCAGATTTCTCTTATGTTCCGCGATGAAAATGGCATAGACTGGTCTTATTTGCTCTTAGAAGTCAATGACACCCTTTTCTATGATGCGCACTCTTCAGCAGTTACAATAACATCAGATTCTACATTAGAGATTTCAGTGCCAGGCATTTCAAGTCATGGGGACACAGTTACCGTTCTTCTGGATAGAATAGCGGACACACTTGGCCTCGAAACAAGCAGAACTTCTCCCTGGTATTTTATAACTGATATTATGCCGCCAGAAGCACATCTAATTAGCCCTGAAGATAGCGCTATCTCTTCTGGAACAGGAAGCTTGATTTATACTATCTATGATGATTTGGCTGGCGTGAATGATTCTTCTATAGTTTTTTATACTTCCAATGGGGATAGTCTGGATATTGCGGATTTAGATTATTTAGGGGATAGCATAGTTATCGATATATCTGTGCTGACTTACTCTGATGGTGATACAATTAACTATTGCCTTGAAGCTTCTGATATGTCTGGATATTGTGGTTCTAATGCAATGGAGCCTCTATGCAATACCCTATTTATTGACATGTCACCGCCAGTTGCTGAATTCATAAACCCATTCGGTGGAGCTATAACATCATGTCCGATGCAGGAAATCTCTCTTTATATTTACGATCTTTGGGGAATAGATTCTTCTACGATAGTTATAGATGTGGGTGGAATCGAATATGATATTTATTCTGATGAGCTATTTTTTGACGATTCACTTTTAATTTTCGAACCGCTTATTCCATGGGAATCTGGCGATATTATCGAAGCCAGCCTTATCGATGTATCTGATATTGTCGGCAATTCCTTTGATGAATCATTGAATATAAGCTTCACAGTGGATTTGGACCCGCCTGTTCTCATCGATTATTCACCGGAGACGGGTATCGTAAGTGCTGATACCTATTTGCCTATCACTATCGAACTCATCGATTCTATCGCAGGAATTGATCCTGCTTCAATAGAGTTAAATGTTAATGCAACAAGATACACGGAAGATGGCGGCGGTATATCCTATGAAGATGACATCATTAGCTTCTACCCCGAAAGTCTTGGCATAGAATACGATGCCTATGATACTGTCTATTGGTGCATCGAAGCCTCTGACCTGGTAGCAGATTATTGTCCTGCAAATTCTATGACGGAATTTTGCGATAGCTTCTTTATAAATTCCAGTGGCCCAAGAGCTTCAGTCGTAATGCCACCCGATGGTTCTATTATCTCCTGTGGCCCGGGCGAATTTGATATTATAATGACCCTAAGCGATCCAGACGGCATCATAAGTGATAGTATTAACTTTTTGATGGATGATTCTTTAATCTCGCGCGATGATTATATTTATCGTAATGATACGATCTATTATACGCCGATGATAGATTACGAAGATAGTTCTATTATTGAATGCAGGCTATCTTATGCTATTGATTCACTCGGTAATCCCCTTTCTATGCCGCTTAGCTGGGAATTTATTATCGATAAACAGGCACCTTATGCCGATAGATTTAGCCCTTCTGATGGTGCTACTCTACCCTATATTCCCGACCGCTATACTATCTTTCTTAAAGATAATTTGAGCGATATTGATGAATCTTCTGTAGATGTATCTTTCGAAGGTGAAATGTATTCGATCGGGGATGGCCTTTATCACCACGCCGATACTTTCATCCTCGAGTTAGATAGTATTAGAAGCTTGCCATCAGGGAGCATCGATTTCTGCCTTGAAACAGCCGAAGACCTTGTCGATATATGCGAGCCTAATGTCTCAGGTCGTGAATGCATAAGCTTTACAGTTCCAGAAGCTGAATTTTCGGCAAGTTTCATTAGCCCACCTTGCAGGGAAATTATCTCTTGCCGTGATAGTTTGCAAGAGATCAAAATTTTATTGACCACTGCTTCCGATCTGGATATTTCGGAAATCAGTCTCGCAATTTTTGATGACACACTAACTCTCGGCAGTGATGAGATTGAATTAATCGAAGATACGCTTTTATACAGGCCAGATACTCCATGGGAAAACGGTGATACGGTCGAAGCTGTATTGATTTCTGCGAGTGATATCGAAGGCCATGAGCTATCTGAACCTATTTCATGTGAATTCTATATCGATCATCAACCGCCGAGAATAGAGCCGATTTATCCTGCGGAAATGTCTTATATCAATGAAACCACGCCAATTATGGAATTTGGACTTTGGGATAACTACAATCTAGATAATACTCATTTATCTTTCGATATCGAAGGCTTCTCATTCGATTGGTCGGATGGTTATGCCAGCTATTTGGATTCTACATTATCGGTCGATATATCATTGATCGGGATAAGCCTTCCAGCAGGAGATACAATTACTGTCTGCATAGATTCTATAATGGACGAAGTGGCATTATGCGAACCAAATGATACTTCTTATTGTTATAGCTTTATGGTGGATAATCTTGTTCCAGCCTGTTCGCTTGTTTTCCCATTTGATAGTGCAATCGTAGCATGTTCTGATACTGGCTTTAGCTGTTTTATATCGGATGAATTTTCAGGTATAGTACCTGATTCAATTATCGCTAGTATAAATGCTATTGATTACCGCATCTCTTCACCAGAATTAGCATATGATGTTGCTGAAAGCTTACTTCATTTCACACCATCTCTGTCATATGTTTCGGGAGATATTATTGATGTCGAAATCACAAATGCTTTCGATAATGCTGGTAATGAAGCTTCGATGCTTTCATTTAGTTACTTAATAGATTTAGACCCACCAGTTGTAACAGAATATTATCCGCCTTATGATGCTATTGTTGCCGATGGTTCTCCTTTAGCATGGTTTATTCTTATCGATTCGCTCGCTGGTTTAGATCCGACATCGGTAATCGTTTCGTATGATGGTATTTCCTATGATATTGCATCTGCGCCTGGATTTTTTATTAACGAAGATACGGTGTTTTTCAGTGCCGATTCTGCTGAACTGAGATTCGAGACTGGTGATACTGTCGAATTATGCATCATCTCTGCTGCGGATATGCCCGATTTTTGCGATGCTAATGTCATGGAGGATTCTGTCTGTATGAGATTCCTTATCAATGCCGATGGCCCGGTGAGCGAGATCATATCACCCGGAGATGGTGATTATATATCTTGCACTGGTGATAGCCAGTTTGTATCATTCAGGATAACAGATCCAGACGGCATAGAATGGGATTCATTGATTATTGTTTCGGAAGATGTTGAATACTATGAATCGTCACCAGAAATCGAAATTGGCGATACATGTTATTATCGGCCCAGTAGAATCTGGGAAGATGGAGATACTATTGATTTTACAATCGAAAGAGCTTTTGACTCCGATGGCTATATTATGGAAATCTCACCAGAGATTAGCTTTATAATGGATTTGCAGCCTCCAGAAGTAATTAACATCTTTCCACCGCCATATTCTGCTATATCTGACTCATTGCCAGAAATCTGTGTACAAATTAGGGAAACCGGAAGTGGAATAGATTTTGAAATGCTCGAAGTAACTGTAAATGATTCTCGCGGCTTCGATACCACATCTTCAGCATTATCCTATGAAGACTCTACCCTATGCTTCAGAGCCGATAGCTTTGGCCGTTCATATCATGATTCGGTAAGAATGTGTATCGATATTCAGGATTCGCCTGATCTCTGTGATGCAAATCTACTCGATAGCTGTTTTACTATATTTATAGGTGTTTTAGGGCCTCATGTCGAGACGATTGCACCATTGGAAGGTGAATATGTATCATGTCCTAATGGATATTTAGCCGTTTTATTCTGGGATGAAAATGGACTCTGGTATGATTCATTGGGCTATATTATAGATGGTGATACAATTCTTTTGTCCGAAGACACCGATTCACTATGGCTCTATGGCGATACCCTTTTCTGGCAAAGCGATGATTATCTTGCTCATGGCGAAACCTTGATGGTTCGTCCATTTGGGCGTGATAGCCTGCACAATGAAATTCGAAACCCCTTTTCGATACCAATAATTGTCGATACAGCCGGGCCATTTATGCTTAATCCTTCACTTTCTGATACTGGTATAGCTGATATTATTTCGGATATTGAATGCGAATTTTACGACTCGCTTTCCGGTTTCAATAATATCGACTTTTCCATGGGAATAGTCACAAGTTACTACGATACTGTTCTCGATGCGGCATCATCTGCTCTCATCGTGGCAGATGGGCATATCCGATTCGATCATATGGCTCTTAATGGCGATATAGCAGAATGGTATCCGGGTGGAGATTCGCTTCTTTTTTATCATGAATATGATACTATCGGCTTCTTTTTCAATATGGCGGACAATGCTCTTTACTGTGGCAATAATACATCTCGAGATTCATTGAAATTCTGGATACTCGATGATGATACATTGGGGCCAGATATTGATATTATCGAACCATCAGGCAATATTATAGCTGGCGATCCAGTCGAGGTCTATGCCAATATTTATGATACTTCTGGTGTCGAACCCGATAGCATTAGATTAATCTTCGACTCTGATAATGAAATCACTATCGACTATGAAACACGAAGCATGATGCGTATCGGAAGTTCCGATACCTTTGTTGCAACAATCGGCCCATTCGATAATATCGGCGATACACTTCTGATGACAATTAAAGCCTGTGATAAAGACTTCGATTTCCAAAATCAAAGAGATATTTCATGTTCACTATCAGACACTATTTACTTTGAAATACTCAATAATCTTCCCCCCGAAGTGTCGCTAGTAGAACCGCTTGAAGGCTCTATAACTTCTTGCGATACAGGTATGATTATTCTTATGATAGACGATTCAGATGGAATCGATCGCTCTTCGATATATATCGATATAGACACAATGACTCTCGTTGAAGATGATCTAACCTTCGAGGGTGATAGCCTCATATTCATTCCGATAGAATCACCATGGGCTCAAAATGGTGATACCCTATTCCTCAGGATTCTTAATCTCAGAGATAATCTTGGAAATGCGATTGATTCACCAATCGAGTTCTGGTTTGTTTTCGACTTTGAACCACCCGTAGTAGAACTAATCGAGCCAGAATATGGAGCTAATGTTTCGGTTGGCGACCATCTAATATTCAATGTAACCGACAATTTATCAGGAATTAATGATGATTCTTTAATTGTTTACTTTAACTCTTCCCCGACAACTATATCAGATAATCTGGATGACAGTATTCTAGATTTGATTGTCCCCGATGTCGAAGAAACACTTTATGTTACGATATCTGGCATCTCAGATAATGCACAGTACTGTGGATCCAATTTGATCACGGACCAGTCTTTCTACTTCATTATACCCGGTAAATATCGATGTGGCGAAGACCCTTCTCCATTCACACCAAATGGTGATTATTCCAATCCTGTTGTTTATTTTGAGTATCCTAGAATGGACATTCAGAAGGCGAATATCAAGATATACAATACTAATGGCCGCAAGGTTCGTGAAATCCATGTAGATTCTGCATATCCGGAACGCGGTAATGCTTATTGGGATGGGAATGATTCTAATGGCAAGAAGCAGCCTCCTGGCCTGTATCTCTATATTATTGAAAGAAATGGCGTGATTATTTGTAAAGGTTCAGTGGTTCTGGCAAGATGAGGATTATTTCAGGAAGCGCGAAAGGGCGTAAAATAAATTCTCCAAAAGGCAAAGTCCGGCCGCTGAGAGCACAGGTAAGAGAAGCCTTATTTAACATACTGACAGCATATGATTATTCTTCATTTCTCGATATTTTTGCAGGCACTGGCGCAGTTGGCCTCGAAGCTTTATCCAGAGGATATGAAAAGGCGGCTTTTATCGAAATATCTGGCAAGAATTGCAAGCTAATATCGAGAAATATCAATGAATTGGGATTTGCAAAGAAGCAAACCAGAGTCATTCGCAAAAATGTATTCTATTTTCTAAAGGCCGATTTCGATTCCGATTTTGGTTTCGATGTAGTATTTATGGGTACGCCATATATCGATGATGTGATTGAAAAACTCTTTGATAAATTAGAAGAGATAATTAATATTGTCAATCATGGAGGCGTGCTTATTATACAAATTCCTACAAGCTGCAAAATTCCTATCCCTGAAATTTTAAAACCGCGTAAATATGGTGGCGATATCCTTTTATTTTACCACAAATAAAAAAAGCGCCCTTATATAAAGAGCGCTTCTAAAACATTGATATTATAGTCTATTATTTGAAATTGAAATATGATGCATATTCATCATCAGAAAGGATGATCTCGACAGCTCGCCTGACTTCTTCATCATTAATCAGCACATCATATTGATATCTGGCTTCCTGTCCAAGACTGCCTGTTATGATCTCTCTTCTGATTGCTCTTGTGATATAGTCATGGCTCTTAACGAATTGAGATTCTTTCTCCTGTTCAAGAACCATTTTGAATTCATCGAGTTTGGCTTGCAAATCATCATTATGAATAGCATCTTCGATAATTTTTTCCAATTTTTCAATTTCGATTTCAGAACGAAGTTCAAATTCGAATTCTTCATCTTCGACATACTTCATGAAATCTTCCATAATTTCATCGGTAATTTCAAAGTCTGGGCCAATA
This sequence comes from Candidatus Zixiibacteriota bacterium, assembly GCA_046542255.1. GTDB lineage: Bacteria > UBP14 > UBA6098 > JBKHBT01 > JBKHBT01 > JBKHBT01. The sequence continues at coordinate 11,545 of JBKHBT010000046.1, read as the reverse complement.
TCATCATGCTCGGCGACATATTGCACGGCATAGCGGAAAAATACTGATTTTCTTTCTAAAGCGATCTCAAGAGGTGATAATTCATCCGTGTCATACTTAATATCGGGCATAATTCCACCGCCGCCGTACACTGTTCTGCCGCCATCTGTCTCGTATTCGGGGAGGTCTTCTTTATCTTTTTCCTCTTCGAGTGAATCTTCTCTGCTTTCAAAGAAATAGCCTTCACCCCAAATATCTCCTTCAGTAGTATCATCCTCAGTAAATTCCGAGACGATTGCACTGTTTTTCCACTTTAGGTAAGATTCTTTTTGAATACATCTGCCAGAAGGAATATAATATTTTGCAGTAGTTATTTTAAGAGCCGTACCAGCAACCTTATGAAGCGGAATAACTGTTTGCACTAAGCCTTTTCCGAATGATCTCTGGCCCATCACAAGCCCTCGGTCATGGTCCTGGATTGCACCGGCTACAATTTCAGATGCCGAAGCACTGCCTCTATTTAACAGGACAATTAATTTACCTGTATCGTATTTAACATCCATTGGCAAGGCATTAAAGGATTTATCTCGATAGGTTTCTGCACCTTCTGTGTAAACAATCAAGTCGCCAGATTCTAAAAACATGCTTGCTACTTTGACAGCTTCATTAAGAAGCCCACCGGGATTGGAGCGAAGATCAAGAATGATACCTTTTGCATTCTTGGATTCGAGATCTTCTATCGCATCCCTTATTTCAGAAGTTGCCTTTTGCGAAAACCTTGTAAGGCGAATAAAGCCTACACCCTCTTCAGTCATTCCATAGAATGGAACACTCTTGATTTCGACTAAGGCTCTTTTGAATGTATATTCCATAGGCTTTGGCTCTCCTGGCCTTCTAACTGTGATTGTAACTTCCGTATCTTTTGGCCCACGAAGTTTTTCGACAGCATCTTGAGAAGTAAACCCACGAGTAGATTTCCCTTCGATTTCAATTATCTGATCGCCGGCCTGTAGTCCCTGGCGATATGCAGGAGTGCCTTCAATAGGAGAAATTACAGTAAGGATATTATCACGAATACTGATAACGATTCCGAGGCCGTAAAATTCGCCTTTTGTTTCAGTTTTAAGATCATCATAATCCTTTTTCATGAAATATGTGGTATGAGGGTCTAAAGTTCTCAATGCGCCTTTAATACCACCCATAAAAAATTTCTCATAATCTATAGGATCGACATAGTTTTGTATGGTCTGCGTGAAGACATCATTTGCTTGTTTGAGTTGCTTGAATACATTATCTCTATCATCGGTATTGGCAAAAAGTACATTCAATGCAACAGCAAAAAGCAATACGCCAGTCAATGGCAATAATAGCTTTTTCTTGTTCTTAAACATCTATTTTCCTCCTTTTCAGAATTCGATCGAGCTCAGGTCGAATGTGGTTTTTAATAATCTCGAATATTTTCTCTTTGGGCAATGTAGCATCTATAACCTTTATTCTCTTAGGATATTGCTCGGATATCCAGATATATCCATTACGGATTTTTTCAAGAAATTTAACGCCCTCATTTTCAAGGCGGTCTAATGGTTTTCCCCTTTCGGATTGGACGCGTTTGAAGCTCTCATTTGGGCATATATCCAGAAGAAATGTAATATCGGGATAATTGCCATCAGTCGCTAGGAAATTAAGTTCATCGACTTTAGCAAGATCAATTCCGCGGCCACTTCCTTGATAAGCTACCGATGAATCGACAAAACGATCAGAGATGACTATGTTACCATCTTCCAACTCAGGCAAAATAATCTTGTCCAGATGTTCTCGTCTTGAAGCAAGATATAAAAAAAGCTCTGAATATGGTGAAAGAACACCGGTACTATTATCTAGTAGGACTTTGCGAAGTCCTTCAGCTAAAGGCGTACCTCCGGGTTCTCTCGTTGTATAGGTAGTAAATCCCTCTTTCTCAAGAAATTTCTTAAGAAGTTTGACCTGCGTACTTTTACCACTTCCATCGATTCCTTCAAATGTTATAAACAGCGTCTTTTCCACATAGCTAATATAGTCATAATTTTTAAAGAGTCAAACATAAAAAGTTAAATGCAATTTATTTGTTACATTTAAAGAAAAAACCGGATTTCTCCGGTTCTTTCTAAATAAATTTACAATTTTTTAGAAACGATAAGCCATACCAAGGAAAATATTTGTTTTAGTCCATTCCTCGGTCCAGCCGTATTCTTCATATTCGACTTTGTGCATTCCATAAGTTACAGCGAGATCGAGTGATATCGTTTTGGACACCAGAACACCTACTCCACCTGTAAAGATATTTCGGTCTTCGAGGACAGGATAAGCGGTATAGTGCAGAGGTTCATGGCAATAGCCAGCACGTATTTTCACGCCTGCCTTCGGAATTATACCTTCGATTCCGGCATTATATGACAAAACATCTCGATAAGAATTCTTGATTCTTGGATTTTTATATCTAAGCCATGATTCATTGTATTCGGTCTGGCTATAATCGGCATATTTGATGTCTCCTGCCAAAACGACATAGGGGAACTTAAGAGAAATGCCTCCTCCGAATTTGAAAGGTGTTGTCAGGTGATATTCTTCATATGATATTATTGAATCTGGTGAAGCTGCATGAGGATCGCTTGAAAATGTTGCTTCTTGATTAGCACTATAATATGTAGGAAACTCTATCAAAAGCCCAAGATTGACATGTTTATTAGGATTTATCGCTATACCAAGTTTTCCAGATATACCATTGAATTCAGTTGACCAATCGGTTCTATCTTCTATTAATATAGAATCTTCTACTGCTTCCAGATAGCTATAATTTTCAACTCCAAAGGGAATGTCCAAAACCATGCCCAAAGCAGCAATTTCCGATATCTGGACTCCTCCACCAATCGAGAAGCTGCTCATACCGCCGGATACTTCTTCATATCCTGATATATCATCGCCATTTGAAAAGTCCATAGTCTGATTATATGATTGAAAGCGATTGAATCCAAGGGCAAATGATAGCCCACCTTGTGATGTAGGGACAGGAATCAGAAGGCCGAGTTGATTGAGCCTTGTCCATGTCTGGGAAACTTCGGTTATTTCTGAATTCCAAGTATTGGTATTGGCGACATTTTCAAAATTAAGTCCGAAAGAAACTTCGGGGCGATATATATAGGAAAGCCTTGCAGGATTGTAATACAAGGCAGTGTAGTCGTCTGCAAGAGCTATATGTGCTCCGCCCATTCCCGATGCACGAAGGCCAAAAAGTGTATATCCTCCCGCAGGTCGAATCGGGCTGGTTGTTTCTTCATTATATCCAAAAATCAGGCCAGCGAATATTATCACTATAATGAGTGCTTTTTTCATTTTTTATCTCCCTTCGGGAAGGCGTCTCGAGCCTTCTTTTTTCTCGGTTTTATTGCTATCGGTTGTCTTGGATTCTGAGCTGTCACTTTCTGAATCACTATCGGAAGATGAATCCGATGAACGCTCTTCGCTTATGCCGTGGCGGTCTCTGCTGTCGGAGTCTGAACTTTCACTCGATCTTGAAGATGGCACCGAACGACTCGAAGGTGTTGTTCTCTCTGATGGCAAATGCCTTCTTTCGTCAGTATCTCGGCGATCATAACGATAGTCATAATATGGGTAATCATTCCAGAATATATCCCAATCGTACCAATATGGGCGGTAATAATAGCGATTCCAGTCTCTGTGGTATGGATTTCCGTAATAGTAGATTCTTGGACGGTTGTCTTCTCGCCAGTTTTCATATGCCTCGGCTTTTTGCTCCGATGGATTCTCGACTTGCCTTTCTGGCTTATATAGCTGTGTATAGCAAGAGGAAAAAGTAAAGGCCATCAAAATTGAGCTGATAAAGACCAGTAATTTTCTTTTATTATTCATCTTCCTTCCTATCTTTTGGTAATTTTTTATCACTTTTGATGTATTTTTCACTTTTATCATCATTATCGATGCTGGCAAATATATTATAGATGTCTATTCCCAGGCTTCCGATAAAATAAATTCCGTCAATAAAATATTCGCCAGTATTCCAAAACCTTGCATAGCCTGTTTTAGAATTACCGATTTTCATCCATGCAGGATAACGGTAATAATAATTCCAACGATGGCATTCCTCGCTACCTGAGACATGTTGCAATTCATGATTATGGTTTTCTTGCCAATTTTCGGCTGAAATCCCATTGGCCTCCTTGAACGTGGTATAACATGAAGCGTTGAATATCATAAATAACATCAATGAGATAAAAAGCTTTTTCATTTTACTCCTTCAGCTAAATTTTCACAAAAACAAAATGCAAAAACGATGCCATCTCTTGTAAGATATTCAATAATAGTAATTTATGCAATTAGAAAATCAAGATAAAACCAAAAACGTGTCCACTTGCACACAAATTGTGCAGCAAAAGATTAGAAATTGTTGTAAAAAGTAACACGTAGCCCTCTTCCAAATGATGGATTGGAAGCTGAATTCGAAAGGCAATCCAAAAGGAATATCTCAAATTTGAAATAATCAGTAACATGCCACCATAGAGATGCATTTAAATAGCCACTGCCTTCGCCGAAAGCATTATTCTCGATATTATCGTTTAATGCAGCATCGTATTCAATGTAAATTCCGGCGATGCCGTCATAGTCCTTATCTACTCCCAGGAAAAATGATACAGATTTATCGTCTTTGGTTTCGAGTGAATAATTAATTCCTCCGTGAACGCCAGCATTTCCGCCAAGCGCCCACCAATTTTTGCTTACTGCGATATAAGGGCCGATCGATTTGAATAAATATCTATCCAGACTGTCAATATAACCGCCATAGCCCTGAGTATTTATACCCAACACTACTGCTGGATAATTGATATGCTCATCCAAAACCCTTGCTTTGACTTCGAAACCAGCATGTGGTACAAAGTTGGCTTTACCAAATCCAATAATATTCTGTGCAGCATAAGATACCCCCAATTGTGCCCTTCCGAAAAAACCCATATTGGCAGAAAGAGCAACCTCGCCAGCGGGCAAAATTTCTGCCTCGGTATCAAAATGAAGATGCTCTAATAATCCTCCTGTCGAAGTTCTGATTAATTCATATGGCTGTGGGCTTTCTGCGAAGACAATTATCGGGATTAACAACATCATAAATAAGTACTTATACAAATACCTTAAAGTAAACACTTGAGACTTCCTTGTTAAATCATTTTAGATTCATGACTTTACGCACATGAGACATCGTTTTTTGGGCCTTCTCACGAGCCTTATCTGCTCCTTTGGAGAGAATATTATCCAATTCTGCTCTATCATTCAAAAGCTCTTCTCTCTTACTGCGAATCGGTTCCAGGAATTCATTCATGATAGGGATTACTTTTCTTTTGCATTTGACACAGCCCCAGCTATCATCGCCTGTTTCGCATTTGATCTTTATGTCTTGCACTTCTTGCTTCTGATTGTAGGCATTATGAAACATAAAGACCGGACATTGCTCTGGATGTCCAGGGTCATTTTTATGAATTTTTTTTGAATCGGTATAGCTGCTCATGATTTTCTTTTTGATGGCATCTTTATCATCGCTTAGCTTTATGTCATTGTCATATGACTTTGACATTTTTCGTCCATCTGTACCCAAAAGCAATGAAATATTATTAAGGATTGTCTGAGGCTCTGGAAAGACCTTTTCATCGAATAAGTGATTAAAACGCCTGACTATCTCTCTTGCCAGTTCGATATGAGGCCTTTGGTCAGCTCCAACCGGAACCACATCTGCTTTGTAAACAACAATATCCGCTGTTTGCAAAACAGGATATCCCAAAAATCCAAGATTATCAAAGCCCAGTGCTTCTGCTTTTTCCTTATATGTAGGAACCCGATACAGCCAGCCAAGAGGTACGATATTCGACAGAAGTAAATATAATTCAGCATGTTCTTTTACATGTGACTGAACAAAAATAGCTGATTTTTCAGGGTCCAGGCCGCCTGCGATGAAATCGGCTGCCATATTATGTACCAGCTCAGGCAGAATCTTTGTAATATCTGAACCGGTTGTCAAAGAGTGCCAATCGACTATGCAATTAAAGCAGTTATAATTATCACTATTTTGAAGTTTTACCCAATTTTCTAAAGCGCCATGGTAATTACCAAGGTGCATATGACTTGTAGGTTGCATTCCGGAAAGTAGTGTTTTTTTCATAATTTAATATTCATGCCTGTAGGTTAAAAGTTTAGTTCTACAAAGTATAAAAACATCTCCATCTCTGGCAAATACAGAGTAAGAATCTCCAGAGAGTTCTATTTGATGATGTAAGACAGGTGATTCGGGATGATATATTCCATAGACCCTGAGATAATTTCCATCTCCGCCAGGCCTATCATTATACACAACATAAGCATAAACAGCATCCACATACACATCCTGGCAGGAAGTAGATTCAAGTGTATCTGCATAAATGGAAGAATTTAGGTCTTCCATTGAAAAAATCGAGAAACCGGCATCGTCTGAAGGCTCTTGCCATGTGCCATTGGCAACAAATAAGTTATTATACTTGAAAAAACTGCCTTCTAATTTGCCATAAGTGGATGCGGAATTCATGTATATCTCTGAATTTATATCTGAAATATCGTATATTCTAATAGATTTAATCATCTCTATCCCAACAAAAAGATAATCCAAACCAATTGAAATATCGCTTATTATCTGTGAGCCAGAGATATTAATTGTCCTGTGCATCGCTGGGGATGTCGGATCAGAAATATCGACCACAAAAACTCCTTGCTCCGATGCGGGCATCAAGGCATAGTCACCTTTGAAAACAAGATTTCCATTATTTCTGGGTAATGCCAGAGAGCCTAACTCCCTTGGATTTGTCGGGTTACTTATACTTGCAAGGTTTAGTTCTCCATCCGATGACGATCCCATCGAGTAAACACCTAAAATAGTATCTTTGATAGCGACTCCCGTAGCGTATCTAGTGAGATCGCTTTCGGGGAAGCGGCCTATTTGAGAAGGCGATGCAAGATCGCTGATATCAACAACGCTAATATGATACATATCACAAATGTATAGATTATCGTCTTTTATGGCCATGCCTTTGCGAGTTCCACGAGATATCGACAATTCTCCAACCGGCTCGATTATTCCCGCCCCTGTTGAATCTGGCATGGTTGTATCTGCTGGGAGATCATCGTGATCATTGCTATTTGTGCTATTATCATCGCAGGATAGGACAAATGAAGAAACGACAATGCCCAATATAAGTAATATAATTCCAAAAGTTTTCTTAGAGCTCATTCTGCACCTCTATTATCTAATCTTTATCAAAGTATTGAAAAATAAGAATCTTGATAACCTTTGTCAATTCAAATAAGACAAATCTCATCGAGTTTTAATTTAATTTGATAAAATTTGAAAAAAATCTTGATAAAATATGGAACTGCCATTAATTTAGCATGAATTATTTTGAAAAGAAATAACTAAAGGAGAATCATGGCACAGTCAGCCGTTATGAAGAAATTACGCGAGAAGACAAAGCTAATCTTTATTTTTGTCATTGTAGTTTTTGTAGGATTTATGGTTTGGAGAGGCGCATCTGGAATCACACAAAGCACCAGTAATGAAGTAGATAATGCTCTTGCAATAGTAAATGATCAACCCATCGAGCCAATGGAATACCGGCGTGCTGTTGATAATGAAATAACTAATGCAAGGAACAATAATCCCGATCTTCCAGAAGGTGCAATAACTCAAATACGAGAACAAACATGGCAGGACCTGATAAATAGGGTTTTACTTCGCGAGGAATTGGATAAAAAGCAAATTGAAGTTACATCTACTGAGTTAAATGGAGAAATGAGACTCAATCCTCCAGACCATTTGAAAAGAAATGAAAACTTTATGACAAATGGCAGTTTTGATTATCAGAAATTTCTACAATATGTTCAGGGCCCAAATGCTGACCCAAGAATTATTCAGTCCTTTGAAGAGAATATGAAAAGTCAGATATCTAATTCGAAGCTAAAGCAGCATGTAAATAATATGACCCATATTACACGCCATCAGGCTCTCGAGGAAGTTCTTAGAGATCTAACAGAGGTCGATGCCAGATATGTCAGATTTAATGCCGAAGACTATAGAGATTCAATTCCAGAACCTACTAATGAGCAACTTAGGGAATACTTTGAAAAGAATAAGGATGAGTATAAAATAGATAAAGGTTTCAAATTAGGTCATGTCGCTGTTGAACTGAAGGTTCTTCCACAAGATAGTATGTTAGTTAAAAGCAAAGTCGATTCAATTTATTCCGAAGTGATAGAGAATCAAGACGAATTTGCATATTATGCAAGTCAGTATTCTCAGGATCCTTCAGCTATCGAGAATGAAGGCGTTTTAGGATGGGTTACTAAGGGACGACTTGTACCAGAATTCGAGGAAGTTATTTTCGACATGGATTCTGGCGAGGTTTCTGAGCCTTTCGTTACTCAATATGGATGGCATATTGCCAAAGTCAATCAAATTAATGACTCTCTTGAAGCGGTTAATACAAGCCACATTCTAATCAAGATCAGCCCTTCTTTCGATACCTTCGACTCGGTTACTGTCCTGGCTGAACAGGTTAAAGCCACAGCAACCAATGAAAGCCTCAAAGAAGCAGCAGAAGAATTTGATCTGGAATATGAAAAATCCGATATCTTGACAAAGAAAGACCCAATACCCGGTTTAGGCTATTACAGTTTCCTCAATAATTATGCATTGCATGATTCTGCTGGAGTTGTTTACGATGTTATTGCATCACAAGATGGCTATCATATCTATGAACTCATTGGAAAAGTCGAAGATGGGAGTGTAGATTTTGATCTGATCAAGGACCAGGTTTACGAAGATTATATAATGGATAAAGCCAAAGCAATGGCATATCAAGATGCCCGAGAAATGCAAACGAGGGTCGCAGAAGCTGGAGATTTTAAAGCCGCTGGCATTAATCCTGATACTCTTTCTGGCAATCCATTTGCATTCAGAACAAGCCAGGGATATGACCCAATCTTTGCAGGTTCATTACTTGGCCTTAGAGTCGATAAGGTCTCGCCAGTCATCGAAGGTGCTCATTCTGCTTTTTATGTAATCAAAGTAGAAGAACGCGAAGAGCCATCCACTGAAGAAATCCGTTCTATGATTCAGCAATATCATACGGAGATAGTCGAGCAAAGCGAACAAAGCTCATTTGACAGATGGTTTGCCAATATACGTGAAAATGCAGAAATAAATGACAGAAGGCATATAATGCTGAATAGGTAATTGCCTATTCAAAAAGAATAGATCTCTATTTTGTCATACTTCCCGGCTAAAACATAAGTAAAGCCACTGCATTATAAATGTTATGTAATGAATATATTATTTATATATGGCTTTAGAGAAGAAGTTCTACTCTTCTTTAAAACCTTTTTTCTTAAATTCATTTCTTGCTTGTATCCATGTATCTCTTAGCTCTGTTATATGTTGGATGAATTCTATTAATGCATTTTTTTCGCCTCTTTCAGCATCGAGTAGTAAGCTATGGTAGTATCGATATAGTGGTTTCAATTCCGGGATCATTGGGAGTTTGTTTTTCGATAAGACATGTAGTGCCTTTTCGGTCTTGATAACCAATAGCCTATAGTCATTTTGCTTCCAATTTTTCAATGCTTTATGCGCGTAGAAAAGTGCTGCATCATATTGTTTAATGTTTTTGAGAGCTGGGTCACTCTCGTTTCTTACTTTATATCCTCTTCCTCTCGGCATCTTGTTCAGACCTTCATGTCAAAGGATGAGTAAAATGAACGCAATATGTTTTCAGCACTTTTTTCGAAACTTTCCAAATTTGCCAGGCTAACTTTAAAATTGAATTTTTCTTTTTGAGCATCGAAGCTTTCTTTTTCTATTTTGGTATTAAGCGAAGACTTCTTCCTTGAAACTGTTCTCAAAGAGGTCTTCGTTTTCAAATATATCTTGTCGAGCTCCTGTGTGATTCTATCTCTTTGCATTAACTTTGAATTTTTCTGCTTCTGAGTTAACACATCAGATGACCCCTTATACATACTCAAAGTATCAGCTGGATCGAGTCTTTTGAAATTATTATGCATCGTTTGATATCTTCTATCTGTTTCACCGAGGGCTTTTAAGTTAGTTTTGATATTTTCATATCTCAGTTTGATATCATCGATTTTGTTTTGTTCCAATGACCCATAGATGGCTTTTCTTTTAGAGCCAATATAATCCAGCTTGAGGCTTCTCATTTCATTTTTGATATATGAGAGCGCATCATTTTGATATGTAAGTGTTTCCTTCTCACTTTGCAAATCTTCTATTGGTTCATTCGCATTCTCTTCGTACTTTGAGAATAATTTTTCATACTTGTCTGAAAGATCGATTTGTGTATAATCATACACTTTCATGTTTTTCGCTCCCTGTCTTTATTCTAGATTTTATTATCAAGCTCTGGAGACGGCAAATTGAATGCCGTCTCCAAATCGAAAAATCTATCTGAATAATGACATAAATTGTCCAGGGGCCTGTTCGGTCTTTGTAAGCATGACCATCGAGACCTGCTGGAGAATGTTCTCTTTAGCAAGATTCATCTGCTCGAGAGCAATATCAGCATCTCTGATTCTACTAATTGCAGCGGCTGTGTTCGTTGCTGCTGAATTTAATGCATCGGTTTTTAATTCCATGCGGTTAATTACAGCACCAATACGCTCTTCAGCATCGAGAATTTTCTTCTCGGCTACATTCAGCTTCTCCCAAGTATTCACTGCTTCGTCATGGCTTCCTGATTTAAGATCGACTAATTCTAAATCCTCTGTACCAAAACCTTTTCCATCATCAGATGAGGCAACAGCAAATTCGATTTTATCGTTTGTTTTCTCACCTACCTGTAGGGTCCAGTCTAGGTTTCCATCGAGAAGCTTCACGCCCTGCCAGTTTGTGTCTTCTGCAATATCTTCTATTTCAGAAGCATACTGATTGATTTCATACTCGATAGCTTCACGCTCAGCTGGGCCAACAGTATCACTTGCGGCCTGTTGAGCTAGTTCTTTCATATCGAGTACAATATCATGTATCTGTGCAAGGCCAGTATCTGCCTCCTGCATCGCAGCAGTGGCATCACCAATATTCTCTTGAGCTTTTGCCAAAGCATTTTGTTTCGATGTCATTTTCCTTGCAATGACATAATTCGCAGGGGAGTCCGACGCACGGTTAATTCGCTGTCCGGTAGCAAGATGTTCCTGATGTCTCTGGATATTCTTGCTATTCTCCTTCAGGCGATTATAGGTATTTAGGGCACCTATATTACTATTAACACGTGCAAGGTCACCCATCGCTCCAATCCCTGCCATAGTTTTTCCTCCTTTCCCTCGGATTCTTTCTTCATTCGATGTTATTATCGACAGCCCAGAATCTAAACTTGAAGAAAAATTAGCAATAATTACAAAAATCCCTTGCTTTGTACAATATTTCACATTTATTTACGAGCACTATGGATTACACGATACTAGGAAGCGTAATAGAACTTGGAGCCTTCGCATT
>JBKHBT010000045.1:0-24712 GCA_046542255.1 Candidatus Zixiibacteriota bacterium | reverse complement strand
GACTTTACTGATGTTTTAGCTGGGAAGTATGACAATGCGGAACAACGCATTGTCTCTTCTGAAGCCATTCATAAATAATTTACAAATAATACATAATAAACATAATGCCACGACTTTACTGATGTTTTAGCTGGGAAGTATGACAATGCGGAACAACGCATTGTCTGAAAGGCGAATCGGGCGATATGGCAAATGCAATTCTGAGTGCGGCTGGTTTCAATATGCGCAAGCTTTTAGCGCATATTTTTTATGCTTTTTTTGAAATGTTGCAAAAGATCGAAATTAATTGCAAAATATCCCACAAATTGATGAGTTGTTAAGGGATCGGAAGGTTTAGTTTGGGATGGTGATGTGGGTTGTTCAGGATCGACTAATTACGATAGTTATGCCTAAAATACAAAATTCAATCCAAGTTGAATCTCCAGAAGTGAAGTCTTGGACTCGGAGATATTATAAGTAACATCCAAGTCGTCAGAGGAGTCATCTATTGCACCTTCGGTCAGATATTCTGCATTGCTGCCGTAGATATACAAGACTTTAAGATCGAGATATGTCCAGCCATCGACTTCCTCATTTGGCTTTTTCAGCCTAATCTGCAAGCCTCCGCCAAAACCAGCATTGAATGCAAAATCATCGAAATTCTTGGATTCGGCAATAACATCGTCATCATCATTGAACTCTTCCGAACGGATTTGTGTATCAGTCCAAATATACGACCCACCGACTCTTCCCTCGATATATGGATTCACGAGAGAATAGCCTATCGACACCCTACTCAATAAATGCAAATATGCTATTTGATTAGAAGTTATGACATCGACATTTACCGTGCTAATAGTAGTCGAGAATGGTTCTGTTCTGGTTTCTTTTCCATATTTGAGATATCCACCGGCAATTCCCAAATTAAGATTGGGATTAATTGCATATGTGAGATCGAAATCTCCGCCAAAACCAATATCATCGACATATGTATCGAATTCATCTTGAGGAATAGCAAGGTTAAACCTTGCACCTAAATGAGCAGCTCCAGACGGCAACATGCCAAAAATTGGTAAAGCAAAGACAATCAGTGATACTAAACAGATCTTTTTCATATATCCTCCTTTTCTCGAAAAAATAATAAGAGAGGCTTGCAATGTAAAGCCCGAATTTTAACTATCCTTGAAATTACTCATTATGAATTCATGAGCTTTATCTCGAACAAAACCAGTAGTATTCGGCGAAAGAGCATCGCCAGCAAGGACATGATTATCGCGATCGCCACAATCTTTGATTTCGATCATTCTTTTGTTTTGGCTTCCTATCTTTTCGAATAATGCCTTTGTCTCTTCAGGTTCCACAACTTTATCTTCTTCGGAATAGAATATCAGTATTGGGTTTTCTATTTTATCAAAATCAATTTTTCGCGCAGCCTTTACAAGCGCCATCATTGGTAGAAGTGCAATTGTCGGGTATTTCCATGTCCAGTATTTTTCATGCATCTCATTCTGCAATTTCCACCAGCGATACTTGCCGCTTATAATTAAACCCAACTGCTTTCCCCATGGCCAAAGTAGAGCTTCTGCCCTTTTGTCTTTTGGAGCAAAATTCGGTGAAATCATTATATATATAGTATTATAGCTGTCCATGCTTGCATATTTCTCAGCCAAGAGCGCAGCAATTGTCCCACCAGTCGATACTCCAATTACTATAATCTTCTCGCCGATTCTTTGGGCGATTTTATATGCTTCGACAGCATCCAAAAGCCAGTCCTTTGCATCCGGTTCGGCCATAGCATCAAAATCTCGTCCATGGCCAGAAAGCCTTGAAAAATAGATATTTGCAGAAAGAGCTTGTCCTAATTCTGTCGTCAAAGGCTCCGTTTCCATCTTATTAGCAGTAAAGCCGTGAAGATATAAAATAGCATATTCTGTCTTCCGCTTGCTATCGAACCACCTGATCTCCGCCCTTGCATGATCTCGAAGATTGGCGACATTCTTTTCTTTTTCTTCGATATAGTTTTCAAGATTTTCGATATCTGGAATCTTTATCTCCGGCAAATCTTCCAGTGCCGGGATTTTTACCTTCGGGCCTAAAGTGAATAAAATAGCCATTGCGATAATAATTATCAGAACTATCTGCATACAATTTCCTTTTGCATAATTCTCATTTCAATATCAAGCTAAAAATAAAAGAGCTTCCCATTTCTGGGAAGCTCTAAATTAAGATATTTTATAGTCTATTATGGCAGATAATAACGAGACTGCATATAGACGATTATTTGCATTTCGATATCGTATGCATCACTTAATGATGGAGCAATAAATTGCATCCATAGATTCTCTGTGCTCTCAGGCGGGCCATAATCTTCGGACGGCCGCACATTAACACCACCGGGGCCGAATGTACCCGATACACCTTCAGAAGCCCATGATACAGCATCACGAATATAGTCACGGCTCATGCTAAACACAGTCGGTGGCGAGGTGTCATCATTGAATCTTGCACGAAGTACAAATCGATTATCTTCGCTGGCATGTCCTGGTGTCCACATGTGATCGGTCACCCCAACTACTGCTAAGCCAAAGTCCAATGGTACATTACCCGTATTTTGGATATGGAACATATCCTCGGTTTCCATAGTAACAGTATTTACAATCTCGACAGTATCGAGTTGCCATATCGAATCTGGGTCACCATCTACTGTCACCTCGAATGAGAGTAGCGCTTGATCAGAATCATACATAGCCGTCTTCTCGACATGGCGTTCTATCGGGCCTTCATCATGCATTCTCGGGCTACCATCATCCCAATAAAGGAATTTATAGACGCTATCCGGGTCTGCTACCATATCGAGGTCATATTCAGTCGCACCAAGCGAAACAATTTCTTCAGCATCGACCCAGAAATCGACCGTATCTTCATCATATACAATCGAATCATTGAAATGGAAGGCTCCACCATTATGCGGTGGCTCTTTCATCATCCTGACCCTAATTTTGGAATCATAATATGCCGTAAAGACCGTTGTCTCGGTTATTGTATCTGTAACATGTCTAATATCGCCACCATCAGACCATTCGCGGAAGAAAAAGCGCATAGTATCACATTCTGGTGCATCGCAATAGTCTTCCCTGGAAACCTCGATAGCATGCTCTGAACCAGGATCCCACCATTTGATAACAGAGCTAACACCTTCATGAGTCTCGCCATCGATTTCGAACCAGCCTGTCCTATGTGGCGGAACTTTGGTTATAACACACATTATCTGAGCATCATAGAAGGCGGTAAATGTAGTATCGCCAGTCGGTGATACCCAATGAGCACTATCGCCTTCATCCGACCAATGGTTGAAGTTAAACCTTTCTGTTACCATAATTTCGCCAAGTGTATCCACTACTCCAGTCGAGTCTCTGGTTGGTACTTTGATATAATGCTCTGAACCAATTCCCCACCAATCGGTAACTATCGATGTACTGTCATATATTTCATGGTCAACTTGGATGTAACCATCTTCATTTCTTTCCGGGTCTTTTTCTATTGCAACCTGATATGCAGTAGAATAATTTGCAGTGAGTGTACATGGTTCGCTAACAACAATATCGGTGGTAGAGAACCTGGTCTCCATTATCTCAGTAGAGCTTTCTGTTGTCCATTCGACAAATCCATAGTAATCGCCGGCATCGTATACGGGCGTTTCTGCTGATATTTCTATTGTATCATCGATATCGTACCAGCCTTCGCCCAATAACTCTGGCTCGACAGGACAGCCATCATAATCCAATGTGATGTATACCTGGCCCGTCCATTTCCAGACCAACTCGGAATCATATTCGATTACCCAATCGACTTCATTAGTTGAATCGGATGTGTCCGCAGTTCCATGTGTAAGTTCAAATCCATCACACACAAATACCGCTGAACTGTCGTATCCGCTATATGCGATAGAATCGACATAAGCTTCGACATCGGAACCGATAAGCCAATAGGTTAGTCCATATGGATGCGGATGGTCATGTGCCGAAGTAACTTCGAGGCTAACAACAGAGCCTTCGCCAGCCCATCTCCATTCGACTGTACAGGGCTGCGAAATAGTGAATGAGAAATCGACCTGTGGACTGACTTCAGGTAAATCACCACCGCCATAGTATCCGATACAATACATTGTATCAGCAGGGCCAGAAGGATTCTCCATGATTTCACCTTCGACCGTAGTACTCTCCGGGAACCAATGATTGCCGTGATCAGGAATCGGCGAACCCCAGCCTTCAGGATTAATTATAGTAAGTGAATACCTCATTCCCCATTCCCAATTCAGTGTAGAATTGGACTCCATACGGAATGTAGTATAGTTGCCTACACCACTCGCCGGAGCCGAACCTGTTCCGGTATATCCTGTGCAATAGGCTCTTATGCCATCGCCAATATCGACATATTCATCGACAGTCGCTTCGACTCTGGCTCCAGGAATCCAATAGGTCGTGCCATGTGGATAAGGCGAGCCATAATAAGAACTAACTTCCAATCTAAAGGCTTCATCAGACCATTGCCATTCTATTTCTGTCGGCATAGTTTGTGTAAATTCGAATTCTGTATGGGGATCGACGGATGGAAGGTCGCCATCGCCAATGTATCCAACACAGTACATCGTATCGGTTCCTGTCCAATATGGGTGGTCATCCATTTCACCGGATACATAAGTTCCATAAGGATTATAGTAAACGCCTGCCACTGGATCCGGGTCACCGTATCCGCCGGGATTGCGCACTTCGAATGAGAAGATTTCGCCCCATTGCCATTCGATATTAGTATCCTCATCGATATTGAAAACAATGTGGTTTGAATCACCGAACTCAGAAACACTTCCTGCACCTCGCCAACCTGTACAAGTATAAACTCTCGAACCAACTACAACAGCAGAATCGACATCGGCATCGACTTCGGAACCCAAAAGCCACCATGTTCTTCCATGCGGTTCCGGGTCGCCGTATGAAGAGCGTACATTAAGCTCTGCCACAGAACCCTCGCCATACCATAGCCATGTAACCGATGAGGGTTCATCGAGGTCGAATTCGAAAGTTGTATATGGGCTTATGGATGGTGCTGAGCCAGTTCCTTCGAAACCAACACAATACATCGTATCATCAGGAACAGTAACTCGGCCAGTAACTGTAGCGCCGACATTATGCCAATGGCCGCCAATTGGAGGCACCGGGCTGCCGTACTCTTCTGGCCAACTAATAATATCCAGCCTATACTGATGGTCCCAGTTCCAGGTAATTATCGTGGTATCTTCTACTGTGAAACTCATCGAAGTACCAGTACCACTCCCTGGCGCAGAACCGGTCGCTGTCCAGCCGGTGCAGCGATATCGCTCTCCTTCGAGAAGTCCGCTGGTATGCGGCGAAGTAACTAATGCCGTAACTTCTGAACCGGGAAGCCAAAGTGTGGTATCGGCCGGTGATGGGTCGCCCCATTCAGAAATTACAATAACAGGAATTCTATAGCCTGTCCATTTCCATTCGATAGTGGACGGGTCATTGAGTTCAAATGTGAAGTCTAATGAAGTGGTATCGATTCCGTCCAATGAATGCCCATCAGGATGAAATCCGGTGCAGAACATCATGCTGTCTGGCGGCACAATCGTATCGATTGGCGCTGCATTATATGCATGAATCATTGTTCCTTCCATATACCAATACTCGCCAACATTCGGCATAATAGAATCACCATACTCACTAATTATGGTAAGCTTATATTCATTTGCCCAGTTCCATTCGAGAGTATCGATTTCACCTGGTGAGCCTGTTGTAAACATTGGTGTATAATACGTGAATCCATCGGTGATTTCTGCGATTGTACTTGTCCAGCCTGTACAGCGATATCGAGTATCGCCGGATGGTGCAGTAGCATATGCCTCGGTAAAGCACGATATATCGACACCTGTTGGGAAGTAATTTGTACCAACCGGTGGGCTGCAGGTTCCATGGTCGGAGACAATAACCAGTCTATATGTCATCGCTTCATTTTCCCAGCGCCAATTTAGCTCTGATGGATTACTGATTGTAAATGTAACACTGGCACCCCAGCCAACACTTGGGACGCTTCCAGAGCCTGTAAAACCAACATTAACATAGGTAATTCCACCATCATAAACCGATTCATCGATTGTTGCTGTAATTTCTGTCCCTTCAGGATACCAATGTTCTCCAAAAGTGGGATCCGGTGAATCATAGTGTGGATGCGTACTCGGCGATGAATAAATATAATCATCGACTGTCAATCTATATTCTGGCTGATAGAGCCATGTAATGGTCGAATTCTCTGTAATATCGAAAACAACAACAGTACCCGTTCCAGAATCTGGCACAGAACCCGTACCACGCCATCCGATACAATGTAAACGCATTCCATCGTAGAGCGTAACATATTCTGTTCCGCATGTTGCAGTAACTTCATCACCAGGAATATATGAATGGTCTCCCGGTGTAGGAACTGCACCACCCATTGTTAATATAAAGTCGGTAGAAGTAGTGTCATGTACCGATAAAGTCAGCATATCGCCCCATTGCCATTCTATCGAAGTTGGCTCGGTAAATTCAAATTCTACGCGAGAATAGATATCATCACTAATCGAACCCTCGGCCATATATCCGACACAATAATTAGTGCCCCACGGGCTTTCAGTTGTAGCATTAACTGTATCGCCTTCAGTTACCCAATGAACCCCAACGGCCGGTGTTGCAGGTGATGTTATTGTATCTGGATTGTGAGAAATCCAGAGCTTATGCTGTGGTTTATAAACTGCTGTGATATCGTATGGCCTATCCATCATAAGCGAAGTATGTGCTTTATTAGGATTGCCAAACGATGCTCCCGGAGGATCGGATTCCCAGTGGTCGAATAGGCATCTTGATGAATCATGTTCGCCGGTTCCGCCGATAATCGAATCCGTGCCGATTGCAGGGAAAGTGCCTGATTCATACCAGTCTTCGCCTTCTAATGTAGGTACACCAGAGCATCCAGTATAGTCCATACCAAGATAATACTCCGTCTGCCATTCCGCCTCTTCGATGATGGGATTATTCATTGTAACGGTAGCAGATGAATCAGTTCCGGTGTATGAGCCTGTTCCAGAGCCAGTCCATCCAAGGAATACATATCGAATGCCTCCGCCCGGCTCTTCTATCGAATTGACTCCAAATGTCGCAGTCGCACCTTCGGCATACCACCCTCCGCCATATGTTGTGCCGTGGTCGGAGACCAGCTCGAGCATGTATTCTTTATTGAAATTAGCTGTAAAGACAGTATCGGAAATTGGAACGACAGAATTACAAATTCCACCGCCATGGTCCCAGCTATCGAATACAAATCTTGTCATATCGAATACCTGCGGGCTAATCGCACAGATTTCATAGGATTCACTGGGAACCCAACCGGATACATATGGCGAAGAATGAGTATCGCCATCGGAAATGATAAATCCATAGCCAAAGTCATTTTCCAGTGTAACAAAAACGACATCGCCATACTGAACCATACCAGTGAATGCAGAATTAATACATTCAAAGAGTCTCGGAGTAGTTGCAACATGGCCATAAGTAGTAAATTGGCTAAATTCAAGATCCGAGCCACAATCGACCCATTCGCTAAATACGCCCCTCAGGCCAGAGAGCAATCTTTCTTCGCCATCGAGCCATCTAATCGTTGTCCAGACAGTATTATCTTCAGGAGGCGCAACTATAAGGTTGACTGTCGGTTTCCATTGTTTGTATGCGCCTGGTTCATAAGGGCCAAAGCCTGTAACAACACCGGAAGAGTCAGAACTACTTGGTATATGGTAACGCTCGGTCGATGATGCATTATGAGGATTCTCGTATTCGTAATAGCTTCCGCAATCTGTCCAGTCGCGGATAGGTGTTGTTCCGCCGACATTTTCGCCAGCAAAATAACGCTCTATAAGCTCGAATTCCGGAGTATCTCCCTCGCAACATTCGTCATTGAGCATATTTGGTTTTACAAATTCTGCAGTAAATTGATAATAATAAACAGGTGAGACAGTAAAATCGGTTATAATACCTTCTCTTTCAGGGCAATACCATCTTGTATCGGTATATCCAGGAGGATATGTCTCAGGATAGATCCAGGGGCTTCTGTAATCTGCCCAGTGTTCGTGAATCGTGGATTCTATCTCCAGCATTCCGAAATATTCGTATTGGAATGTCACGCCAGTAGGCATTTCCATGCCACATGCAGGGGGATTGCCGCTTTCGGCGGTAAATGTGGTATAATATTGATTCCAGTAAACCACTGTATCTGTCAAGCCTGGCTCGGGTGGATCGAAAGCATATTCTTCGGTCTCGTCATAAATCCATCTTTCGGATGCTGTCGAACCGCTTGAAAGCCTATCGAGTGTGATTTCGGTTTCGGGGTCATGGTAAATTATCCAGTAACCTGGCGTAAGTTCACGTTCGATTATTACGCCAAAAGATCTATAAGTAACGGTAACTGTTCCGCCCATAGGGTTTGCAAGAGAGTCGTGCAATGTTATATATAAATTTGTTCTCCACCAAATTCCATTATTATAGTAAATATCTCCATTTACATCTGAGCGCTCATCCCACCAGCATACATCGAGCCTTCTGGTCGAGTCTGAAAGGAACATGCCAATATCCGGCCACCATTGATTGGCAGTGCCATGATCTTGATTGACAGTGTATATATCATCTCTTAGTGTTACACCGCCATCTTCGCTCCATACACATTTGATATCGTATTCGCCGCTTGTTCCGTCTGTCCATGTAAGAAATGGATTATTTGCAAGATCGACACCGAGTCTCGGCTCGAAACAATCGGCTGTACTGAAATCGATGATATGTTCGATAAATGAACTTCCACCATCGGTACTGCTGAAGAAATAGACATCGTAATCGCCAGCGCTCCATGCATCGGTAACCCCGACCATAGGATTGCCGAGATAATCGACAACACATCCGCCAGGAACAACATAGCCATCGCCAACAAAATCATCTCCGGAAACCGATTCTCCGAAGAATGGATTTGTTACACTTCTGATCTCTACTCCCGAAGAAGCAAGAGATAGCACTCCCGTACATGAATACGGAACGAAAGCGAGCGCATCCGTCCCAGAGCCCGTAAGGCCGAGAGCGGCCCGGGACCTATCTAAGAACCAGTCATTGACAACATTCTCCTGTCCAGAGAACGCACCACCTCCACTGGTCGATACCTTGAAACATACCTTGTACCAACTATAATCAAACCAGGTCGGCGGCAATCCCTCGAAAAGAATTATGTAAATTATAAGAAGCGAAAGCGACATAATATGGCCCTCATCGGCCTGCGTATGATAAGTAACCATAACATTATTATCAGCATCGCATTTCACATCGGGCATAGATTCATCATAGTCCCATTGCATTATAATCAGGTTGATATCCCTATTGGCAATTGTCAAATAACCGCCCCAGCTATCTCCACCATTATTGGAGCGAGCATAATAGACATCGCTTTCATAGGAGGTATCTGTGCCCATATAGGTTCCGCTTGTATCGTAAACATCGTAGATATGAACATTCATATAAGCATAAACAACATGAAGCCTTGTGTATCGACCGGTCCCATAACATGCTATCCTTGGATAGAAATTGGTACCGACATCATCGACCACTACCTTTTCCGTCCATGTAACACCATTGTCCGTAGATTTTGAGAACATGATGGCATTTCCACCGCTGGTTTCTTCGCCCCATACGGCATAAATAGTACCATCATCGCTGGTGCAAACAGAAGGCTGCCTTTGGCCAGGCGTCGATGGGTGACTAACGAGCTGGTCATCTCCAAATTCCATAATCTCGCTCGGCTCGGTCGGTTCGGGATCGCGACGAAGCGAAGATACATCAACATTGCTATATGCTGCTACATTTGGGGGCAAAACACCAAAATATTTTTCAGCAATAGGATTGATCTTTTTAGCAGGTGGGTGAACACCTTTGGTTTCAAAATTATTTTTAACATGAAGTTCAGTCAAGCTTGGAGTAATCTCATCCATAGATTCGAGAACTACTGCTTTCTTGCGTACATCGAGCTGTTTTCTTTCCGCCTCGAGCTGCTTTAGCTTGGCGACATCATCATAGGCTTTGCCCCACAATGGTAAGATTAGCAATAGAAATAGAAAGAATGATAACTTAGTTTTCACGGTTTCCCCCAATATGTTTATGCTTTAGGTTTTCTTATGTATTCTCCTTCACCTACAAATTAAGATTAAAATATTAAATTGTCAAGTTCTATATACTAAAAAATTATTAGATAAGTCGCTATATAGCTTTAATTTATGCTTTATGTGATTTTTGGGACAATACACGTAATTATCACAGCTTTTATCTATCATTATAAACAAAACAATATCTAAATTTGCAGCAATTTTATTAATAAAATAGACTTGAAAAATTAGAGATTTTTTTTATATTCTTTACTGATGAAAATTGAAAAATTGCGAGGATAAATGAAATCGGATAAAATCAGAGACATCTTTTTACAATACTTCAAGGAAAACAATCACGAAATTGTGCAATCATCGCCAGTTGTTCCTATCGATGACCCTACATTGCTTTTCGCAAATGCCGGGATGAACCAGTTCAAAGATATCTTCCTTGGAAAACGCGAGAGCAAATTCAAAAGGGCGACATCTACTCAGAAATGTATTCGCGTATCTGGCAAGCACAATGACCTGGAAGAAGTCGGACATGACGGTACTCATCATACTTTTTTCGAAATGCTGGGCAATTGGTCTTTCGGCGATTATTTCAAAGAAGAAGCAATATTTTTTGCATGGGAACTTCTGACACAAGAATACTCGCTTCCCAAAGATCGTCTCTGGGCAACAGTCTATAATGACGATGACGATGCCTTCCATCTCTGGAAAAAAATCAGCGGCCTGCCCGAAAGCAGGATCATAAGATGCGATGAAAAGGACAATTTCTGGGAGATGGGCGATACTGGCCCATGCGGCCCATGTTCCGAAATTCATTTCGATACCAATCCCGGTGCAGCCGGAATTCCTAATGATGAAACCGAGCAATTTATAGAGATATGGAATCTGGTTTTTATGGAATTCTATCGCAATCAAAATGGCACGCTTTTTGAGCTGCCTATGCAATCGGTCGATACCGGTATGGGTTTTGAAAGGCTGGCTTCGATTCTTCAGGATACAATCGGCATAAATTATCATACAGACCTTTTTATGCCAATAATTTCAGAAATTCAGGAGCTTTCTGGCGTGGAATACAGCTATCAACAAAATCATATCCCTTTCTGGGTAATCGCAGACCATATTCGCGCCCTTACATTCGCCATCTCGGATGGCGCAATGCCTTCCAATGAAGGCCGGGGCTATGTGCTTAGGAGAATACTTCGCCGCGCTGCAAGGTTTTCACGAGAACTCGGTGTGCACGAGCCGATATTATACAAACTCTCTGCCAGAGTCATCGATACTATGTCCCATGCTTTCCCGGCGCTTCTGGACAAAAGCCAATTTGTCGCCACTGTGGTTAAAGCTGAAGAAGACCGATTCGAAGAAACACTGGACAATGGCCTGAAATTTTTCGAAAAGATTGTGGAGCCATTAGATGAAGGCGATACAATCGAGGGAACCGATGTATTTCGACTTTACGATACATTCGGTTTTCCGGTTGATCTTACCCGAATGCTGGCAAATGAGAAAAACCTCGATATCGATATTGGCGGCTTTGAATCAGAGCTGGAAAAGCAGCGCGAAAAAGCAAGGCAAGCGGGCAAATTTCGAGGCGATATGTCACTCGGCGATTCATCTGAATGGACCGATGTCTCCAAAGGAGAAAGCTCGATTTTCACAGGTTATAATGTCCTGGAAGAAAAAGTCAATATCCGCAAATGGAAGAAAATCGATGATGATAAAGTAGCGATAGTACTCGATAGAACCCCGTTCTATGCCGAGTCCGGTGGGCAGGTCGGCGATGTCGGTGATATTTTTGGCGATGGTTTCCAATTCACTGTCGAAGAGACAGTAAAAGAAGGAGATGAGATCGTCCATATCGGAAAATTGACCGGCGTAATCGACTGCGAAAAGCCTGTAAATGCTTGCGTTCACGGCGAAAGAAGGTTGGATACTGCGAGAAATCATACAGCAACTCACCTTCTACATGCCGCCCTTCGCGAAGTAATAGGCGACCATGCAAGGCAAAGCGGTTCCTATGTCGGCCCGGATAGATTGCGCTTCGACTATACTCATTTCAAAAAGCTATCCGAACAACAGCTTATCGAAGTCGAGAATCTTGTGAATAAAGCGATAATAGAGAATTATCCTGTCAATGTCAAGGCAGATAACTATAAAACAGCCCTACAAGAAGGCGTAACTGCCCTTTTTGGCGAAAAATACGGCGATAAAGTTAGAGTAGTTAGCGTAGATCCGATATCGGCAGAATTATGTGGCGGAACACATGTCGATAATACCGGAGATATCGGGACATTTATCATTACCAATGAAGAGTCTGTCGGCTCCGGCTCCCGAAGAATCGAGGCATTGACAGGTACGGCTGCTATAAAATATACACAGAGAATGAGGCAGATAATAAAACAGAGCGAAGAGCTTCTCAAGATAAAAGGCTTTATGATTCCCGAAAAAATCCAGCAGCTCCAGGATGAAGTTAAGGAGCTTAAGAATCATATCAAAAGCAAAGAAAAGCAGAAAGGCATAAATGCCGCCAAAGACCTTCTGGATGATGTTGAAGAAATCGAAGGCATCAAATACATAATCTCCGAAATTGCGATTAAAAACCGTGCCGACCTTGGCGAAGCCGCCGATATGCTTAAATCCAAAATCGAAAGCGGTATAATCGCCCTGGTAGCAAAGGACAAAAACAAAGTCGCAATAGTAGTCAGCATAACAGACGATGTCGTCAAGAGGGGCTTCAATGCTGGTAAGATGATCAAACAAATGGCTCAGGCAGTCGGCGGCGGAGGCGGCGGAAGGCCAGATTTCGCAAATGCCGGCGGAAAAGATGCCGACAAAATAGACGAGGCAATTAAGGCCGGACATGATTACCTTAGAAGCATGATTAATCGGAGTTGAATATGAAAAAGCTATTTCTAATATTTATGGTTTCTCTACTGATGCTCAATATAGGTTGTTCATCCAAAAAGAAAAAACAGGACGATAAAACCAATAAACAAGAAGCAAAAACAGAATCGGCCAGAAGGAAAAAAGGCGAAGATAAAACCGAGCAGGCTTCTACCAGCCAATCCCGGCAAAGAGATGTAAATATCGACTCATTAATTGCTTCTACCGTGGAAAGCCTTGGCGTAAATGATTCATTCAATACCGACACAACAATCACCAGTAATGTAGATAGCACGGAATACAAAAGGATCGTTGATTCCTTGCAAAAACTAGCTGATGATGATTATGACGAAAGACAAAAAGAGGCAAAAGAAAAAGCAGAATTTATAAACAAAGAATATAAAAGGTTATGGGAAGATGCCAAAGAAGATATGAGATTTCTCGCAGGCAACAGGACAGCGACACAAGTTCGTGCGAGGGCGCATCAGATAAGACAGAAGGCCAGCGAATACCAACAAAAAGCCGAACAGTTTCCGGAAGACGACCCCAGAAGAGAAGTCGTAGAGAGTAAAGCCGATTTCTACCAAAGCGTATCGACAAGAATGAGCGCAACCGGCGGCAATGACACCAAAATGAGAATTCTTATTCAAGAAATCAAAAAAGAGTTGCAAGAACGGCAAAACCCCAATATAGAAATAGATTATTAATTCTGTGTTCCTGCACTCTTAACCTCGTTTCTGTTTTATCCCAATGTAAGAATTTCTATTTACAAAATATAAAGCAACTTAAACTTTGGAACCTTAAACATAAATGGTGAACTTCAGTAACCAAATATAAAGAAATACTACCCTGGATACAAAAATAACACCCTCGATACAAAGCTCTTGCCCAAACTACCTCGATACAAAGCTCTGCTTTGTATCGCAAGGTTCTTCGAAGCTCCACTTCGTTTCTTTCTATCCCTGACAGACAATGCGCTGTTCCGCATTGTCATACTTCACAGGCTAAAACATCAGTAAAGCCTTTTGCTATGTATATTACAAAAACAGAAGAAGAGTTCCAGGGGTTTGAAAGTTGAGAAGTTCCAACTTCAGGCAGTCATGAAAGCAATGGATTGTGGTGGATCTTGAAATGTCTATTGAACTTCAGGTTATACAAAAATTCCTAATGTTAAAATGAAAAATGCCGAAATGAGGAGTAGATTAGTTTCGATATGAATAATAGTAATATAAAGAAGGAGCAATCATGACGGCAAGTGAAGCAGCGGTTTTGGCGCCTGAACAAGAGATCGGCGGCAATACAAAAGCCAAACCGGGAAAATATCTAACATTTAGGCTCGATACTGAAGAATATGGTCTCGAGATATTAAAAGTCAGAACAATAATCGAGCTTATGCCAATTACGCCGGTACCACAGACACCACATTTTGTACGCGGCGTGATTAATCTTCGCGGACAGATTATACCAATAATCGACACAAGATTAAAATTCGGAATGTCTCAGATCGAGCCCACCGACCAGACATGTATTATAGTCGTCGAAGTGATGGGCGAAGATGAGACTGTGCAAGTCGGTATGATGGTCGATAGCGTATCAGAAGTGCTGGATATTACCGAACAGGAAATCGAAGATGCTCCAGCCTTAGGCGATGGCATGGACGATGAATATATTCTTGGAATGGCCAAAACCAAAAACTCTGTCAAAATTCTTCTGAATATCGACAAAGTCCTCACAGGATTTAATTATGGTGCAATAATCTGATATTATATTTGATTTATCTAATTAGAAATCCACAGGGGACTGATAATTGCCTGTGGATTTTTTATTTAGGTAATATTATTGTCGAATAATTATTGGCCAACAATCTCCTTGAATTCTTCATTATCATGAAGATGTTCCCAATTATAATCGGTTAAGATTCTTTCTCTTTTAAAACCATATATATTATAATACTTAATATATATACCCAAAAGGCTTTATTGATATTTTAGCCTGAAAAGTATGACAATGCGGAGTAGCGCATTGTCTGGAAATTATTTAATAAATTACCAATCGAAGTTCAGGATCTTGCAAATAAGAATTTTCAATTACTTAAGAACGACCTAAGACATCCTTCTCTAAAATACTATTCTGTTGCTGATGGCAAATATTGAAGCGTACGCATTGGGCTTTAATATAGGGCACTTGGGGCACCTGTTGATGACGGTATTGTTTGGTTCTGGATTGGCAATCATGCTGATTATGATGATTTGATAGGTTGATCTTAATTGGATTGCCAGAAGCCATATAGATAACATTATCAACTACAACCACAGGCTTTAGCCTGTGGCAGAAGTGTATATCTTCATCAAGCCATCAAAATCTCAAAATTAACTTTCAATTCCGTCATCCAATTGCTATATTTATTTCAATAGTAAAGGAGATTTATGAGCAAACAAAATTTCACAATAATTATCGAACCCAATGAATACGGCGGTTATATCTCCCGCTGCTTTGAACTGCCCGGTTGTTATAACCAGGGCGAAACAGTTGATGAGACTATCCTATCGATGCGCGAGGCAATTGAGCTTACAATCGAGGATATGAAAGCACATAATGAAAATAAATTCTTTTGCTAATTGATGCAAAGATTTGGACTTTTAAAAATGAAGACAACCGAATATTTCAAATACACCAGAAAGCGACCCGACAGGCGTGGTATCAAGGATGAATGGATTATGTATGTGATTAAAAATCCTATTGAAGTTCAAGTACAAAACGATAGTAGAATCAAGAAATGGGCAAAAATTGAAGAAGTCGACAAATTTCTGAGAGTCATTCTTTTAGAAGACGGAGAAACCATACACAATGCTTTTTTCGATAGATCATATAAGGAGATGAAATGAAACTCAAATACTTCAAAGATACTGACACAGCAATTGTAGAGTTCTCACAGCATGAAATAACCGAGACCAAAGAAATCAACGAGAATATCTATATCGATCTCGATGAAAATGGAAATCTCGTAAACATGACTATAGAACATGCCAAAGCAAATGCTGGATTGAATGAATTTTCTTATGAGGAATTGGCGGTTTAAAAGGGCTAAACCTTGGTGCTGTCACCATACTAAAGTATGGTGTTGCAATTGCCAGAAGCCCTATACATCACTATACCAACTACAACCACAGGCTTCAGCCTGTGACAGACATACATACCATCTTCAAGCTTCGCTACCCGGGACATTCAACAATTTTATGTAGTACGGATATTTATCTTCGTACATATAGTTTTGATATTCATAGGGTATTTCAAAGGCAAGTTTGAAAGGAGTATGCTTTGAGAAAAAATGCAGCTGCTGGCACCATACTAAAGTATGGTGTTGTAAATCCCATTATCTACAACCACAAGCTTTAGCCTGTGGCAGACATCAAGTCTCAAAATGACTGGATGATGCTGGTTTGGCTAGTAACAAACACGGATTTTGATGCATAGAAAATTTATTACCACTTGACTGTTTCCTTAATAATTATATAATTGTATTAGAGAGCAAATTTTTCTCGTTTCATGGAGAGAGTATGACGATTGTAGAGACAATAAGAGAAGAAGTAAAAAGCCTTTCGCAAGAGGAACTTGCCGAATTCAGGCGATGGTTTGCAGAATTTGATGCAGAATTATGGGACAGGCAATTAGAAAAAGATGCTACTGATGGCAAGCTGGATGATTTGGCAAAAGAAGCGATTCGAGAATATAGGTCTGGAAAGGCTAAATTGCTTTGAAGCATTTCACATCCTCAAAATTCTGGAAATTATTTAATAAATTACCAATCGAAGTTCAGGATCTTGCAAATAAGAATTTTCAATTACTTAAGAACGACCTAAGACATCCTTCTCTAAAATACTATTCTGTTGCTGATGGCAAATATTGAAGCGTACGCATTGGGCTTTAATATAGGGCACTTGGGGCACCTGTTGATGACGGTATTGTCTGGTTCTGGATTGGCAATCATGCTGATTATGATGATTTGATAGGCAGGTCTTAATTGCAGTACCAGTAACCATAAACATCACCATATCAACTACAACCACAGGCTTCAGCCTGTGGCAGCCATACATACCATCTTCAAGCTTCGCTACCCGGGACATTCAACAATTTTATGTAGTACGGATATTTATCTTCGTACATATAGTTTTGATATTCATAGGGTATTTCAAAGGCAAGTTTGGGAGGGTTGTGGTTGGGAATTAGGGAGGGGGTATTTAGGGTTTGGGGTGAAGTTATTGTGCTATTTGCAGGGCTGGAGTAAGAGTGAAAAGAATTATTATTCGCTAAAAAAATGCGTATAAACGCCTATTTTATTTCTTGCTAGCATGTATGCAAGTGAGCTTTTATCTTCAGATAAAAAACTAATATTACCGTCTTTATCAATTATTCTTATAGGATCTCGAGACTCGTATAAAAACTCATCATCAGTAGGAATGTAAGGTTTATCTGATTTAGGATCGAATTTTTCAAATTTATATTCACTCAGTGTTTTAGTGACACTAAACTTACTATAAAATCGGCCAAATGTGTTAGTTAATATTTCATTATCTTCAAATCTATATTCATCGAATAGAAATTTGCTTTTCATAGTTTGAATTCCAACAGCTTGTTCTTTTAGGTTATTATAAAAATTGTCTCTTTTATCTTTAAATTCATTATAATCTCTTAAATGATTAAAGCGCAGACATGAAGGCAGTTCTTGAATTATTTTATTACTGTAAATTCTATTTGAAGGTAGACTAATAGCTTCAATCAGAATTTTCGCAAATATTTTCATTTTGTCGGTAGATGAGCAAGGACTTTTTTCATTGAATGAATATTTTTGATTATTATAGGCTTTGTGGCATAATGACCCAAAAAAATGATCTGTAAACTTGAGTCCCTGCTGGGTTGAGATGATTGTGCGATACTGAGAAGGCTTTGGTAACCAACCAATCTTAATTGATTCAATAGCAAAACGCTTTGCAGCTTCTTCAAAAAATAATCTTCTCTTATGATAAAGAATCTGAAGATAATAAAAATGTCTCGCTAATAAGAAATGCTCAATTGTGTGAATTGCTCTTTCTTTGAAACATAATACGAAACTGCTATCCTTTTCAAATAGCCTAACATTATCTAATAAATAATTAATATCATATTTTCCATATTGTATACCAGCACCATGTGAATCTCTTAAACAATAATCCAAATTATCAGCATCTAAATCTGAATGCAATAGTTGGATTAAGTAAGGTTGGGAAACAGTTTCGGCACCAATTATTGAGCGTTTTATGTCTTGAATATCATATGTGTCTAGTTCATTTTTTAATATATTAAAAATATCAACATTTTGTTCTATGATAAATTTACTCAACTCTTCATGATTCATAGGATCTTTTATATTGGCTTCATTCTGTTTAACTTTTTTTGTTTTAGTAAAATATTTACTTAAATCTTTATGATTCCCATTCACTTCAGATTCATCTTCTTTACTAGATCCTTCATTCTCGTAGTCGTAAAACTTCTGGTATGCTGCTTCTAGAGTATGTGATAACGGATAATGTCCAATGTCATGTAATAAAGCTGCTACTCGCATAACTCTTCGATCTCTTTCCAAGTTTGGGTAATTGGAAGAATGTTTGGACAGCATTGAATAGATTTTATCTGTAAGTTCTAAAACCCCAAGTGAATGACTAAAACGTGTATGACTGGCACCAGGAAATACTAATTCAGCAACACCTAATTGTTTAATATGACGTAATCTTTGAAAATGTTTAGTTTGTACTAGTTTGTATTCTAATTCTGTTAAATAGATTAGACCATGTAAATTATCAAGAATCCTACGTTTTCGATTCATATCTTAATCAGTAAAATCTTGAAAAATTTGAGACTTTAATATTTCCCAAGCTCTATCTCTTATATCATTTGAAATTCTTGGTTTTGCAGTTCTAAAACTTTGAAATATATGTTCTTTTAATTCTTCCACATCCTTATTTGCCCATAAGTAAGATTTAAAAATATAAAATAAAGTTGACAAAGCTTCTAAAGTTTCATCATCTTGTGTCAAATTTTTTACATTTCTTAAATCTTCAATGAATTCAGAATTTAATTGCCCCTTAGAGAATTGCTCGAAATTCCCATTTTCAATGACACTATAAACATCTTTTGTTAAATCAGGTGAATATGGTCCGCTTACATACATATTGTAAGGATATGACCACTGGTATCCTTTCCATTCTTGTAAAAGATATATATATTTCTGTATATGAAATCTCGCATCAAAACTCTTTTCCACAGTTTCTGGGGTAAAATTAAGTTCCTTAATAAAAAGAGCCAAAGCTTCTTTTCTAGTTTTCATATCTCCTCCTAGTTTTACTAAAAATATATACTATTCATAATGTAAGTCAAGATTTAATTGCTTCTCAACTTACAAATTAAATTCGCTTAGTAAAGGCAAGCATGCCAATATTCCACCCTCATACCTAAAATCTGATTCAAATATATCGAACAATCCGGCAGGGGCGGTTCGTGAACCGCCCCTACAACTCAAATCACAGATAGCTTTCAAGCAAATCACCAGAGAACTTGCAAATCCCCCCAAAATCCCCCATTACATATATCCCTTGACTTAAATACCAATTCTTTCCCTCGTTCCAACGCTCCGCGTGGAACGAAAGGCAAGCTCAAATCTTTGTTTTGAGCAACGCTCCGCGTTGATTCCCGTCATAATTCACCAATCAACAACAATATCCAATAAACCACCATCACCTGCATAATTCAATGCGCTGCTTCGAAGCCAATCCTCCGGATTAATAACGAAACCTTTCTTAACAGGATTATTATGAATATAATTTAGCCATGATTTCATAATTTCGGAATTAGTTATTTGTACTGGTTTGAATCCAGCCTCCCATAATTTGAAATCTCGATCATCGATATCATCTATCTTTAGTTGTTGTAACAAATTCGTTTGATTTCGTGATTTTGCCCAATCTATTACTTTTCGGGCAGTATAGGATTTTAATTTATTGATCTCGCCTTTAAGATTTTCACCTTTAGCAATCATGTGAATATGATCGATCATTATTACATATCCATAAAGTCTCAATCGATCGTTTGATATCATAAAATTCAGGCTGTCGATGAGTATATCGCAAGGTTCAATATGGTTAAATATTGGTGTCCATCTAAAAGCGGTTAAGGTTCTGAAATATGGATATTTATCTTCGTAGATATTGTATCGTGTTCTTGTTATTTTATTATATTATATTATTGTTCATTATTTGGCAAGCATTTTAAATTTTGAATATTGGGCGAATTCATTTTTTTTCTTTTGGTGAGGGCTAAATCAACGCGGAGCGTTGCTCAAATCGGTGATTTGAGCTTAGATATTGTGTTCCACGCGGAGCGTTGGAACGAGGGACTTTCTCTTTCCCTATCCCAATACCAATTGCAAACAAAACCCAAACCCCCCAATTCAATTCCAAAAAACAACCCCAAATCAATACCCCAAAAATCATAGGGCGGGTCATGGACCCGCGCCCTACAATCAGATTCAAATATATCGAACAATCCGGTAGGGCAGGTTCATAACCTGCCCTTCTTCATCGCCCGAAATTGAATAATCATCCATTCACATCCATCCCAGCATATCCACCCCCAAAATCCCCCATTACATATATATAACTTGACTTAAACACCATTCCTCCTTAATTTCACAAGTTATTTGAGAGGTAAACAGTAGCATAAAAAAGGGGAAAAGTTATGAAACAAAAATTCGTCGCAATGGACGGAAACAGCGCAGCAGCGCATATCGGCCATGCCTTAAGTGAAGTAGTCGCAATCTATCCTATTACGCCTTCGAGCGGAATGGGCGAAATCTGCGATGCCAAAAGCGCTAATGGCGAGAAAAATATCTGGGATACCATTCCAGATGTCGCCGAAATGCAATCCGAAGGCGGCGCATCCGGCGCTGTCCACGGTGCGCTTGCTTCAGGTGCACTATGTACAACATTCACAGCAAGCCAGGGACTTCTTCTGATGATTCCGAATATGCATAAAATCGCAGCAGAACTTCTCCCCACTGTATTCCATGTCTCGGCTCGTTCGCTCGCATGTCAGGCACTATCGATATTTGGAGACCATTCCGATGTCATGAGCGTCAGAAATACCGGCTTCTGCCTTATGCCATCCGGCAGCGTGCAGGAAGTTATGGACCTGGGCATTGTTGCAACAGCAGCAGGCCTCGAAGCACAGCTTCCATTTGTGCACTTCTTCGATGGTTTCAGGACATCGCATGAAATTCAGAATATCTATGTCAATGACAAAGAAGTCATGCGCGAGATGATCGATGATGAATTTGTAATCCATCACAGGAAAAAGGGCCTTTCACCGGATCATCCTATGATTTCCGGTACTTCGCAGAATCCTGATGTATATTTCCAGGGCCGCGAGACAGTCAATAAATATTATGACGCAGTTCCGGGCATTGTCGATAAATATATGGCAAAACTCGAGAAGCTCGTTGGCCGTAAATATGAGATTTTCCAGTATTTCGGCGCAAAAGATGCCGAGAAAGTCATCGTCCTTATGGGCTCTTCCACAGAAACCGCAGAAGAAACAGTCGAATATCTAACATCGCAAGGCGAAAAGGTCGGCGTTATCAAAGTCAGGCTGTATCGTCCGTTCAGCGTTAAGCATCTTGCCAAAGCGCTTCCTTCGACTGTCAAATATATCTCCGTTCTCGATAGGACAAAAGAACCCGGCAGCCTGGGCGAGCCGCTATATCTCGATATCGTCGATGCAGTCGATGAGATGCTCGAAGATGGCACAGCGCCATTCAAAGAGCGTCCGCTAATTCTCGGCGGAAGATATGGACTATCATCCAAAGAATTCACACCCGGCATGATCAAGGCCGTATATGATAACCTCACAGGCGAAAAGAAGAATCATTTCACAATCGGTATCGATGATGATGTCACAAATACCAGCCTGAAATGGTGCGAAGAGCTTACCAAGACATGTTCCACAGCCTATCAGGCGATGTTCTGGGGCCTTGGTTCCGATGGTACAGTCGGCGCAAATAAGAATACGATTAAGATCGTTTCCGAAGCTACTGACAAATTCGTACAGGGCTATTTCGTATATGACTCTAAGAAAGCCGGAGCAAGGACAACAAGCCATCTCCGCTTCTCAGACCATAAAATCAAGAGCACTTATCTTTGCGCAGGCGCAGACTTTGTAGCATGTCATAACTGGTCATTTATCGAGAAATACGATATGCTCAAGGACCTGAAAGAAAACGGCACATTCCTGATAAACTCGCCTTATCCAAATGACGAAATCTGGGACAAGCTTCCGTATAAAGTCCAGTGCCAGCTTGCAGAGAAAAAAGCAAAGGTTTATGCGATAGATGCTATACACATTGCCAAAGAGCTTGGACTCGGCGCAAGAATCAATACGATAATGCAGTCGGCTTTCTTTAAGATTACAGGAATTCTTCCGCCAGAAGAAGCCGTAAAGCTAATGAAGGATTATATCCAGAAGACATATGGCAAGAAGGGCGAGAAAGTCGTCACGATGAACTTCGATGCTGTCGATGCTGGCCAGAAACATGTAGAAGAAGTTACATATGACCCGGCACATAAATGCGAACTCGAAATGCCGCCTACTGTCCCTAATCATGCACCGGATTTTGTCAAGGAAGTTACTGCCGAGATTATTCGTCTTAAGGGCGATAATATCAAGGTATCACAGATGCCGGCTAATGGGCAATGGCCGACAGGCACCACACAATATGAAAAGCGAAATATCGCAACAGAAATCCCTGTATGGGACCCGGATACCTGTATCCAGTGTGGCCAATGTTCGATTATCTGCCCACATGCGACGATTCGTATGAAGATCTACGATCCGAAGGAACTCAAAACTGCACCCGAGACATTCAAATCGACAGATGCCAGGACCAAGAAATATGCTGGCAAGAAGTTTACCTTGCAGGTTGCACCAGAAGATTGTACCGGTTGCGGACTATGCATTGTTGCATGTCCTGCAAAGAATAAAGAGAAAGACCGCAAGGCAATCCATATGCAGAGCCAGTTTGAACTTCGCGAAACCGAACGATTGAACTGGGAATTCTTCCTTGATCTCCCGGAAACCGATCCGGAGAGCTTCAAGAAAGATTCGGTTAAGGGCAGTCAGCTTCTTAGGCCACTGTTCGAGTTCAGTGGTGCATGTGCTGGTTGTGGCGAGACTCCTTATGTCAAGCTTATGACTCAGCTTTTCGGCGACCGTATGCTCATTTCAAATGCAACCGGATGTTCATCCATTTACGGCGGAAACCTTCCGACAACGCCATATTGCAAAAATGAAGATGGTTTAGGACCTGCATGGACCAATAGCCTTTTCGAAGACAATGCCGAAATCGGTTTCGGTTTCAAGCTCACTGTCGATAGGCTTCAGCAGCAGGCCAAAGAGCGTGTCGAAGCAGCAGATTATATTCCAGCCGACCTCAAGAAGAACCTTCTTGAAACCTGCCAGTGCTCTGATGATGATATCGCTAAGATGCGCGGATATGTGGCAGAGCTGAAAAACATCGCTCTCAAAAATGATGATATGTACTTAGAATCATTGGCAGACTATCTCGTCAAGAAATCCATCTGGATTCTCGGCGGCGATGGTTGGGCCTATGATATTGGCTATGGTGGCCTCGACCATGTTATGGCAATGGGCCGTGATGTTAATGTCATGGTTTTGGATACCGAGGTATATTCCAATACTGGTGGACAGTCATCCAAGGCGACCGGCCGTGGTTCTACGGCGAAATTCGCATATGCAGGCAAAGGCACGCCGAAGAAGGACCTGGGCGCACTGATGCAGACCTATGGTTATGTTTATGTCGCACAGATTGCAATCGGCTCGAATCCGAATCAGGCGGTTAAGGCATTGAATGAGGCCGAAAGCTATCCTGGCCCATCGATTGTTCTTGCATATTCGCCCTGTATCGCTCATGGAATCAATATGAGCACACAGACCGAAGAGCAAAAGAAGGCAGTCGATTCTGGCCATTGGATTCTCTATCGCTTCGACCCAAGACGAATCGATGAGGGCAAGAACCCACTCCAACTCGATTCCAAAGAGCCTTCGCTTCCAGTCAAGGACTTCATGATGGCCGAAAACCGCTATCGCGTCCTCAAACAGATCGATGCAGAACGCTGCGAAATGCTTGCCAAACAGGCACAATTCGATGTCGATCGCCGCTGGAATATTTACAAACAGATGGCAGAAATCGATTATAGCTGGGTGAAGGACAAGAAATAAAACTAATCGCTACTTGCGAAAATATATTCAATCGATAATTAAAGAGGCGCGATTTTATCGCGCCTCTACTTTTTTTGCTTTTGGAGTGGTAAATAAATTATAATGTATATTTTATTGCTAGGAATGACTTTAAACTGATG
Source organism: Candidatus Zixiibacteriota bacterium (assembly GCA_046542255.1). Classification (GTDB taxonomy): domain Bacteria; phylum UBP14; class UBA6098; order JBKHBT01; family JBKHBT01; genus JBKHBT01. The sequence goes on along the minus strand of JBKHBT010000045.1, from coordinate 157 downwards.
TTCTTCACCCTAAAACAAAGCAACCCCATACGGCTCTTGGCGTTGGGGTGAATTTCGTTTTTGAGTTTACTGTCAAATTTTTTTTAATTAGCTCCAATGCCTTTTTCTCTTTTAAAGCCATATATATAACATATATATAATACTTAATATATATACC
>JBKHBT010000008.1:0-68742 GCA_046542255.1 Candidatus Zixiibacteriota bacterium | reverse complement strand
AGGCCGGAGTAGACCTTGTAGTTAATTGAATATATCAAAAGCTTCCAAATTTAGCCATCAATGAAATATTCAGACCGCTGAAATCGGAGTTTTCATAACCCATCTTATCTATTCCAGTCATGATTCTGTAATGTGCGCCTGCATTTAGCCGCATCCATTCAAACATATTGATTTCGATATTGGCTCCAGGTTCTATCATGAAAAATGCATCTACAATGGCATTTTCTTCGATATATTCATATTCTTCTTCATCGTCATCAAGGTCCCAGTCGAAGTCAAAGTTATAAGAGATTCCGCCCCAGTAGAACGATGCATCGAAAGTCATATGCAGAAGCCTGTCGCTTCCCCAGATATATTCCAGGAAAAGCCCACCTGCGCCCATATTGATATCCCATATCGAATCTGGATACATTGGAAGATTAGTCCTTTCGTGTTCAGTGGCTTTTCCGAAACCACCGCCACCTATCGCAATTGTATTATTGATAATAAAGCCTCCTCGGCCACCGACCAGGACATGCATATCATCATCGAAACCGGTAAAACCAACTATAGGAGCACCATAGCCACCATAGCTTACATCGCCCGAGAATAATACTTCATCTTCTGCAAATAACGATATTGATATTAAAACGAATACAATCAAGAGTAATTTTTTCATTTCTTCTCCTCGGTTAGAATCTTCAATAGGTATTAGACCATCGATACCTGAAAAATCTTCATTTATCACAAATGGGAAATTTGTAATTTTCAAAACAACATAAATTACAAGGCCAAAAAAGTAAATAGAAAATTAATCTAGTGCAAGCAAAAATAAATTAGTTATACCTAATATTAAGCTTGACTTTGACGATAGTTTTTATTATATATTAGGTAGAACTAACTTTAAGGAGGTACAAATTGAAATTCGCAATAACATCAAACGGAAAAGAGAAGGAATCTACTCTTGACCCTCGATTTGGACGTGCTAGATATTTCATTATTTATGATAGCGAGAAATCGGAGATTGTCGATTTTCTGGATAATGCAGCCAAATCATCCGGCCATGGTGTCGGTATTAGGACATCTCAGGTGATTATCGATAATGGCATACACGGAATTGTGACTGGAGCAGTCGGGCCAAATGCTTTTGGAGTGCTTAATCAAGCCGGAATAAAAATGTATTCCAATTCTGGCAGAAAGTTGGTCAAAGAAATTATCGATGATATTGAAGACAAGAATTTACAAGAAATAAACACAGTAGGTAAAGCTCACAAGGGCTTATAATTGTAATTTAAATAAAGGAGGCAAAAATGCCAGGTGGCGACAGAACAGGGCCATTGGGAAATGGACAGATGACAGGACGTGCCATGGGCTATTGTGCCGGAAATGATAGGCCAGGTTATACCGAACCAGGCAGTGGCCGCGGTGCAGGCTTTGGACGCGGCAGAGGTATAAGAGGCCGTGGAATGGCAGCAGGATTTGGCCGTGGCTACGGACGTGGCGCTGGTTTCGGAAGAGGCCCTGGAAGAGGGCTCGCAAGAGGTTTTGGCCCAGGATATCGGGCTGAAGCGAATCTTGCTAACAATCAACAGGATGAAGCTACTTATCTTAAGAATGAAGCCGAAATGCTAAAACAAAATCTAAATGATGTCCAGGAAAGACTCGATGAAATCGAGCAAAACGATAAATGATTATTGCGATAGCAAGTGGTAAAGGCGGCACTGGTAAAACTACTTTATCAGTGTCGCTTGCTCTGGCTGCAAAGAATGAGGCAATCCTGGTGGATGCCGATGTAGAAGAGCCAAATTCCAATATATTATACAGTAAGAATATCAAAAAAAAGATTATTGGTACGACAGAACTTCCTGTTATAGACCCGGAGAAATGCGATTTTTGTAAGAAATGTTCTGAATTCTGTGCTTTCAATGCTATTGTAGTTCTCGATAAATTGAAAGTGTTTCCGGTAAAGGATCTATGCAAAGGTTGTGGTGGATGTAAAATAGTTTGCCCCCAAAATGCCATATCCGAGGCCGATAGGCGGATCGGAGAGATAGGATTTTCTGATGATGGAAGCTTCATCGAAGGCCGGCTCGATATTGGCGAAGCCACGTCCACGACTCTCATAAGACAATTATTTGAGAAACTACCTGATGATAAAGATATTATCGTAGATTGCCCGCCGGGAGCCGCTCATCCCACTGTCGAATCGATGAAAATGGCAGATATCGTAATCCTGGTTACGGAGCCGACTCCTTTTGGAATTCATGATTTGAAAGAAGCACTTGTAATAACAAGAGAACTGAAGAAAAAAGTATTCGTGATTGTCAATCGCTCTGATTTGGGTATCGAAAAGATTGAAAATGAAATAGGGGGCATTCCCATTATTATGAGTATTCCGTTTAGCAAAGAGATTGCTTTTAATTACTCGAAAGGAACTGCGCCTTATGAAATATCCGATGCTTGGGCCGGTAAATTTGATAAGCTGTGGCAGGATATTCGGGAGATGGCAAGATGAAACAGATAGTTATAATAAGTGGAAAAGGCGGAACAGGAAAAACAACATTTACATCTGCTCTTGCCAGAATAATGCCATCAAAAGCGCTTGTAGATGCAGATGTCGATGCATCAAATCTCGAAATCGTTACAGACGCTAAAGAAATTAACCGTGACGATTTCTGGGACGGTCAATTTGCAAAAATCGATCAGGATAAATGTGTTTTATGTGGCAAATGCTATGAAAGTTGCAGATTTGCTGCTATCATAAGCGATAATGGCAATTATCTTGTCGATGAGCATAGCTGTGAGGGATGCAAAGTTTGCCAATTGGTTTGCCCTGTCGAAGCGATTTCTATGCATGATATGAATTCTGGATATCTCAAGCATTCCGAAACACCTTTTGGAGGATTATTCCATGGCGAGCTTTCGGCCGGCCGCGATAATTCTGGAAAAATGGTAACAAAAGTTCGCGAGCAGGGTAGTGATTTTGCCGAGGAGAATGACCTCGACTTTGTGCTAATCGATGGCGCTCCCGGGATTGGATGTCAGGTTATTGCATCGATTACTGGTGTGGACTATGCAATAGCAGTTGCTGAGCCATCTTTGTCTGCGCTGCATGACTTAAAAAGGGTAGTGCAGGTGGCAGAGCATTTCATGGTTCCTGTCGGTATTGTGATTAATAAGGCTGATCTGAATCCAGAACTTGCAGCAGAAATCAAAAAATGGGCAGGCAATAGAGAGATATTGGGCGAAATTCCTTTCGACAAAAGAATTGTCAAGGCGATGTCCAGGAGAAAGTCTCCTATTGAAATCGGCGATGACGAGCTTTCGTTGATTTACGAAGATATTTATTCAAACTTCATAAAGGATTGCCAGAAAAAGACATAGCCTATTTCATATAGACTAAGCGGTGGCCGGATGCTTTGCCATTATTGTATGGAATCTGGGCGAAATAAGTTCCATGAGGCCGGTTTTTGGGTTCCCGGATAAATGACCAGGGCTGGTTTTGCATCCTGCCATCGGCTTTTGCTATCTGACGGCTGTGAATATTAAATACCTTTACCAAAGCACCATTAGGAACATCTATTTTGCATATTTTACTTAAAAGGATTTGGATGCGTGATAACATTCTGTTGGTATTCATTTCTATTTTCATCGACAGAAACGCAAGTCTCATCGAGAATAAGTGAATCGGAAATCTCATCCGACTAATTATACATATATATTTTCAGTGTTCTTGTGATTCCGCTATAGATGAAATGCAGATGATGATAGCATCGGTAAATCAATTAATCATAAAAGCCTGCAATATCTTACAGGCTTTTATGATTTCAAAACTTGCTTTTGGCTTTAATATAAGGTTTCTCTTGCCTGCACAATGATTTGTATGGTAAGGTCTTCATGGCCATCCATGTCTTCTGCCCATGTTGGGGTTTGCAGCCTAAGCCAAAGTTTCTCCGACATGACATCGGCAGCAGAAATATCGCCATTATAGCATTCGGGTGGAATATTGATTCCGCCGCCCCCGTATGTATCGGCTCCATCCGACCACATAAACGTTGCGCTCGAATAGATTACATTACTACCGGCATCGAAGTCTGCAGAAAGTGGTGGTGTGGTATTATCATTCAAAATAGCCGTTAACTCGAACATATTTGTTGTAGGGTCTTCTCCAGCCTCGAATGTTGCCGCACTTCCTGTTATAGATGTAACTCTCAATCCTAAATCGATTGGTACAGTCCCAATATTGGCAATATGCAAGCTCTCAGACTCGACTGTAATATAGGTCTCGCCTATGTCCATGGAGTCAAGGTATATATGCTCTTCAATAGCGCCATTAACTGCGATATCGAGTAAAGATATACCGGTATTAATTGTATCCCAGGCGGTTACGGTTTCTGTCATTCCATCATCGAATGTAAAACGATATGGGATTTTGGCGACATCTGGCATTGTGAAGGCTGCAGTAAATACCGAGCCATCGTCATACTTATGGTCTGGTGTTGTCATTTCATATGTTCCCGGATAGCATCCGCCGATTTCCAGAGTCCTTTGCACCGGGCAATTATCATCCGGGTCGGTATATGTTACTGAGATATCGAAGCCTGAAGTTAAATCACTCCAGCCGACATCTGTGAGGGTGAAGCCTGTATTGTCATCGACAATATCTCGTGGTGTTTGCATGTAGAAAGCAGTATTCTTAGAGAAATCATGAACAACGAAAGAAAAAGTATCAGGGACATCGACGCCATACATTCCGCATTCTTTAGGCCATAGAGCAGCGGTAACAAAACCACAACCAGTGACAAAACCATTGTCATCAGGAAAATCGCCAAAATCTGGGTCTGATGTAAGTATGGATTTCTCAAACCACATCTGTAGAGTATTGCCCGAAATTGTATGGTCAAAAGTCGTGCTACTGCTGATTTTCGTATATGCATCAAGATATTCAGACATTCCAGCATCAGGCCCTGGTTTTACGATTTTATAAACTCCAGGAGTTATAGTTATTCCAACTCCGAGAAATGAAACATCCATATCTCCATAAATCACCGCATAGAAAATGGAATCTGGATATGGTGCTTCTGGATTAATAATAGGCGAAGCATATAAGTGATAGAAATTCACATTTTGGTCCCAGGTTATCAAACTTCCACATTCTCTTAGAAAATACTCATGATTAGTATCGAGCCCACCTTGCGTTGTCATTTCAAAATATAGCCTTGTATCGGAATAAGTCATTTTGAAATTTCTTAAATCGGTATTTGTCCAGTTGTAAGTATCTCCTTCCACTGTTATAGAAGCATCATCTCCAGCAGGATCATCATGGATATTTGCCCAATAATTCGCAGCTGGAAATCCTGTTCCAGCGTATTCAGGAGACAGCGAAGAAAAAGTACTATCTGTCGAGAACTGATAATAATAGTAAAAATCAGATGCGGGCGACCAATTGTAGAAATAAGTATCTTCATAATCGAAAGTGCCATCCAAAGACATATCGTAATTTGTCCATGATGTCTGGCTATTTGTTGATATGAATATTTTTGAGTAAGTAACTGGCAAAACATCACCAGCATCATTTGCAGTATCGATAACATCGACATTGAAAAGGACATTGTCGCCACTTGGTGGTGCAGAATGGCATCCATAGGTTAATTCTTTTGGCAAAATCGATGGAATACCGAAATCATCCTGTGCAAATAGAGATATAGCAATAATAACTATAAATAAAGTAATAAAAAAATGTTTCATGTCTTCTCCCATTTATTTAGGTTTTCTCACTTCTCAATTTAGCTATTTAGATGTCTTATGTCAAGTATTATTGAGTAAGAATGGCTATTCTCAAATTATATTGCCTGGAAGGGGATATATTCAATACAAGAGATTATGGACCTGGACTAATATATAAAAAACAAACTGGTAGCTATTTCTTTTTTTTACATTCGCTAACATCTATGCAGTGTCCAAGATGCGCATTATACCCATCGAATACTGTAGGATGGACTCTTGTGAGGACTTTTGCAATTTTCCCGTCTTTCCTTTTAATGCGCACAGCATATTCTGTATCTACTTCTATTCCCTGCGCCTGTAGCTTTCTTCTTCCATCGAGAATAGCTCTGTCTTCAGGTATTATTATTTTATAGGGATCTTTTGATAGAAGCTCGATTCTTGAGAAGCCTGTGATTTTTTCCATAGCTGGATTTACATATAAATATCTATTTTCATAGTAGATATAGATTCCCATCATAGCTTCTTCCACTAGTTTTCGATAGCGTTTTTCGCTTTTTAATAGAGCATTTTCATAATGCTTCCTGGTCGATATGTCCCTGATTAGTAAAAGCATCTCAGTACTTGAAACTGGAACAATCCTAATTTCTCGAAACTGTCCAGAATATTCTGAACTCTCGGAAACGATTGTTTGCAATTCTATCGTTCGTGTTTTATTCCTGTCGGTTGCTTTTAAGATATTATCGTGAATCTCGATAATATTGCTGGTACTGAATTCATTATCGAGAATTGCAATAAGGCGAGCATTAATCGAATCGCGATTTTCAATATTTAATAATATCGTTTTGTCGGGTATCGCTTTTAAAAAGGCAGTATTTTTTAATTGAGACTTTTTGAGTTCTTTTTCCAGACTTATTTTATTTGTGATATCCCGCATTATAAACAAAAATCCTTCAAAATTATTTTGTGAATAAGATTGTATATTAATCGATACATTTTTAGTATTTCCGAATCCATCATTAATATATTTGATACCCTCTAAAGAAAAAATGTCATTATGCCCATGGCGATAAGTTTTGCTATCTTTATCATGGGTTTTGTATTCTATGTTCAATATTTCATGAATTAGTTTGCCCTTATCTTCGAGAGAACAGGAGATAATATTCTCGGCAACGCGATTGATAAACTTTACGATTCCGGCTGTATCAGTTATGATAACTGCATCGCTGATAGATTTGAGAACCACTTCGAATAGTTTCGATATTTCTAGGTTTTCTGCTACTTCTTTATCCGTAGAAAGCAAGTTTTCGAAATCACTCGTTTTGGAAGCATTTCTATTTTTGGGAGTCTTTTTCTTCATATAACCTCGATTTAGATTTTTGAAAAAGATATTATATATCAAGAATATTGTCAACTATTTAGTGCTCATAAGTAATGATATGACTAATTTTCTTGACTTTATTGATATAGATAACGATATTGGAATGGATGTGTAAGCTTTAATATTCAAAATGCAAGATATTAGAAGCATTATAGTGGTCAACAAAAATTAGAGAATAATTCATGAAGGGTCAAGAATTTAGAGCGTCTTTCTTTTTTGCAATGAGCAATAAACCAGACAATGCGCTGTTCCGCATTGTCATACTTTTCAGGCTAAAACATCAGTAAAGCCTTTTGGGTATATATATTAAGTATTATATATATGTTATATATATGGCTTTAAAAGAGGAGTTTCAATATATGTACTATGGGATTAGAATTCGTAAAGCAAGATTAAGTAAAAAATATACGCAGGCGGAACTGGCAGATATTGTCGGCGTAACCCGGCAGACTATCGGCCTGATTGAATCAGGGAAGTATAATCCATCTTTGAAGCTATGTATCGATATTGCCATCGCCCTGGACAAGACTCTAAATGAATTGTTTTGGGTCGAAGGCTCGGGAATCAAGCAATATGATTTAATCTTTATCACAGATATTGGAAGCACAACAACAAAAGGCCTTTTGATAAAACAAGTAGATGGCAATTTTGTATTTGCAGCACAGGCAGAGGTGCCCACGACTGTGGAAAGCCCTCTCGAAGATGTCAAGATTGGTATTGTTCAATTAGCAAAGAAGATTTCGAAGATATCTGGTGAGAAAATTATTACTGATTCTGGAAAACTTAGAGTTCCCTATATCACTACAAGTAGTGCCGGTGGTGGCCTTCAGATTCTGGTTTTTGGCTTATCCAGTAGCGATACAGGAAAAGCGGCAGAATATGTTGCTCTGGGCGCTGGAGGAGTAGTATTAAGAACATTCACTATAGATGATAAGATACCAGCGATAGAGAAGATGAGACTTATCAAAGAGCTTCACCCGGACCTGATTCTTATGGCTGGCGGGATGGATGGCGGAAATATTGCCGTACTTGTAAGACTTTCTGAAATACTCAGCCTTGCCAATCCGACACCCAAATTCCACCAGAGCGAGAGAATACCACTTGTTTTTTGCGGCAATAAAAATGCTCGTGGTTTTATTCAAGATGTTTTAAAAGAAAAATTCGATGTCCATATTGTTGAGAATATCCGTCCCAATCCGGATAATCTTAATCCGGTACCTGCCAGAAATATGATCCACAAGTTATTCATGGAAAATGTCATGGAACGCGCCCCTGGATATTCTAAAGTCAAAAAGTGGGTCGAAAGAGACATATTGCCAACGCCGACAGGTGTAGAAAATATGCTGAAATTATATAGCGAAAATGAGAACAAAAATACTCTAATGGTCGATATCGGCGGCGCGACTACCGATGTTTTCACAAACATTAATGGAAACTATAAAAGGACTGTCGCTGCGAATATCGGTATGAGTTATTCTATGTCTAATATTCTCGCTGAAGCAGGCATCGATGATATCAAAAATCAAATTCCCAAATTCGAAGGCAAGGATCTTTTCGATGAGAATATTATTAGAGATTATATCGCAAATAAAACCTTGAATCCTACATATACACCGAACGAAACCGGAGAATTTATTATCGAACAAGCCACTGCGATATCAGGTATTAAGAAGGCATGGGAAAAGCATAAGGAACTCAATTTCGAAATCGCTCATATTGGCTTTCTCGATAGAATGAAAAGACGCGTGGATATCGACCCATTTCAGGAAGTTTTTTATGGGGAAGCTTCTGTCGATTTCTTCCAATTTTCTGATATCGATGTTATAATCGGAGCCGGCGGTGTATTTTCTCATCTGGCGAATAAAGGCGATGCCATGAAAATGCTCTGTGATGCTTTTATGCCAAATGGAATTACCAAATTAGTGATCGATAAGAATTTCAAGGCTCCTCATATGGGAATTCTTTCTACGATCGATGATGAGGTCGCATTGGAGCTATTTGAAAAAGAATGTATCGAAGAAATTGGCTATATCATTGCGCCTACCGGTAAAATGGACAGTAAGAAAACTGCTCTGACCGTTAGAGAAAAAAATAGCGAAATCGGTTATTCTGTCAAAGGCGGCGATGTGCTATATCTCAAGAATCCTACTGAAATCGTGATTACTACATCACAGAAGATCAATATCTTCAAAGGCATGGAAGAAGTTGTCCTTAAAACCAATCTCCCGGTGCTCATAGATTGCCGAGGCCGGGAAGAGTTCTATAATGAAAAAAGTTTAGCCGAATATGATATCTCTGATTTGAAAATGATTTGTCATGAATATAAAACCAATGTCCAAAAGGGTGCCATGGAAAGCCAGAAAGGCAATTATTCCATCAAAAGGGAATTGCCTTATGAAGGCAAAATCTTTGTGGAAGAAGGCCAGAATGTCATTGAATCTACTATTATTGGAGAAAATACATATACACCCCCGAAACTTTACATCATCGATATTCATTCTTTCATAGGCTACGATAAAGAAATAAGCGAAGGACAAATGCGGGAATATTGTATGGTCGAGGAAGGCGATAAAGTCGATATCGGCATGAAGATATTTCAGGAAAAAACCATACTGTCCCATAATTTATATCGCTCGCCAGTTCGTGGTCAGATTATATCGATCAAGGACAATGGCGTAATCGTCCTCCGAGAGATACAGGATTATTCTGATAAACCAGTAAAAGTCGATATTGCGGGGTGGTGTGATGTCAAGCCAAAATACATAAAAAACTTCCTCAGATTCGATGAAGGCGATTTTATTACCAAAGGGCAGATACTTGTAAAAAAACAGGCACAGAAACTACCACTAACCGCTCCATCTACTGGAATACTCAAAGAAATCGATAACGAAAAAGGAACAATTACTATACAATACGATGTTGAGCCGATTGCTGTCGATGCTTTTGTAAGAGGAGAAATCTCAAGGGTTATAACAGGCTACTCGGCAATTATCGAAGGTATCGGTCAGATTATCTATGGCCTTATCGGTTTTGGCGGAGAAAATTATGGCAAATTGAAGATTGTTGGTAAAGTTGATAGTATCGATGAAAGCTTTGAAGACAAAATTGCTGTTGTTGAGGAATCCATCGATGAAAAATTCCTGAAGAAAGCTGAGAAATTTGGCTTAAAGGGAATAATCGCACCCTCTATCGAAAATTCAGAATGGATTTCATACTTTGGAAAAGAAATCGGAATCGCACTAACAGGTGATGAGAGAATTCCATTTACACTCATACTCACAGAAGGCTTTGGCGCTCTTGAAATGACAGCCGAACATAAAGAAATTTTCAGAAGTTTCGAAGGTCGAATAGCCAGTCTTAGTGGTAGGACTCAAATTAGAGCCGGCGTTTCAAGGCCGCAAATTATCATCCCGGAGAAATAATTGCTTTAGTGATTGAGCCTGACAGTGATTTGATGTTTTCGGGTTTCTAATTCGAAGCTACATTCTTCGAAGCTTGGCACCGACATCTTGATTTCTGGATTATTTGACATTCCATAACCCTCTTTGGGAATTCCGAACAGATTATAGTCCATTTTTCCATTATCATTAGAATCATGGAATAAACTAATGGCATATTTACCATATGGAATCTTCTCGAAGCTTACATAAACTGAATCAACATCGTTAACTTCGACAATTTCGCCTTCCATTTGGCTTTCGGCATCTCGCGGAAATCCTTTTGCTTTATCATGAATTGAACAATATATCTTGCCCTTTTCTTCTTTGATATTCTCGACTTTTATGATGATTTCTCCGGAATCCTCAGCGAAGACTGGAAGTGTGATTAAAATTATTGATATGTAGATGAATATTTTCATAGTTCCTTTCATTCAATTAGGAATTCTATCAATTCTTCTTTGTAATGAGGTGATTGATTATAAGATGCTTCTTTTGCAATGACCCCAAAATCGGGAGCGAAATATAGCCATATCTCATTGAAAACAGTATCGATATTGCCGCCTACCTCGCTATACGAAAAATTATGGTAATAATATTCAATACAATCGAACTCTCCTGCTGGAGTGTTAATATCGACATCGAGCTTTGTAACAGTCCAGAAAAGCGAATCGATATCGCCGAAATAAGTATGCAATGTATCTACGAAGAACCTATCTCCGAATGAAACAGGATATTTGATAATCGATTCTAGCGGTCGGAGTATCATAGTATCACCTTCATCGATTATGCCAATGCGATAGATATGGTCATTCAGGTGGCTCCATAATTCCTTTCGAATAATCGATGAATCTTCCATAGCAATCTCTACTACATGACAGAATGTATCATTTATCGTTGCAGTATCGCTGATATATTGAATATACTCGAAATCCGGGAAGCTGTCGCCCTCGCTAAAATATTCAACTGAATACCGCCAGCAATTTCCAATCTCGAGTGGAATTATTTCTCCTTTATAGACATTTTCATCATCTTCTGCGCAAGAGAAACTCATAAATGCCATAATTACCAAAGCAAATATAATAGATAATAGTTTCATATTTTTATTACATTACCTCGCAGGTTTTATCTGTTTTAAAAATCTTCGATAAGTCATAGCCTATTCCATAAAGGCAAGGTACCAATAGCAATGTTAAAGGAGTAGCAAATAGCAACCCCCAGCCAAGAGCAAGAGCCATAGGCGCATTGAATGGATCCGAACCGCCAATTCCATAGGCCAGAGGCATAAGGCCTGCGACAGTCGTTATCGTTGTTATCGTAACTGCGCGAAGCCTATCGGCTGTTCCGGAAGCTATCAGTTTATAGACATCGTCATCAGGCTTTCTAATTCGCAATCTATTGATATGGTCAACAAGGATAAGGGAGTCATTCACAACTACGCCCGAAAGGCCAATAAGACCCAATACAGCGAGAAATCCAAGCGGTTCTCCATGAAGCTTGAATGCTACAATCACACCAGCGATTCCAAAAGGTATTGCAATCATTACCAGGAACGGTTGTGTCCAGGAATTAAACAGCACCACCAGGAGAAAATAGATGCCAATCACCGCTATTATTAATGTCATAAATAGGTTCTGTATGGATTTGCTTGTTTCTTCTGCTTCACCGCCTGCCAGAATTCTGATACCGGGATATTTATTCAGGGTTCCGAAATGGGCTTTGGTTGTGTCGGCTACTTCAGATGAAGTAATGATTTCTGGATCGACATCGCCTTTTATCAGAATAGAGCGTTCGCCTTCGAGATGCCTGACATCGACTTTGCCCGGCCTGGTTTGGCATGATGCTACTTTGCTCAATGGAATAAGCCGGCCCCTCGCATTGGGGACAAGTAAGTTTTCGAGATATTTCTTGCTGCTTCTTGCATTTTTGGGAAAGATCAATCTGAAATCTACATCTTCTTCATCATATCTTACCGATGTAACGATTTGGCCATCGAATGCTGTTCGGAGTGTTTGTGTAATGTCGGCTACTGACATTCCGAGTAGAGCGATTTTATCATGGTCGAGTTTGACAAGTATTTGCTTTTTGCCCTGTGTATCGTTTCTTTCGAGGCTTGTAACACCTTCTATAGAGCCGAGGAGAGTGAAGACAGAATCCGTCAATGAAGCCCGAAGGCTATCATTGCTGCCAACGATGCTTATGCTGATAGGATCACCCACCGGAGGCCCGAATGTCTGCACAGCATAAGATATACGGCTAAAACCATCCAGAGTATCCGATTTAATCTTCATGCTATCTATTAAGTCATCTACTGTTAATTTCCTCGATTGAACAGGAGCGAGGTATAGTTCTATTAGAGCGATATTTTCGCTTTCCCCCGCGGAATTCGTGCTGGATGCACCGATTCTTGTAGCATAGGATTCGATTTCTCCATCGGGTAAATCTTCAATGATTTTCTCGATATTCATTACCTTATCCGATGTTTTCTGTAAAGAGCTTCCAGCAGGTAGCTGGATATTCACTTTGATCTGTTCGGCCGCATCCTTCGGGAATAGGACAAATTTCATATATCTTCCTGCAAAAAAGACAGTTCCTATGAGAATGAATGTGAACAATATAAAAATCAGCCATCTGAATTTGATAACTGATTTCATAAATCTTCCATAAAAATCCCTAATGGGATTAAACCAGGTGATTTCCATTCTTTTCTGCTGTTTGGGTTTGCAAGTAGTCCAGCTTTTGGCAAGATGTGCAGGCAGAGCGAAAGTCGATTCAATAAGAGAGATAGTGAGCGTAAGAGTTATAATAAGAGGGACCGAGAAAACAAAATCTCCTATAACACCTTTTAAGAAGAACATTGGGGCAAAAGCGATGAATGTAGTAATGACAGTAGTCAGTACAGGCAAAAATACTTCATTGACACCTTCGACTGCCGAGTTCAATGGAGTTAACCCCTGCGAGCGTTTCTTAGCTATATTCTCAGATACTATAATAGCATCATCGACTATTATACCTATAACAATAATCATCGCAGACAAAGTGATACTATCAAGATATACATCGAACATCGGCAAGAAGAAAATTGCGCCCAGCAAACTAACCGGAACGCCCAGAGCAACCCAGACAGAAAGCCTAAATGATAGAAATACCGTGAGAATAATAACAACAAGAAGAAGCCCGACTAAACCATTGTTACGTATAACATTAAAGCTTTTGCGAATAAACTGCGAATAATCATAGGCATATTCCACTTCAATTCCATTGGGAAGTCTTTTTTCATGTTCTTTGATATACTCCTTTATACGGTCCACAGTGCTTATGATGTCGGCATCTTCCTGTTTAGTAATCAAAAATGAGATTGCCTGCTTGCCATTCATTCTTGAGATAACTCTTTCTTCTTCAAAACCATCTTTGACAATAGCGAGGTCTTTAACACGTATTTTGACACCTTCGAAAGTGGAGCGTACAATAACATCGCCAACATCGAGAGGCTCATCGAATTCAGAAAGAGTTACGAGGCTTTTTTCATCGGTATATGATTCGAAAGAGCCAGCAGTAGAACGGATATTTCTTGCACGAATAGAATTTGTAATTTCGTAAAGAGGTAGTTGATAGCTCTTTACTTTGCCTGGTTCGACTTCGATTTTGATCTCTCGTGCACGCCAGCCAAATCGATCGATTTTGGATACTCCATTGACTCTTTTCAGTCCTTTTTCGAGAATGCGCGCCTGCTCTCGAAGCTCTGCATAATCGACATCGCCAGATAAGCCAACCTCGAGTATGGGAAAGGCAGTTGTCTTAATTTCGGTTATTTTTGGTGCTTCTGGAACTTCATCAGGCAGGTCGTTTACCCGGCTAACGGCATCGCGAATTTCCTGTTTGACCTGATCGATATCACCAGCATCCGGGTCTATCGAGACATCTATGCTGGAAAAATTCTCTCTCGAGACAGATTCGATCTCATCGATACCGCGAATCGCTTTTACTTCATCTTCGATCTTATTTGTAACATTCAATTCGACATCTTCGGGCGATGCGCCGGGGTAAAAGGTAGTAATAACTATTTTTGCGAAATCGACTCTCGGCTGGGCATCCCGCTTTATCTGTGTAGTGCGGTAAAGACCTAATGTTAGCATCATAAACGTAAATATTGTCGCCAGGATATGCCTTTTGGCAAAGAATCTAAATAGCTTTTTCAAATTAATCCTCACTTGATATCATGATAAATCATTCGTTTTCATTAAGCTAATAAAAAATCAATCGATGTCAAAGATTTAATCAAAAATATAATCTTTATCGCAGATAAAAGAACATTAGAAAGCCTCCATGGCAGTAATATAAAATTCTATGCCGTCTTCCGAATAGCCAAAATCGGCTCTGATATTTATATTTTGATCCTTGATTAGCAAAAATCTAAGGCCCAATCCACCAGCAGGTTTGAAAGAATCGATTTTAAAATCATCGAATCTATTGGAAACCTGGCCGGCACCGATAAACGCCACAGCGCCAAATCGCCTGTATAACGGGAATCGATATTCCAATTGTCCTGCGAGAAGGTTTTTATCTCTGTAGCGGCCTTCATAATAGCCGCGAAGTTGATTGGAACCGCCTACTTTGGGCATAAATTGGAATGGTACCTTGCCATTTTGCAGTTCCGAATATAATTGATATGCGATGACATGCCGGCCGCCCAGGCCGAGATAGTCTTTGAAATCGAGTGTAAAATTAGAATAATTATAATCACCTTTATCGATATCCCAGACATATTGATAGTAGGCCTCTGCTAGCATACCGGAAGTAGGATAGAATGTATCATCACGGGAATCATATGCCAATTTAATGCCTGGGCTAATCGCCATAACACCGTCTTCACCAGGAATTTTCAATGAATCTATCATGGCGTTTTCAGTTATCTCGACTAGCTTGGAGTATTCAAATTTTGCCATAGGGCCAATGTATAGCTTATCGATAATATTGTATAAATAGCTATTTTCATTTCTTAGGAAAAGCGGGGTGAATGATTCTTCATAATCCAGACTTGCAGAAGGGCCAATGCCAAAATATTTGTCAGGATAGTACTTGAATTCGAGCTTAGAGAAAAAGTGGTGATTATCATCGATGCTGTATTGGTCGGTATAAGCGATGAAGCTAATCTGCTTTTTTAGAGTGAGAATAATATTGCCAAGAAATTGGTCAGGTTTATGATCGAGGCCTTTGATTTTGCTGTAGCGAAGGAGAGATGCCCCCACACCGACATTCGTTTCTGCCGAGTAGAACAAAAAAGGAATAACTATAAATCCTGACTCTTCTTCTTCGCACCTTTTCCCTGCCATGCATTTTGCAATTTCATCCACCCCAGACTCATCAGCGAAAATAAAGCTAACTAAAATCAATATATATCCGAATCGCCATTTCATATTTGCAATATATTCATAAAAATCGATAAGTAAAGGACAATTTGAAATTTGCCAAAAACAGCAAACAGATAATGTAAAACATGAAGTAAATAAATTAAAAAACTGCATTGTATGTAATTAAGACAATCGTTAATAATCTATAGATGGATCAAATGTAAAATATATATTGCACGAACCTGTGTCTGTATGTATATTGGTCAGAAATGAGAAAAGGAGAATTTATGGAAATGTCAAGAATGCAAATAGTCGATGCAATCAAAGCCTTTGTCGAAGAGAATGATAATATTATAGCTGCCTGGGAAGGCGGCTCGGCGGCCTATGCAGAAGATGACGAGCTATCTGACCTCGATCTTATAACAATTTGTGAAGATGAAGATAAACTTTTAGTTTTTGAGAAGTTTCGCGATTTCCTTTCCGGTCAATACAGTATTAGAAAAGAAATCAATGTGCCTGAGCCGACATGGCACGGGTATTCGCAGTCGTTCTTTTTTATCGAAAATGCGCCAGAGATGTTCTATATTGATTTTCTCGTGATGGAAAAGTCACAGAAAAACAATCTCGTACAAAAGAATAGGCATGGAAATGCCAAAATCTGGTTCGACCCACAGAATCTAATCGATACTTCACCTATGCCGCAAAAAACAATCGATGAGAAATGCCGTGAATCTTATGAGAAGGTGAAAGACTTTTTCGAGCTGATGTATATCGAAACAAAGCAAGAGATTTTGCGCAATCGCTTTATTGATGCTGTCGCATATTATAATGGAATAATCAGCCGAATAGCAACGCTGCATAATATATTGCATAGGCCAGCCAAATATGAATTTGGGCAGCGATATTATTATCGAGAAATGCCAAATAGTACTATCGAAGAAATGGAGAAATTGCTGAGCTATAAAAACATCGAAGAACTAAATGAAAATCTTGAAAAATCCCGAAAAATATATAATAAACTGTGCAAAACAATAGATGATAAATTTTCATCAAAGCCTTAAGTTCCAGGAGCTGAAACATAGTGATTGCTATTTTTATGAATTTTTACTATATTTATAGTAAATACAGAAAGGCAAACAAATGCTTAATTATGTAATTAAAGATAGTTATCTAATATAATACCTAATGTAAACAAATTAAGTGATTCTGAAATAGAGACATAGGAGTTTTGTTATCTTGAATGATAAGAAGCATACGAATAAACTGATCAATCAAAAAAGCCCATATTTATTGCAACATGCGCATAATCCAGTGAATTGGTTTCCGTGGGGCAAAGAAGCTTTCCAGAAAGCCGAAGAAGAAGATAAACCGATATTTCTTTCTATAGGTTATGCTACCTGCCATTGGTGCCATGAGATGGAAAAGGATTCTTTCGAGAATGAAGACCTGGCACATATTCTAAATCAAAACTATGTCTCGATAAAAGTCGATCGCGAAGAAAGGCCGGATATAGATGGTCTGTACATGCGCGTGTGTCAGGCATTTACTGGCTCTGGCGGATGGCCTTTGACTATAATAATGACACCTGATAAAAAACCATTTTTTGCTGGCACATTCTTTTTCGCAGATGATAGATACACCAATCCAGGCTTGAAAACCGTACTGATACGCCTGAATCGACTCTGGAAGACTGAAAGAAAGAAGCTTCTCGATAATGCACAATCTGTCGTGGATGCGCTCAAGAGGGATAAGGTTTCTGAAAAATCAGGTGATATTGGAATGAATGAAATACAAAAAGCTTCCGAGATTCTGCTTCAAAAGCACGATAATAAAAATGGAGGTTTTTCAAAAACCGGCCCTAAATTTCCGCAAAGTCAAATATTATCGCTTTTAATGAGATATTTCGAAGATAAAAATGATTCTGAAATTGCCAAAGCAGTGCAGATTACTCTGGATAAAATGGCGAAAGGCGGAATATACGACCATATCGGCGGAGGTTTCCATCGATATAGCGTCGATGCGAAATGGCTGGTACCGCATTTCGAAAAGATGCTTTATGATCAGGCATTGCTTGCCAGGACATATGCCGAAGCATATCAAGTATTCGATAATCAAGAATATCTCGAAACTGCAAAAGGTATCTTTGACTATGCCATAAGAGACCTTTCTGGAAATGAAGGGGCATTTTATTCCGCAGAAGATGCCGATTCAGAAGGCGTAGAAGGCAAATTCTATATCTGGGATAAATCCGAGATCGAAAACATTCTTGGGAAAAAAGAGGCAGAAATATTTTGCAAATACTATGGTATTAGCGAAAAAGGCAATTTCGAAGGCCGAAATATTCTAAATATCGATACTTCTTTCAAAGAACTCTCCGATGAATATGCTTTATCTGAAGAGAAGTTTAATGAGATAATGGAGAATTGCATAGAAAAGCTCTTTAATTTTAGAAAAAAGAGAAATAGGCCATTACTCGATGATAAGATAATCACATCCTGGAATGGTTTGATGATAGCCGCTTTGGCTTATGCTTCACCGATTATGGATGATAAAGAGAAGTATATCGCATCAGCGCGAAAGGCTGCGAGATTTATATTAGAAAAATCTTACGATAATGGCATCCTTTATCGCCGCTTCCGGGGTGGGGAAGCTCAGATTCCCGGTTTTTTGGATGATTATGCATTTTTTATCCATGGACTAATCGAGTTATACGAAGCAGACCTTGATTATAAATGGCTAAAAAAAGCAATCGAGCTTTGTGATATCATGCTTGAGAAATTCGGTAATAAGGAAAATAGCCTTTCCTATTCGGGAAAAGACAATGAGAAGCTTTTTGCAGATACCTCGGATATATCCGATGGGGCAATACCAGCAGCCACTTCAATCGCTTCTTTTGTTCTGTATAAAATTGCGGGATATACTGAAGATAGATCATATTCCGATATTGCAGACGGCATCATAAAAACAATTGGTAAAAAACTTCAAGACTATCCTCATGCTTTCACCCAAATGCTATGTGCAATTCATTTCGATATATCGCCAGAACTTCAGATTACAATAGTCGAGTATGATAAGAGAAATATCTCGCTATTTTTTGAATTTTATAGAAAATTCCTACCCAATCGACAAATTGCCTATATTAGTCCTGATACATCTTCAAAAGAAAATATCATTCCATGGCTGATCGAAAGGGATGCGCCGGGTTTTTATATCTGCAAAGACCATACTTGCCATGCACCAGCGCATAATTCAATCGAATTACAACAAATTTTTGACCATATTCTATAAACAATCAAGCAGCCTTCTTTGTGCAGCTATTATTACCCATCATTGGGAATTGGATTTCTTTGATATTTTCTTCTTTTTGGCCGATTTTCCGAAGGAAGAACCTTATAGATTCCGATCTTCCTTCATCGCCATTTATTGCATAATAAAGAGCTTTTGCTGCAAGAAACTGTCTGTATTGGCTTTCTTTTTCATAATTTTGCATCCTTAAAACCTCCATATTCAATATATCGGTAAAAGAGGAAATTTAATGAGGAAAATTATGTCAAGTTTGAAAAAATATACTGATAATATTGCTTCAATTATAGCTTAAATACCATATCTAATAGCATCAGCTATTCTGGCGGCCTGTGCAGTTTCTATTATGTCGTGAACTCTAAGAATACTCGCGCCATTTACTATTCCGATAGCGGCCGAAGCAATAGAACCTTCAAGCCTCTGAGAAACATCTTCTAAACCAGCAGCTTTCATGAAAGATTTCCTGGATGCTCCCAAAAGCACAGGATAGCCGGCTTTGGTAAATGATGAGAGATTTCTCAATATCTCGAAATTATCACCAACGGTTTTGCCAAATCCTATTCCCGGGTCTATGGCAATATTCTTGCTATCGAGGCCTTCATCGATGAGCATTCTAGATTGTTTTACGAGATAAGAAAGAATCTCTTTGGTTACATTATCATATTTAGGATTTTTCTGCATACTTTGGGGATTGCCCAGCATATGCATTATAACAACCCCGGCATCGAATTCGACTGCAATATTTGCCATACTTGGATTGCGAAAGCCGGTTATATCATTAATTATTTTGGCTCCCGCCTCCATCGCTTCTTTGGCGACAGAGGGTTTATAGGTATCTATGGAAATTATGCAGGAGCCTCCAAATTCTTCGATTATTGGAATGACCCTTTCTAATTCAATATCTTTGGGAACAGGTTCTGCGAAAGGCCTCGAGGATTCTCCTCCGATATCTATGATATCCGCGCCTTCTTCCAGCATTTCTTCGATCCTCTTTCTTGCTGAATCATGGCTATTGAATTTGCCACCATCCGAGAAGCTATCTGGAGTGGTATTTAAGATTCCCATGATTATTGTCTTTTGCCCAAGTGAAATACTTTTGTCCCGGCATTTCCATATTTTATGCATATTTGCCTATTTTATTGGAGTTATAGTATCATCGGAGAAGGTAGCGCGAAAATCTCTGGCGAATTCTGAGAATTGCCCATCGAGAATTGCCTTTCTGATTTTTTTCATGAAATCCAGATAGAAATGTATCGAGTGTATGGTTGCCAATCTGGGTGCCAAAAGCTCCCCCGCATTGAAAAGATGCCTTAAATAGCCACGGCTGAAATTCCTGCATGTGAAACAATCACATTCAGTATCGATGGGGCGGTCATCGCTTTTGTATGCGCCAGCTTTGACAGAGAATTTGCCTTTCCATGTATAAACCGAACCATTGCGTGCATTGCGCGTTGGGATGACACAGTCGAAATGGTCGATGCCGAGTTCGATGCAGCGCAATATATCCAGCGGTTTGCCAACTCCGAGAAGATGCCGGGGTTGCGCATCGGGGAGATATTCGGTGCATAAGTCCACCATTTCATAGAGAAGTCCTTTTGGTTCGCCGACAGAAAGCCCTCCCAGAGCATAGCCAGGGAAATCCATCGGAGCGAGTTCTTCAATACATCTTTTACGCAGGTCTTTATGGAAGCCGCCCTGAACAATACCATATAAAGCGCCGGTTTGAACCGATTTACTGAGTTCTCTCCAATGATCGATGCCGCGCTTTTCCCAGTGAAGAGTAAGGTCGAGACTCTTGTCTGCATCTGCATGATTGCAGGGATAGGGAAGGCATTCATCCAGCGACATCATGATGTCCGAGCCCATAGCTGACTGGATATCGACTATTCGTTCCGGAGATATGAAATGATATGAGCCATCATAAGGCGACTGGAATCTTGCGCCTTCTAAGTTTACTTTTGTAAGCCCAGATAAGCTAAAAATCTGGAAACCACCGCTATCGGTAACTATGGCCTTATCCCAGGACTGGAATTTATGAAGTCCGCCCATTTTTTTTAGAATATCGATTCCCGGCCTAAGATATAGATGGTAGGCGTTATTTAGAATAATGTCGGTATTTTGAAGTACATCTTCTTTTGCCGAGAGTGTTTTGACGGTTGCTTGAGTTCCGACAGGGCAGAATGCCGGAGTATGCACCTTACCATGATTGGTAGTGATTACTCCGGCACGTGCGCGGCTGCCAGAATCGATTTTCTCGATATCGAAACTAAAAGGCATCTGCTTAAAAACAGCGATATTCCGGATATGGCTGATAAGAATATTGCACAACTGCCTTATAATAATCATCATCGAGTTCATAAGGCGCAAGTTGTAGTATTCTGATCTTTGCAAAATTATTTGTTACAGTTTTAACAACAATAGATTTGCCTGTTTCTAATGTAACAAAATCTTCATCGACATTTCCGGATATTGTATTGTAATGTTTCCAGCTTCCCGAGCCAAGCTCCTCGAACTGACATTCATGGAATGCACTCGAGTATAGATGTGGACTTTCGAAAATCAGAGTGCCATCACCATCGGTGGTGAAGTAAAGATGAATTTTGCTCTGGTTTTCGGCAGCCATTTCATATATATGGCCACCGTCATCATCGAAGCCCATGGCAGTTATCATTGTATCTGAGATTTCTATTTGATATAGAGTATCGGTTCCCATTTTAGTAGCTGCAATATCGACTTCATTCGAAAAATCGCTAAGCGAATCTTCGGAATTATTAAGCCTTGTCCGGACTGCGAAATATCTTTTTTGATTGTGGACAAGTGGAACTTCCTTTTCACGATAGACGGTGGTAAATGTATCAGTTGGAATTGCGCCATCTTTGATCGATGATGTTGCTAAAAAAACCTCATAATATAGAAAATCATCACTATCGGCATCTGGTGATGCGTCCCATTCAAGAACAGCTATGGTATCCGCATCGATATAAAACTGCAAATTTTCCGGTGGATCATTGACAAACTTATCATCTTCATCTTCGGAACATGCGATAGAGAAGAGTAAAAGTCCAAAAATCAGCCCGACTAAGATTACCTTTTTCATTTTTCATCCTTTCTTTGTATTTTTCATAAAATTAAGATATTTTTAAGAATCTTTCAAGGGAAAACTATTTTAATTTTGATATAAAAAAAAGCCCCAGATGAATATCTGGGGCAATGGGGGAAGCATTTGCTTTTGTTTTAAGCCATTTCTGGCCCAATTTCATCATCGGGAATAACCTTTATTAATATTGCATCTTGTGCACGAGAACAGCTATCATTGATCATCACAGAGACAGAATAATAACCCGGCCTATGGGGTGCCTGCCATGCTATGCCATTTGAGCTTTTATTGTTGATGAAATTACCAGAAGTGCAATTCCATAAGAAATTTAGCTGCGAAGTTCCATCGTAATCATAATCGACAGTGATCCATGCAATATCATTAACGTGGACATTTTCAGGATTTTGCGATATTTGATTGATTTGAATTGGGTTTTCATCATTTCTTTGTATATCATTCGGTTCAGTTGCATTCTCGCAAGCAAAAAAGAACATGATGATTGCAACGGCTACGATTCCCTAAAATTCTTTTTTCATATAAGACCTCCTTGATAACATTCTCTCTACCGACACATATATAATAGATATTAAACATAAAAAGTCAAGTATATATTACATAAAATCAAAATTGACGATGAAATGTATGCTGCTTAATATTAATGCTTGACGTAATGCTTATTGTTTGATATTATTTATAAAGTCTATACGTAATCGGCCGAATTTATTTATCAATTAGGAAAGGGGTAATATGAAAAGAGTAGTTTTATTGATTTTATTGCTCTCTGCGAGCTCTTATGCAGAATTGTTCTTTACATCCGTTGAATGTGAAGAAATCGGTGGTAATATTGCCATAAAAATAACTGCGCCTCCATTGGGTGGCGAAAGATATGACACTGGCGCACCTATCATTATTGCCGTACCCGGGGGATGGGATGCCGGTGGATGGACAAATATGCCCGAAGAGCTGCCAGAAGAAGGAGTATGCATAATTAGCTTTCTTTTGCCTGGCGTAACTGTCGATGAATACAGCACCGATGGCGATTATGATACAAGGGGAGAAAATTGTATTGAGGCTCTCAAGCAAGTAATTTTATTTGCAACCGGAGAGATGGAAGATATACATGGCAACACAATTAATGAGTTCATCGAGCTTACGGATATCGACAGTGAAAAAGTTGGGCTTTTCGGAGGTTCTAATGGCGGAAATCTCATAATGGCCACCTTGAGCCTGCGAGGCGAAGAACTTGCAGGTCTGGTCGATTTTGTCCTGACATATGAAAGCCCTACATCGCCACAAATCAATGTACTCGATCTGGGCTATGGCGACCCATTCGATGATGTGGACGGAGACGGCAATGGCATTTTCGATGATGACTATAAAAATCCATGGTATATCGAATATGGCGATACTTCTTGCATTGTAGATTTGAGAAAAATCTGCTATCAAAGAGATACCACCATAGGACTCGACTTTGTATTTTTGGATGGCAATGAGGATGGAATATACAATCAAGTATTTCGCTCAGGCCATCGAACAGCCGATGTTAATAATAATGGTGTACTGGATACCACTGAAGACTTCCTTTTTTCATCACTTTTGAGCTTGGAGGATAGCCTGCTTTATTATTCAACAGAAGTAACCGAAGCACTCTGGGGTTATCTTGGCGAAGAAGATTATCCAGAGAATTTTGCAAATCCATCACAGGCGCATGATTTTTGGTTTATTCGAAGTTCTGTCTATCATTATGATAATCTACCTTTATATCATCCTAATCTCAAGCTTATGAGCGTTTTCAAAAAGCGAGACCATGCCCAGGTTGTCGATGACAAGGTCAATATTCGTCATGGATATGATGGTTTCAGGCGAAATGGGCTTTGGGCAAGGCTGAATCCAGATTTGCAATATCTAAGACATTTTCATCCCGAAATTGAGACAGCACCAGACAATCCTGCAAATTGGGCACCTTTGAACTGGGAAGAAGATATCATGGACTGGGCTGCTGAAAATACATTTCCGGTTAATTATCAGATACTTGCTGGCACGATAGAAATGTTCGATAGAATTCACTACGACATCTGGAATGATCCGAATCTTTCCGCAATGATCGAGATGCGTGATGAAGTTACGGCACCAATCTATACCAGCATAATAATCCACAGCGAAGAGCCGCCAGGAACGCCCCCGTATTTCACCGATTCGATGAGATTCCAGATTAGCCGTGATGCGCTCAAACTGTTTGCCGATAATCTCTTTACAAGAGACATTTACGTAAATTGGCAAAGCGACTGGAATTTCGTATATGCAGCAACAATCTTCGACCATGGAACAGGCCTCGGCGGTTTGAATATCGCGCAATACTTGCAGGATTCGCTCGAAGCATCAATCGATCCACATGGCCATCAGACAGTATATAATTATGCAGATGTTGCATACTTTTTAGAAATGCTGGATGTAGAAATCACAAATATTGTCGGAGGCCTAGTCGCATATCCTCCAGAAGAATGTATCTATGATAGATTCACAGAACCTATCGAAGCCGATTCATTCCCGGGTTATGTCTGGAATCCCGAAATCCTATGGGGTGGTTCGACATCTGGACATGTCGATGAGGAGACGCTCTGGGTATCGGGCATATGGAAACCATCTGGATGTGAAGCATTTCTTGAGCATGACCCTGATGCTCCTCTGCCACATATAGGTGGCTACAAAAATGATTTCATTGGCCTTCGAGACCAGCTTCGGCGAGCAGAAATGCGAGAATATGATATAAACGAGATATACACACAAACGATTTTTGTAGGCCAGGCAAGACTCAATCCGTCCTATACAGCAGAGATGATGCGCGAAATCGATAATCTCGAAGAATATAGCAAAACCGATAAAATACGCTGGAGAACATTGGACGAAATCCATGATATATGGATATCAGAATATGATTCTGAGCCTAATATGGTATGGTTCGGCATCCCTATCGATGATATCGAAGAAAGTGAAATTTCAAAGCCAGCAGATATCAAAGTGAAAGCCTATCCGAATCCATTTAATGGCTCTCTGGAAATAGAGCTTCAGGATGAAGGCCTTGTCCAGATATACGATATAGAAGGAAAAACTATAGTCCAGAAATGTTGCAAAAACACATACAAGTGGCAACCCGATGAGGATATACAATCTGGTATGTACCTGTTACAACTTGATAATAAGATATATAGAGTCTTTTATATAAAGTAAAATATTAATATAACACTCACAAATATTTAACAATTAAGATGATAGCATTTGAGATATTTTTGTAAAGCCCTGTCTATTTGCAATGTCGAGAGCAGTCTGGCCGCTTGAGTTTTTGACATTGATATCAGCATTTTTTGAAAGCAATTCTTGAACCACATCAGCATGTCCTTCACGAACAGCAAACATAAGCGGTGTCCAATTCAGGCGATCGCGAGCATTGATACTGGCATTTTCGCTGATTAGAAGCTTCACAAGTTCCAAATTGCCTTTATTGGCGGCCATCATAAGAGGCGTCGCTCCATTTTTATCGGCTTTATTGGCATCAACACCTTTTTCGATTAGCAGCTTGACGAGTTCTTTGCTTCCGATGTTCACTGCAGCCATTACTATAGATGCGCCGTTTCTATCTACTACATTGATATCAGCACCTTTTTCCAGAAGCATTTTCGCGATTTTTTCATGCCCGAAAGATACAGCACGATAAAAAGGAGTTATGCCATATTTATCTCTGACTTTGATTTCTGCATCATGGTCGAGAAGAAGTCTAACTGCATCGGGATTTGCAGCGAGGGTTGCAAGCATGATGGCTGTCCATCCACCATTATCGGGAATATTTGGGTTTGCACCTTTTTTGAGAAGCATCTTGAGAATTTGTGTGTCATCGAGTCGAGCTGCATCCTGAACAGCTACCCATCCGGTTCCATCTTTACGATTCGGATCGACACCAGCATCGAGAAGCATCATGACTGTCTCGGGATTTTCATCATTGATTGCAAAGTGAAGGCTGCTCCAGCCATTTTTGTTTTTCACATCGGGAGTCATACCGCTTTTCAAGAAATAATCCATCACCACATGATCACCGCGGCTAACTGCGATAAGATATTGGGTTTTGGAATATTCTATACCGAGTCTTACTATTTGCTTTCGGCTTCTCTCGGGGCTTTTAAGATAAAATATATAGCCGGCAAGTGCCAATATCACAATTATTAGAGCAATGATAAAGTAATTCTTTACTTTCAAATCAATCTCCTTTTTTGATTTTCAAATTTGGCAAAATATAGCATATCCCGGGCTAATTACCAAGAGTTTTA
The DNA here is from genome assembly GCA_046542255.1 of Candidatus Zixiibacteriota bacterium. GTDB lineage: Bacteria > UBP14 > UBA6098 > JBKHBT01 > JBKHBT01 > JBKHBT01. Next base: position 42,151 of record JBKHBT010000008.1, on the reverse strand, counting down.
ATATCGATGTAAACGCCAATTTTTTCATCTCGTGGCCAATTTTTTCTATTTTTATGGCAAATATAGTAGAAAATTATCACCTTTCGCATCTTTTTAAAATTATAATAAAAGAAACCCCAGCCTTGATAGGCCGGGGTCTCTTAGATATGGGGTTTGCTTTATTTCTATTTGATGAGAATCATTTTCTCGGTTCCATAAGCACCTGAACCGCTTAGGCGGATTGTGCAGAAATATACTCCAGTTGCGAGGCCATTTCCGCTTATCTTGATGCTATGGTTGCCAGCATTGTAGTGGCCTTCGGGGAGAGAGTAAACAATGCGGCCGGACTGATCATAGAGATCGATCTGGACATTGCTTGCCTCTTCGAGTTCGAATTCCATTGTTGCTGCCGAATTGAATGGATTCGGATAGACCGAGAATTCCAGTTCATCCGGTATTATGATATCGATATCTGACGAGATTTCATCGCTTCTTTCTCTCATATAGACTGTTATATCTACATCGGTTGGTGGAAGCGATACATCATATGGCCCGTAAACCATGCTATATGGGAATCTATCTACTCTTATCGAGTATTCGCCTTCTGGGATGTCATAGAAGCTGGAAACGCCTTCTGTATCGGTAATGCCCGAGTAACTATAATTTGTAGCATCGGCAATAACCGAGACCATTGCGCCCCGAACTGGTGCTGTTTCTAGAAGCATACTTGTCGAATCTTCTTCGAGTACAGAAATATGCAGTCCGAATGCACCTGAATCTGGCGCAGCAAGCGGTAGGTCGATGTCGATACCATCGATATCACCGGTAACTTCGATAAGCTCAGCATCATCTTCCCAACTGGTTCCGCCACCATAGTAACCTGGCATGAAGCCAGCGCTATGGGCTAAGATGTAATATGTGCCTTCAGGAATCAGCAGTTCGAATAAGCCGAGACTATCGGTCTCATCGAAATGCCATTCTTCATCGTCTTCATCGCTCGATATTGCGACAACTCTTGCGCCCATAATCGGGCCATCTCCAATGATACCTATAGTACCTGTTACTCTGAATAGAGTCATCTCAGAATATGGTGATAGAGTAAATCCAACATGAGTAGTCTCCGGTGAAGTAGCTGTAATAGTCACAGGATCTGCAAGCAGATGACATGTCTGCTCTTCCCAGAATTCTGGTGAGTAATCAGGAGGCATGGATTCATCGAATGCTCCAACAATATAATTTCCCCAATAGCGGACTTCTATTTCAAAGTAGCCATCGGAATCTGTATAGTCTCCTGCTACTGGATGGAAAGGTGTTTCATGGGTAACATAGTTTGCCATATTAACCAGAATACCTTCTATCGGTTCATCGGTCGATTCATCTAAAACATATCCTGCGATATATTTTCGAGTTGGTGATGGCGTATCGTCCGAGATGGTGAATGTCCAGCAATTATTGCCATTATTGGATTCACAGATATCGATTATATCACCTGCTGATACGCATACATCGAAACTCTCGCCAGGAAGCAACTCGAGAGTAGTTTCGCTTAAGTCTATTGTGAGTACTCCTGTTTCGATATCGAAATCAAGAGCCGGGGTCGATAGGGTATAAGGACTACCGCCGATTGTGGCAAGTATCGAAGCTTCATCGACTCCAGATAGATGGTCGAAGAGGAATACTTCGATAATCTCAAGGTCTTCAGGTACAGAAGTTCTATCATCAGGTGTAAGCAATGCAATATTAGGTTGACGGTCATCTATTGCGAATGTGATATATTCTGTTCCTACAAGAGCACGGTGGATACCATATGTCCAACCATCTGGAGGAGCATAGAATACTGTATCGGCAGATACTCTGACTCCCGGGTTGCTCATTGTAATAGCAGTGAAGTCAACAGTGAATGTAAACCCATCCGGAATAGCTCCATCGAATATGAATGCCATCTCATAATCTGTGCAAGAGATATGCACTCCAGACTCTGGCTGAATTACTTCGATATCATATTCGGAAGCTCCAAAGAAGAACTCTCTGCATTCCTCATATTCATTGCCATCACGGTCTGATGCATGTACACAGAGCTGATAGCATCCAGCAGGCTCTTCCATAATCGTATGGTGTATTGAATATCCCATGCAATCTATCTCGAGTACACGGAAGTCTTCGACTGGTGTGGGTTCTGTACCACAAGGGCCGAAGAATAGTTCAAGTGAACTTCTGCTGACACCGGATGCATCATGTGGCGGAGCATCGCAAAGGTCGCAGAGTGCTATATTAACATCGAATGGCGAGCTTACGGTATCGCCTTCTTCGAATGACCAGCTTGCACATGGAGGATAGATATCCTCGGCAGGCGCATCATCGACTACTGTGAAGTCGAAGCAGTAATCAGTTTCATTACCTGCTATATCAGAGAATGTTATACATGCTTCGTAAACTCCAGCTTCCCATTCATCAATTACAGTGCAGACCATTCCGCCAGCTATTGTAGGCCTTGGGAACCAGTTTAATGCACTGGATGGTACAATTTCACCATCGAGTGTTATCTCGATGCTTTCATGATCGACACCGGAGCCTTCACGAATATCAGCACAGAAATCGCTGAGTGTAAAGCAGAATCCGCCTTCGCGTAGCATCCAGTCGAGATCGACTTCAGCACCCGCTTCTGGCCATGTTGCTATTACACAAGGTGGAATTGTATCCTCAATAGGTATATCATCGACTATAATGAAGCTCTGGCAATCTTCGAATACATTGCCGGCTCTATCCTCGAGATATACACATAATGTATAACGCCCAGCAGCATGATCTGTTGTTATCATACTAAATATGCCAACTCCATGACAATAGTTCGGGATGACTTCATACATGCTATTCGGGATTGTATCGGTTCTGATGCCTTCTCGTAATGTTACCACAATAGTAGATTCATCAACTCCGGAGAAAACGGTTGCAGAATCATAGCAGTTATCACAGACATCGATTCCGATTTCATTACCGGCTACGAGAGTGTCACCATCATCGAATATCCATTCTCCGCATGGTGGCCATATATCTTCTGGTGGCGTGTCATCGACAATATAGAATGGAATGCATTCTTCTGTTACATTACCTTCATAATCGCGTGCTTCGATGCATATTGTGTATTCGCCTGGCTCCAAGTCCGGTAGGTTGAAGTCGAGGTTGTAACCAAGGCAACGATTTGGCTCTTGAGTATAATCTTCAATTATATATGTTTCACCCATACCAGATATCGTGATCTCTGTTGCAGCTCTTGTGGAATCTACACCAGAAGCATAGCCTGGGCCACAAACATCACACATATCGATACCGATCATCATTTCGGAGAATAATGTATCATGTGGTTCAAAGCTCCATTCATAACATGGGCCTGTCGTATCGACTCGGGATGTATCATATCTGGTAACTTCGAAATCGAAGCAGTATTCGACTGGAAGATCGGCATAATCCATTGCAGAAATGCAGGCTTCATAGGATTCGCCTTCTTCGAAGCCTTCATAGCCTTCGACGCAGGCAGTTATGCCACCAATTTCTGGCGCTGGGCTGATCAAAATCTCATCGACTGATATTTCTATACCATCGATGGTTATTTCTATCGAGCCTTCATCGATTCCAGAGCTATAAACATCCGGTTCGCAGATATCACTTACCCAGAAGCAGAATCCTTCGCTTGTAAGTTCGTAGATATGTGCAAATCCGCCGTCTTCTGGCCATGTTTCTACTACGCATGGCGGTGTTACGTCTTCTGGTACTTCGCCAGTTATCGTGAAGTCGATACAATGTGTTACACTATGTCCTGCATAGTCAGCAAATGTGATGCAGGCTTCATAATCGCCGGGTTCCCAGCCATCGATAATTGTGCAAACCATTCCGCCAGCAGTTTCTGGCCTCGGTGACCACATATGAGCTGTATGTGGGATTTCTTCGCCATCGAGAGTAATTTCAATAGATGCAGGATCAATTCCAGAAGCCTCGATTGCTCCATCACAAAGATCGCTGAGTGTGAAGCAGAATCCGCCTTCTCGAAGCATCCATTCGAGATCGATTTCAGCGCCATCTTCTGGCAAACTTGAAACTACACAAGGTGGTGAAGTGTCTTCTACAGGTTCGGTCAGTGTGAAGATAATGCAATCTTCCATGGGATTTCCAGCATGGTCTTCAGCAGCGATGCATACTTCGTGATCGCCAGTTTCCCATGATGTATCAAAATAGCATACCATAAATCCATGGACATCTTCACGTGGCTCGATGCTAAGATGTGGGCTATCCGCTCCATAGACTGTACCGTCTATGGAGATTTCTATAGTACTCTCATCAACACCAGAAACCGCAGTGCCTGGATCGCATACATCTGAAAGTAGAATACATACTCCGCCTTCTCTTATTATAAAGTCGGTTGGAATTTCTGCGCCATCTTCTGGCCAGCTCATTTCGATGCATGGTGGGGCAGTATCTATGGTATCTTCCGGTACAGTATCGCAGGCAAAGAACTCATTGCAATATTCGAAATCATTGCCAGCAAAGTCGGTGCCTTCGACACATAGCATATATTCATGCCCAGGTTCCATTTCAGTCATTACCTGAACTCTTGCGCCATGTGCGCCTTCAGGTGTAATAATCGTTTCGCGGCTTGAAGTGATATCTCTTTCATCGAGATAGACTGATATAGCATCCACATTTATACCGCTTGCAACTGGGCATCCAGGAGACAATGGATCGTCTAAGAGCACACCGAAAGGTTCCATGATGTCCAGACAATGATCAGGATACCATTCTACTACTTCAGGTGGACATTCATCTGTTGTATCCGGTGGAGTCGTTGTATCGTCATCGCATACTATGAATGTATTACATTCGAAAGCATCGTTTCCAGCCATATCTGCAAAGCTGATGCATATTTCGTATTCTTCACCAGGCATCAGTGGTTCATGTAACCAGTTTACAGCAGCACCGTAATCCCCCATCGGGATAATTTCTGTCTCTTCAGCTGGTATTTCTGCATCTCCGTGATGAAGTTCAATCGATTCCATATCGATTCCACTTGCAAAGCAATCTGGAGTAGGACGATCCGCTATATTAAAACCAACCATGACCTCGGACGCTACACAATCTTCCGAAGGTGGATATATTTCAACAGCTACAGGTGGGCAGTCATCGGTCGAGTCTGGTGGTGTCGTTGTATCGTCATCGCATACTATGAATGAATTGCATTCGAAGGAATGATTTCCAGCTCTGTCTGCAAAGCTAATGCATATTTCGTATTCTTCGCCGCGATCTAGTGGAGCATGTAACCAATTGACTACCGCAAAATCGCTACCTGTGTGAAGAATTTCGATATCATCATCTGGAACCGGAGTTTCACCATTGAATAACTCTATCGATTCTATATCGATTCCGCTTGCAAAGCAATCTTCCGTAGGACGATCCGCTATATTAAAACCAACTATGACATCTGGTTCAACGCAATCTTCCGAGGGTGGATAGATTTCTACAGCTACAGGTGGACAATCGTCTGTCGAGTCGGGGGGGGTTATTGTGTCATCTTCGCAAACTGTGTATTCAATACAATCTTCAGTGATATTTCCAGCCAGGTCTGATGCTTCAATGCATATACTATATGTAGTGCCATGTTCGAGAGGGTCATGTTCCCAACGTAAACCCCATGCTCCTGGAATACCTGGTAGTTCATGAATATCTACATCACCAATTTCAGTACCATCGACCCAGAAACTGAGAGCTTCAGGATCAACTCCGCTATGATATCTACATTCATAGCTATCATCTATGACCACTGCTGCAATATCTAAATCTGGAGGGTAGCATTCGAGAGGCTCCATTGCCCAATCTATTCTTGGTGGGCAATCATCGGTAGTATCTGGTGGTGTTATTGTATCATCTTCGCAAATTGTAAATGTATTGCATTCGCTGATATGATTTTCAGCATTGTCTTCTAAAGAGATGCAGACCTCATAAGTAGTGCCAGGCTCGAAACCGTCATGGAACCATTCCACAGTAACATTATCGCCATAGGTCCACATTCTAAGTTCATCTTCAGGGACAATAGCATCGCCATAAGAGACTTCGATGGATTCCATATTAATACCACTTACAAAGCATTCAGCAGCATCATCATCACGTAGCACAAAGCCGACATCGGTCATTGCAGGAACGCAATCATCTCCAATAGGATACATCTCGACAACCAGTGGCGGACACTCATCCACAGGAGCTTCGCAAATTTCATAATGGAATGGCCTTTCCATGGCATTGCCAGCATAATCTTCGCAATCGATCCCGACTTCGATAGCCGATCCCGGAGTTAGTGAAGCTATGTCATCGAATGTTACCATATAGCTATGACTTCCAGCAGGTTCTATCGTACAATCTGCTGTTCTGTTTACGCCATCGATCCAGAAATTAATTGTCGAAGGATCGATATTCGAAGGATCCGGACAATCAGGATTCATTGGATCGACAAGTTGTAAGAAAATTCTATCTTCGGGGCGGATGCATCTTGTTGTATCTGTAAACTCCACTACTTCAGGTGGACATTCATCTTCCGGAGGTGTAACTGTATCTTCACAAACGGTATAAGTCTGGCATTCTTCAACCCATAGTCCAGCGAAATCGGAAGCAGCAATACAAATCTCATAAGATGTTGCACCTGGATCCATAGGAAGATGCCAATCGACCCATAAATGATGTTCGCCAGTAGGTGTAAACATGCAATCCCCAGTAACATCGATACCATTGGCGGTAACCGAAACGGTTTCATTGTCGATATCGCTGGGATGGCAATCGCCTTCGAAGGGATCGACCATATGGATAGCTACTTCATCGCCGCCTTCAAGGCATGTTTCTGGATCAGGCATCCATTCAACAATTTCAGGTGGGCAGGAATCTACAGCTTCTTCGCAGACTTCATATTCAGTGCAGTATTCATATAATACATTACCATCGAAATCGGCAGCCTCGAGACATATTCCAATTACATCTCCAGGCTCAAATATTGCATCGTCATGATTCCAATTTACCTGATAGAAACCAGGTGTTCCCGGAATTGCATAGATATCGCATTCGGCTGTAACTTCGTGCCAACTGCCGCCGATATCGCTATCGACATGTATTGTTGCGGGATTAACGCCGGAATTAGTTTCACATGCAGTATCGATATCTGCAATAACAGCGCCTATGACCTCATCGCTTTCAATACATCTTGAACCAGGCTCGATATCCCATTCAGCAACCGGTGGGCAATCATCTATTGTAGGAGTATCGTCACAAACTTCAAAAATCCAGCAGCTATCGACAATGTGTCCAGCCATGTCTTCTGCATGAACACAAACTTCGATAGATTCTCCAGCAGGAAGCACATATCCTGGATGACTCCATTCAATATATCTACCATATGGGCCTTCGCCAATAATATAAAGACTTCTTGTTACATCTTCACCATCGACAGTAACGGAAATCGAATGAAGATCGACACCGGATGTTACAGGGCATTCATCCGAGTGGGGGTCATCGACAAATATGCCAATTGGTTCAGTCGGTGAAACACAGGAATCCGGATACCATCCGGCAATAATTGGCGGGCATTCGTCAACAGGAGTGTCTTCGCATATATCATAGAAAAATGCTTGTTCCATTGAATTGCCAGCATAATCCTCGCAATCGATACCGATTTCAACAGTCGTTCCTGGATCGAATGTGTATGGGGCATCCCAGTTTACCATAAAACCATGATATCCCGCCGGACTGATTGAACATTCATCCGTATGATCGACTCCGTCTATCCAGAAATGAATTGTCTCCGGGTTGATATCAGAAGGATCCGGGCAATCTGGGCCCATTGGATCGTCCAATTGGAAGACCAAATCTGCATCGGGTGCCAAACATTCAGATGTATCTGTAAATTCCAATACAATAGGTTCACAGACATCTTCAAGCGGCGTGTCATCTCTGGTAGTGAATGTGATGAAGCCAAACATTTCATTTTCAGCATTATCGGCAAAATGAATACCAAAAGTATATTCTTCGCCAGAAGTAAAAGGATCGGTGTGCTCATAAGTAACAGACCATCCGTCGTATGCTCCAGCTGGTGAGATAGTTGGTTCGACAACGACAGTATCATCGCCGAAAGAATAGAGCATATCTATACTGGATGTGTCTATGCCGGACCCTGAAGGGTCATCGGCAATATTAAAAATTACGGGCGCATAGGTATCTACTCCGGTTGCACCGTCCAATGGATTTGTGTTGACCACATGCGGTGGAATAGTGTCCGATTGCGCAAAAGCAAGTGCCGCAATAAACAAAAGCAGCAAGCTTAACTTTGACAGGTTTCTCATTTCATACCTCCTAAGTATTTCCCTTTTAAAATTAACTTTTCAAACCCACTTAAAATAGAGCAACTAACATGCCAAAAACCATTAAAGCCTTGAATAGCAAGGATATAGGTAATGACGAGTTGTCTTAGTGGTAACTCAAAAACGGTAACTTATGTAATAAAATATAACAGTCATAGCCATCCCACCCTTGTTTTCTTGGTTTAATTCCCTTATGCCTTGTTTTGTAGCATATGTAATAATAAGTAACTATATGTAAAAATTAATAACTACTCGCGAAGGTTGTATTTGTTTATCAACTGATGTAGTCTTGTGCGATGAATTCCGAATTCTCGAGCAGTCTGTGAGATATTCCAATGATTGCGTTCTAAGGCTTTTAGTATCGCTTCTTTTTCGAGTTTAGCTTTGTGAATATTTAGTTCAGCATAATTTACAGGTATATTGGAATTTAACTGGTTCATTTTAGTGTTTGGCTCAATATAGGAAGGAATGTCCTCGACTCTAAGAAAACCTTCTTCTGCAAAAAGCACCATTTCTTCGATAGCATTTTTTAATTGACGGACATTGCCTGGCCATTTATAGTTTTGCATTATTTGAAGGGCTTGCTTTTTTATGCCCTTGATACTGCGGCCGGTTTCATCTTCGGCTATTTCGATAAAATGCGAAATCAATTTCGGAATATCGGTTTTTCTTTCTCTAAGGGGTGGAATTTCCAATGTTATCGAAGAAAGGCGATAGAAAAGATCCTCGCGAAAATTTCCATCTTGAATACACTTACGCAAATTTTGATTGGTTGCAGCAATAATTCTGACATCTACTTTAATATCCTTTGTTCCGCCAAGATGCTGGAATGTTTGATTCTCGAGTACAGTTAGTAGCTTAGCCTGTAATAGGGCCGGCATTTCGCCAATTTCATTCAAGAAAATCGTGCCTCCATCAGCCAATTCGAACTTACCAGGTTTGGATGATGTAGCTCCGGTGAATGCGCCTTTCTCGTAGCCAAATAATTCACTTTCAAGAAGATTTTCTGGCACTGCAGCGCAGTTTATAGCAATAAAAGGAGCTTCATTTCGGGGACTTTCATTGTGCAAAGTTCTTGCGATCAGGTCTTTACCGGTTCCGGTCTCACCTGTGAGTAGCAAGGAAATATCCTGTGGCGCAACAACAGACATCCTATGATAGAGCCTTCTCATTGGCTCGGAATTACCAATTATATTATGAGAGCTATATTTATCGATGAAGTTATTTGCCAGATTTGTCTTTTCTTGTTTCAAAAGGGCATAACGATCGGCATTATTTAAAGCAATAGCTGCAGATTTGGCCATGGCAACCAAAATATTCCTTTTCTCGCTGGAGAAAATCTCGCTACCGACTCCAGCATCGGTGTACATTGCGCCAACCAATTTATCCTGGAAAACCAAGGGTACGCACAAGACCATCTTTATATCCAAATCCACCACACTTTCGCGCGATGATAGCTCATCATCCTCAATAACGCTCTCTCGAAAAAGGGGTTGTTTGCTCTCGATGGTTTCGCGTAAAATCGATCGGGAATACCGGATATTTTTATTATCGATAGAATTGCCTTTTTTATCCATTGCTATCTCGATATTCATTTTGCCTTCATCATTCAGAAATAGGATTCCCCTGTCGGCTTGCGAGAGTTTCATTACCTCGTTTAGGATATTGCTAAGTGTTTTGTGGAAATCGAGATTTTGAATTATGGAATTGATGATTTCTAGAAGGGCAATGGTGTCTTCTGCTTTTAGGTGGCTTTCACGTTTTTTGATATCTGTCATGAATTGATCGGCTTCTGCGATCATTTTGCTATTACCGCATTTTCCGAAAAAGACTCGTGCCATTTTCAGGTGTTCGATACCTTCATCATATTTTTCACTTTTTAGCATTTTTTGTCCAATTTCAAGATGGAGTAGGCCTTTTAAGTAGGTATCGTTCATTTTCATATGATTGAGTACATCCTCTAAAATGATAATCCCCGGTGGCCTTGTTCTAGATACTTTTATTGCAAGAGCAGTAGCCCCCCAGCTATCGCCATAACTCAATAACTTTCGCCATCCAGAGAGGAGTGTATCGAGAGTAACATTGGAATCTAATAAGGCTTTGTAAACCGAGAAATGAGATTGCAATTCTGCGAAATCGAACTTTTTCAAAAGATTTGGATACTCCCATTTTACCAGAATAAAGAGCCTTGACAAATCGCTCTGTAGTTTATAAGAGACTCGGCCATAGAATTTTTCTGCTTGCTCAAAAAGAGTTTCGAGTTTATCGATTCGGCCATTCCAAATAGCCTTCTTGATCTCAAATAGAGTGAATAAGAAACTACAGAATGGTATTTGGCGGATATCTTTTTTGGCTTTTCCCATATTGAAATATCTATCCGACAATCGTATATGCCCTTCCCGGAAGTATAACCAACTGAGATCGAGAAGAATTTCAAATTCCAATCTTTTGATTTTTTGAATCTTAGTAATATTAAGCGCTTCTTCATATAATTGGACAGCATCTTCATATTCATACCTATTGGTTTTTAGCACGCCCCAGTTGAAAGAGACCACGGCATTCATCCTGTCGTTTTTGCTATCGGCTGCAAGAATTTTGGCTTTTTGATAGAAATTATCTGCTTCGCGATAACGCTGGAGCATAAAATAGCAAATCCCAATATTTGAATAGCCTCGTAATTTCGATTTTTCATCATTTTCTTTCTCGGCTATCATAGTTGATTCCTGATAATATTCGAGGGCATTTTCTATTTCGCCCATTTCAAAGAAAATAACGCCAATGTCATTTAGGATACTCAAATACTGTTTTTGGTCATCCAAATTTTGTGAGTATTCCAGAGCTTTTTTATAGAGTTTTAAGCCATCCTCGTAAATTCCGAGATATTTGCACATGAGGCCGGCTTTCTTTAGGTTTTTGAGAGCATGTTTAAAAAGCTCTCGAGATTGATAGATCTTTGCAAGCAGGATAAATACGCGTTTTGCTGCATAAAAGTCGTGTTCATCGCGCAATTTTTTAAGTAATTCATTGGATTTTTCGATGGCTGTGACATTATCATCTAAAAGATTATAAAGCTCTAATTCTATTACATACCAGATGTTCTCTAAAGACTTTGTTCGAGAAATGATATTTGCAGTCTCCTCTATGATTTTTCTGGGAATATCATCCATTATTTTTGAAGTAAACTTATCGTCAGACAGAGAATATTTGCTCTGCATATCTGACTTTTTTTCGGTTATGAAGCCTCTTTGCAAAAGGCTGTGAATTGTGCTTAAAAGCTCGATTTCGCTATCGAATAATTGCCGTAGAAGTCGATTTGGCATAGGATCAGAGACTATAGCAAGAATTTGGATAAGCTTCTTTTCTGAATCTGATAGTTGGCTAAGGTCTTCAAGTTTGATTTCCAACTTTGGCATCTCAAATTCCCAGCCTCTCATCGTCTGTTTTAGGTAATTATTTTTCACCAATGATCTAAGTAATTGGTCGATTTTGATAAGAGAGCCGTTGGTTTTTTGCGAAATATATTTTACCATAGCCTTGAGATTACCAGCTGGATTTAGAATAGATTTTATATAATTACAAATCTCATCGTAATCGAATTCACTTATTTTGATTATATTGTTGCCTTCATCGCAGAGAAGAACGATTTTGCCTCTTTGTCGGAGGCGCTTCATTCTTTTTACGAGAATCTCATCATCGCAATTAACCATATCGATAACTATCGGATTATGTTTGGAATAAGTTTCGATAATATCTGCAAAAGCGAGTATAATATCTGTTCGAGTAGATGATTTATCTTCTGACATAGCTATCCATTCATAAACTTTTTGGGCTATGTCTTTATTTTCGGCGGCATGATTAATCAGTTTCTTTTTAACTAAATCCATATCATCGAGAGTCAGTAGTTCAGAGTTCTTGATTTGAAGGGCTTTATCCAGCTCTTTAAGGAATCCTTTGTATCTGCTGGAATCTTTGATAATTAGTTTTATGTATTCCTTGCCTTTGAGATTTTCGAGAGTTTTGGCCACATTCTCGATTTGCTTTTCGACAAGCATTGGGCCAATCGCAATATTTCCATCCAAACTTTCTTTTTGAAGAGACTTTCCTAAAATTCTGGCAATTTCGAGTCTTACAAAGTATGCACTTGATAGCCTTAGATATGGGTCCTTAGAAATCAATGATTTTATAGTCTTACGAAAATGACTATTAGAGAAAACACCATTTTCTGGTAATTCATATTCTAATTCAAGTTGATTTCTCAGCGTTTGCTGTGGGCTTTCAGTATGGAAAGGGTTATTGCCAGTGAGCACCTCGATAATGATAATACCTAATGAATAGATATCTGCCAGAATACCGCTGTCCTGGCCAAGCAATCTTTCTGGGGCGATATAGGATAAACTGCCCGATACCCCTCGATTGCCGTCGGCATTGGAAGCCAGGCCAAAATCAGATATCTTGAGAAAATCTTCATCGCAAAAAATATTCTCTGGCTTCAAATCATTATGGGCAATTCCACGGCCATGAATATATTCGAGGCCAGAGCAAAGCTCCATGAGTTTCTCGAGCAGTTTATATTCATCATTCTCTTTTTTGATATACCCATCTAAAGTGCTTCCATCGATGTACTCCATTGTAAAATAGGACTTTTCTTCATCCGAGAAAAAATCATAAACATCGATAAGATTCGGCGCATTCTGTTTGCCGAGAATATAGAATTCCCTTTTGAGCCTATCGATGCTGATTGTCTCAATATGCTGTTTTTTTAGAACTTTTATGGCGACATCTTTTTCCAGATGTCCATCGAAGGCTCTATAAACCCTTCCGAAACTACCTTCTCCAAGTTGTTCTAATATTTCGTATCTTGTTCCTAATTCGATATTTGCCATGTTGAGTCCTCGAAAATCAATTTATATCTTGCCTCGTATTCCTTAAAACTGTCGGACGCATCTTCTCGATGGATATAGTAAAATTTCACCAGAGATTTTGCCTTCCAGAAATCATAATATACTTCATTGATGCCGGTTACTCTTGTGAGTGTGCTGTCTTTAATTTGATCTTCAAAATCTGATACAGCGACCCATTCTGGAGCATAAGTATCGAAACCAAGTTTTTTTGCTATCCTGTCATTTTTTCTCGGCCTAAGTAGTTGCATGGCCTTGAAGTGCTCCTGATGGGCCTTTTGCATATTGCCCTGATCACGAAGAATCCTGGCCAGTTCAAGATGTGCACGTCCAACATAATATCTATATGAATAGGACTTTGCTGTATATTGAGTACTGGGATCCGATGAAAAACTCGATGTCAGGTGTTCTAAATATTTTTTGGCTTCTTCGATATTATTTCTACTAATCAATATCTTAGCAAGCCGAAGTTGATTCTCTGGAGCACTAAATGGTGCGAGTTCTATCGATTTTTTTATCAATCCTATCCCTTGATCAACCTGCCCCTTATTATATTTTATCTGGCCGAGGATGTAATTGGCCTGAGCCATCTCGGTTTGCATATTATATGCTTTCTCGATATAATCTTCGGCTTTTTTAGATTTTCCCATTTCAAGATAATGATTTCCGAGATAATATCTATAAAGAGCATTCCAGGGCGCAAATTTGACCGCCTTTTGCATATTGAAAACATAATTTTGATTATCCAATTGTGCATTTTCGAAAGAGTTTTCAGCGAAGACATTCAAAAAGCAAAGCAAGGCAAATATTCCAAAGATAAATATCAATATAAACTTAAAAAGATTTTTCTTAATAGCAATATAGTTTTTGCTCTGTCGAAGATTGAGCCCTATAAGAGTAAATAGTGGGAAAGATATTCCGGCAAAAGTCCAATCGAAATCCAGGCCCAAATGAAGAAATAGGGCAGTGGCGCCTATGACTATTCCCATATAGAACTCGTCCTTATCAGAATCGAGGTTTTTATAGAAAATTAGCACTATTCCCAGAAGCATCATAAAAAATGCAATACCCCCGATTATCCCAGTCTCGACTGTATATTGGATATATTGATTATGGAGATGTTTCGATAGATAATAGCTGCTTTCGAGATATCGAGGATAGACAATAAGAAATGCTCCAGCACCAATCCCCATAGGATGGTCTTTGATAATTCTAAATCCCATATCCAGCATCTTCAGCCTCTCTTGCGATGAGCGCTCCTGAGGCATTTCTGATTTCGAGTCTGCCAAATTTACTTTCTGTCTTTGCGAATCTGATGGGATCAATAAAACCGAAGATATTGCAATTATAATAACCGATAAGCTAATGAGTATCCACTTCTTTTTGATCCTTTTGAATATCTTCGAACCAATAGCAGGCTTTTTAAGAAGAATAAATATTATAAAAATTACACTGGAAATAAAAAGCGAAAGCCATGCTCCCCGGCTTCTAGTAAGAATAAATGCAATTGCAAAAAGAATAAATGCGATAAGCTTTGGAATCGAATATTTCTCAGAAAATAGAAAAACGAAAAAGATGATAGGAAAAAATATGCTCAGATACCCACCAGCGGGATTTTTCCAGTAGAAAGTTGCAAAAAAATAATTTACCATATCATGGCTTCTTTTGAGAAGGCCCAAAAATGGCATTAAATAATAAACATATCCGATAATCATGACAATGGTAGCACCAGCTAATATCAGATAATGCATTTTCTTGCTTGAGATTTCTTCTAGTTGCATCGTTATAAAAAGGGCCGCGAAAATTCCAGCTAAATATGCAATTTCTTCTACTGTTCCACTCATGGATTTCGACCAGAAAATGCCAATCGCTATAAATGCTACAAAGATCGCAAAAGGTATGGATATAATTTTGGGCGGAAGCTTCAAAGAGCGTCTGGATATCACTAAAAGTAATGCGACTACTAAAAATAGCCCGGAAATACCCAACATAGGTACTTTCTGATATGCACCATTATCGATTGCTGCATAGAGAAGTACAAGGGGCAATAATATTGATAGTATATTTTCGAGTTTAGTATTTTTCATTTAATATAAGCGATTGCCTCGATTTCAATAATCGCATCCTTAGGTAGTCTTTTTACTTCGATAGCTGCCCTCGCTGGCTTATGGCCATCGAAAAATTTAGCATAGACACTATTTAGCTTAGAGAAATCATTCAAATTGAGCATGAATACATTTAGTTTCACCAGATTTTCTTTATGGCCACCGGCTTCTATTACAATATTTTCGATATTTTTTAGGACTATTTCGGTCGCTTTTTCTATATCATCTACTATTTTTTGGGTTTCGGTATCCAAAGGTATCTGTCCGGATATAAATAGAAGCTCGCCGGCTTTAACAGCCTGGCTATATGGCCCAATTGCAGATGGCGCTGTATCGGTTTGAACAAATTCGATCGATTGAGAATTCATAATCCCTCCAAAATTTTATTTCACTGGCCTTTAGGCCCCGATCAAAGTATATAATAAAATATAAAGAATAAAACCGGCATTACAAACACAAAAGAGTCAAATCTATCCACAATTCCACCATGACCAGGAATAATATTACTAAAATCCTTTAGATTGAATTGCCTTTTGATTTTAGATGCTATAAGATCGCCCATTTGAACTAATAAAGCCAAAATTATGCCAAGAAATATCATCCATAAAGCAGGAAAATGATCAGGTTTTAGATAATAAAACAATAGGCCAATCAAAATCGCACCAAATATTCCGCCAATTAGGCCTTCGATTGTTTTATTAGGGCTTAGGATTTTTGCCATTTTATTTTTGCCAAAAAACTTTCCTGCAAAATAGGCAAATGTATCCACAATCCAGACAAGAAGAAGTGGATATATGCCATGAAAAGCAGAAATTTGACGAATCTTGCCTACCATTGCCAGAGAAAGGCCGAAATAGATCAAAACAAAAAAGCAAATTGCTAATCTCTCTAAAGTCTTATCGATATCATTGATAAGCTCGATTCCGACTAATAATAAAATCGAAATACTGTAAAGAGCAGGAAGCAGCGAAATATCAATATGAGAAAATATAATTTGCGCTACCGATAGGATTATAAGTATTAGCTTTTGAACCGTTTTGAATTTGATTGGAATTGTAGATGTGAATTCGAGAATCAGAAGTATACTCAAAGCCGATAAAAAAAACATCAAATAAATTCCACCAAGCCAAAAAATATAGAGTATAATAGGGCCTAAAATAAGGCCGACAAGGCTTCTTTTCACCAGGCTATTCATCAATATTCCTGCCGATCAAATCTTATGGCTTGAATAAGTCCGATGGATATAAAAGTCATTAGCAAAGATGTCCCGCCATAGCTTAGAAATGGTAAAGGCAGTCCAGTTACAGGCGCTAAGCCTATCGTCATACCGATATTAATCACAAATTGGAATAGAATAATCGAGAAAATTCCAAATGAAACAAGCTGGTAATACAAGTTTTTGGCAATCTCTGATACTTTATATATTCTCCAGAGCAATAGGGCGAAAAGCCCGAGAATTATTATAGTGCTAATGAAGCCAAACTGCTCTGCAATTACCGAGAAAATAAAATCACTGTGCCTGATTGGCAAAAAGGCGAGATTTGTCTGTGTGCCTTCGAGAAATCCGCGTCCCCAGAGACCGCCACTGCCCACAGCAATTTTTGATTGAATAAGTTGGTAGCCAGCTCCAAATGGATCGCGTCCCTGATCTAAGAAGATCAAGATTCTATTTTTCTGGTAATCATGAAGCTGACTCCAGTATAAAGGCGTAGCAAGGCCGACTGCAATATTAATAGCTATTGCAAATACAAATAATTTAACCCCCGGCTCAGAGAGAAATAGAATCACCAAAAAGCCAACAAAGTATATTGCCCAGGCTATCCAATGCGAAGCGGCTACAATAGATAGAAATGGCGATAGAATAACAAGAATATAGAGCGGACGTACGCCAGCCCTAAAAAGAAGGGCAATATAAATAAATGAAAACACCATTGCAGTTCCAAGATCAGGTTGCATCATAACAAGAGAAAATGGAATCAAAATAATAATTCCTGCACCAAGAATTGCCCTTAGAGAATTAACATTGTTCTTATTGTCATAAAGAAATCTGGCAAGAACAAAAACAGCCAATAGCTTAGAAAGCTCGGAAGGTTGAAATTGAAAAGGGCCAATATTAATCCATCTCTGGACGCTGTAATCCCGAAGCAAAAGAAAACCAAGAACCAGAAGAATTAAGAAATAATAGATATAAGCCAAAACAAAATGTATTCTAAGCGATATTCTCGAGACCAAAATAGCAACTAGAAGGCCGATCCCGAAGTATATAAGCTGCTTTTGCCATTTATCGGATAGAGGAGAATCATAAGTAGCTGTATAGATTGCAAAGACTCCGATAAGCGCCAGCAAAACTACAACTATAACTAATGTGAAATCAATATCTCGCAAAACCACGCTCCCAGTAGTTAAAGTAGTAATCATAGAACATACGGTGAATAAATGCATAATTAGAACCACCGCCACCATGCTCGACAAGAATCAAAAGTGCGATTTTTGGATCATCGGCTGGTGCGAAAGAAGTAAAAAGTGCATGTGATGCACCATGAGGATTCTGAGCAGTTCCTGTTTTTCCAGCAACCACTACATCTTCCATATAAGCTCCGGCACCGGTACCCATTGGGTCATTTACAGTTCTAATGCAAGCATCCACAGCAGTGCTGATAGCATTTTCGGTGAAAGGCAATTTGCCCAGAGAATGCTTTTTTATATTTTGTGCTCTTCCAAGCGAAGGATCGATCATCTTCGCAACCCGAGGCCTGTATATTGCACCTCCCTGACTTATTGCACCAATAAATGATAGCAATTGCAGTGGAGTAACTAATGTCTCACCCTGGCCGATTATCAAATTAAGAATTACTCCATAACCCCATCCATAACGGCCATATCGTTCTGTAAAAAATTCTCTATCCGGGACAAAACCTTTTGCTTCAGATGGTAAATCGATATTTAATTCACTACCAAAACCACTTAACTTAGTATAGTAGGACCAATCATCTATGCCCACCTGAAGGCCTAATTGATAGAAATATACATCACATGATTGTGCTATAGCATCCATTAAATCGACATTGCCATGGCCAGTATGAAGCCAGCAATTGTAGTATCTATCACCATAATAGAACCAGCCTCTGCAAGGTTCTGGCATCTTTGTTTCGGCCGTAATATAGCCTTTGTCCAGGCCTATCATAGCTCCCAATAATTTCAGACCAGAAGCTGGTGGATAAGTGCCTTGAATAGAGCGGTTCAAAAGAGAATTATTATCAAGGTTATTTAAAAATGCCCATGAAGAATCTTTGATAGGTTTGGTGAATATAGATAGATCAAAGTCTGGCTTGGATACCATTGCCAGAATGTCTCCATTTCTTGGGTCTAAAGCTATAAAGCAGCCTTTTTCTATGATTGGAAAAGATGCCATCAGAGATTCTGCGACATATTGTAAATTTTTATCCAAAGACAGATAGATATCGGCACCTGAACGGGCAGCAATATCATCGAATTCGCGAGCAGGGCCGACAACTTCGCCATTAACACGAACTTCGATATAATGAACACCATCATCGCCACGTAGGAATTGGTCATACTGCCGCTCGACTCCTGATTTTCCAACTAGATCTCCAGAGTTGACCATAGGAAAATCACCAGAGCGCAGCTCTTCTATGCTAATTTGTCCTGTATAGCCAAGAAGATGGGGTGCAATCGAGCTATCGGGATAATGCCTGATAGGCTCGATTTCTTTTGTTATACCAGGGAAATCTTCGGAATGCTCTTCAAGAAAAACAATATCAGCCATAGAAACATCACTGGCGAGGCGGATTGGAGTGTATTGGCTATTTCTTTTTTTACCTTTTTCATAATTTTCGATAAGCTCTTCGACAGATTTCCCTGTCAGCTCCGAAAGTCTCGACATTAGTTCAGGTTTTGGTTTGAATTCAAAAGGAAGAGCGCTGATAGAGTAAGCTGGACGATTGCCTGCAATCGTTTTACCATTTCTATCTCTAATCAAACCGCGTGGAGCTCGTTTTTTGACAAGCCTAATCCGATTCTGAGTAGCAAGATCGCGATAATATTTATCTTGTACTATCTGTAGCCAGAAAAGCCTTGAAAAAAGCACCAGAAACATGACCAGGACAATGGCGAAAGTGGTTCGCCGGAATAAGGGTTTTTGAGCTTGAATATCTTTTACCATATTAGTCGCTTGAAGATGAGATTTCTATTTTTCCGAATACAATTCTTATCAAAACATCTAAACCAACAGCTATTATTGCTGTGAATAGGGATGTTAGGAGTGCTGTAATAATGTATATGAAGATTCCCTCAGCATAGAAACCAGAAAATAATAAATAGATTATCCTCTGCAAGATAGCTACTATAAAGATTGCTAAACCATGCAGAAGTGGCCTGTCTAAATTAAATGTTTCCCTGCTATTTACAAGAATAAATGCAGCCAGCGAATAACCCATAATCGATGCACCGGCAAAAGTAGGGGTGAACATATCAGTGAAAAAACCGAGAATGCCACCAATAAGAACCACCTGCCAAGCAGGCCGCCTAAGAGAAGCAAAAACGATAAGTAGCAAAACAAGATCGATAGAAATTCCCTTTAGCGAAACTGTCGGTACAAGGCTGTTCTGAGCGAAAACCAGAATTATGCCAAATAGGAGAGTGATAATGAATTTCATCGAGTGTCTCCTTTTGATGAATCTGCGCTGTCAAGAAGCGAATCTGGAGGCCTTTCGATAGGCACAGCTCCTGGCGGAACCATCATAACGAATACTTCTTCGAGTCTGGTAAGATCGGCATAAGGCTCAATAATAATGGTCTTAAACAACATACCGGGCGGATTTTCAGCTCGGATGACTTTACCAACCGGAAGTCCAGGAGGATAGGTACCTCCAAGGCCAGAAGTTAGCACTCGGTCATTTCTTTTTACATCAGCTGTCGAAGGAACATTTTCCATAACAAATTCTCCCGATACATAACGAATTATGCCAGTATTTCTACTTCTTGAAGTCTTGCCAGAAATTGCAAAACCCGGGGCATTCAAAAGCTTTACCAGCGAAGAATTTTTATAAATAAGGTCGATTTTGCCTACTACGCCGTCTTCTGTTACTACCGGCATACCTCGCATTAAATTTTTATCATTGCCACCGATAATGATGATTTCACCCGGGACATTAGATTTCGACATGCCGATGACACTTCCGAGATAAAGTGGGTAGTCAGATTTTTTCTGAAAATCAAGCAGTTCTCGAAGACGTTGGTTTTCTTTCTTAGCTTCTTGATACTGCTCTAATTTTAATGTCAATTCTGTAACTCTTCTTTTTAGAAGAAGGTTTTCGAGGCGATTATCTTTCATAGCTTTAAAAACTTCACCGGTTTCCTGGAATGGGGAAATAAAAAAAGATAGTATCTTTTGTGATAGTGAATATTTAAATCTCATGTTGCTTCCGAAAATCAAAAGGGAAACAATAATAAAAAATATCAGCAAATAGATGCTGCGATTTTTTATGGGCTTTTTTAAAAAATGAAACATTTACCTACCCCTAATCTATTTCCTTTAAAAGTATTAATATTTATTATATTTCAAAGGAAATTCTTAAGTTGTAGAGCAGAAAATTATTTATCTAATAAATCTAGAATTTCCTGTGGGAAAGATGCTTCTAAAAATTTATCAATATTTTCTTTTTCATGAAGCAATAGAGAAAGAGATGCTAGAACAGATAGATGTTGTGCATGGCTATTCTCTGGTGAAACTACTACAATAAAAATATGAACTGGCTTTCTATCGATTGAACCAAATCGAACTCCCTTTTCTGATCTTCCAACCGCAATTGTAAGAGCATTGACAGCTTTGGATCTTGCATGAGGAAAGGCAATACCAAGCCCAACACCGGTTGAGCCAAGTTTCTCTCTTTCCAGAAGGTCTTTCAAGACTACCTCTTTATCTTCTACTGACGAAGCATAATCGAATAAGTCGATAAGCTCACGAATCACAACTTCCTTTGTTTCGGATTTGAGGTCGAGTTTTATAAGATCATGGCTGCAAAATATAGAAAGTTTCATTCCTATTTATCCTTAATTTTTAGGTCTATGCTTTCTTCCAGGAGCATTATCGGTATATCCTCCCTTATGGGAAAACCTATGTCACATTTTTGACAGACTAGCATTTCTTTAGGGTCCTTTTTATATTCTACCTTTTGATGGCATTTGGGGCAAACTAGTATTTCGAGAAGCTCATTCTTTATCATTTTATCTCCTTAAAAGATTTTATTCAATTACTCTATATTCGCCCATTTGGCTGTATTTTTCGAGTCTATTTATTTTAAGTTTCTCAATATCTGTACTTATGATTTCAACAAGATGCTTTTTGATATATTTCTTTGTAATATCATAAGTTTCTTCGGGGTTCCAATGAGCAGCTCCGGGCGGTTCAGGAATAATTTCATCGACCATCCCCAGTTCGAGAAGGTCCGTAGATGTAAGTTTGAGCGTTTCGGCTGCTTTAGGGGCTTGTTTTCTGTCGCGCCAGAGAATAGCAGCACAGCCTTCCGGGGTTATCACTGAATACCAGGCATTTTCCATTATAAGTATTCTATCTCCAAGGCCGATTCCCAGAGCGCCACCGGATGCCCCTTCACCAATAATTGTGCATACAATAGGTGTCTCTAATTTTGCCATTTCGAATAGATTTCGGGCAATGGCTTCTGCTTGTCCCCGCTCTTCGGCGCCGATTCCAGGATATGCGCCCGGCGTATCGATGAAAACGATTATTGGCATTGAGAATTTTTCTGCAAGCTTCATAATACGTAAAGCTTTTCGATAGCCTTCGGGATGCATCATCCCAAAATTGCGATGGATTCTTTCTTTGGTTTCGCGGCCTTTTTGCTGTCCTAATACCGCTATCGGGATACCATCAAACTCTGCAAAACCGGCAATTAAAGCATTATCGTCTCGATAATTTCTATCTCCATGTAATTCGATAAAGCCGGACAATATATTTTTGATATAATCCATGCTATACGGTCTTTTGGGATGCCTCGCAAGCTGTACTCTCTGCCATCTAGTAAGAGATGCGAATGTCTCTTTCTGTTTTCGGAGAAGCTCTTCCTGGAGCTTTTGGATTTGAGATGAGTTATCCAAACCCTCTTTGCTCTGTGCATACTCAAGCTCATTGATGCGATGTTTGAGCTTGATTAATGGTTTTTCAAAATCAAGCTGAAAACCTGTCATAAATTCTATTTCTTCTTTTTATTGCTTTTATTTTTGATTTCTTTGAAGAATGATGTGCCAACCCATATTATGTAATGGGCGACTAAACCCATTAGAGTTGTAAAATTCAGTACACTGGAACGATAATGTTTTTGGAAATATTTAAACATCGAGATATGATGCCACCAGAAAGTCTTCCTTTTCATCTTTGAAGAGGATGCGCCCCAGTGATGTATGATTTTTGATTCTGGATTAAATACAACACGCCAGCCAACATCTTTTAGCCTTTTACATATGTCTATATCCTCGACGTATAGAAAAAATCTTTCGTCAAATAAACCAATTTGGTTTAATGCCTCTCTTTTAAGATAAAAATATCCACCAGCAATAGCATCAACATCGGTAATTCCGTCCGGTAGGGACCGAAGTGCCCTTGCTTTTTTGGCTACAAAAGGAATCTTAGTGAAGACAGAAGATCTCGAGAAAAACACGTTGAAATAATTAGGATAAACCAAACAAGATGGCTGCATAGTACCATTTTCATTCATCATAAGCCCACCAGATGCTCCAATATCTTGATTCTCCATGAGAAAATACATCATAGTATTAAGAGCATCCGGCAATAATCTTGTATCTGGATTTAGCAAAAGGAAATATTCCCCTTTACTATGTCTGATGCCTTGATTAGAAGCATATGCGAAACCATGGTTTCTATGATTTTGGATCAATGTTATCTGCGGATATCTTTTCCTGACCATTTCACCGCTTTTATCGGGTGAAGCATTGTCGACAATAATGATTTCGAATCTGCCCAGAGTCAGAGGATATCGAAAAATTGAGTCGAGGCAGAGCCGAAGCATGTTTTTGGTATTGTAACTAATGATAATGATAGAAAGCATGACATTCTTTGTCTTTCTTTTGACAGAGCTGTCATATTTTAGAACCTCACCGTTTTTCAATAATGGCTTTTCCATAAATTATATCTTCCCGAAAATTGCTTGAACTTTTAATTTCCAAACCATGCCAATAGCTTCGAAGATAATTTTATTTGACATTTTGGATTGCCCCTCGATCCTATCTTTGAATACTATTGGTATTTCACCGATTTTGAAACCCTTGCGCCAGACCTTGAATTTCGTCTCGATCTGGAAGCTATAACCGCCGCTCTTTAGGCCATCGAGGTCTATAGAATCGAGGACTTCATATCTGAAGCATTGAAAACCGGCAGTAGTATCGTGGACTGGAAGTCCGGTAACAATTCTGCTGTAAACACTGGCATATTTTGAGAGAAGTTCGCGTTTTCGTGGCCAGTTTTCTGTGCCTCCGCCTTTTACCCAGCGCGAGCCAACTACCATATCGTAGCCATCCTCGATTTTGGAGATCATCTTGGGAACATCATCAGGATTATGTGAAAAATCACTGTCCATCTCGAATGCAAGGTCATAATCATGCTCGAGAGCATACTTAAAACCAACTACATATGCAGTTCCGAGTCCCAATTTTCCCTCCCGGTGGATTACTGAAATTCGACTATCGGCTTCTGATAATTCATCAGCGACCTCACCGGTGCCGTCTGGAGAATTATCATCTATAATAAGTATATTGATTCTGTCGTCTTTTTCAAGTACTACGGGCACAATTTTTCGAATATTTTCAATTTCATTATACATCGGCATAATGATAAGAATATTCTCGATGTTGCGTCTCTTTTCTTTCATAAAATCTGCTCTATCCTTACTTCAGCAAATTAATAAACCGTATAAAAGTAATTCTTTTATCAAATGGTGGCAAATACTTTTTAAATTTAGTACAAATACGACAGATTTTCTGTTTCTTGCACTTATAGTTTATCAAAATCTTATTCAATTCGTACTAACTTAATAGCAAGGAATAAAAAAAGCAATAGTTTTATATGTATTTATAATTTTATTATCTAAGGTCGTATTTATCCATCTTAGAATAGATCATTCTGCGTGTAATTCCCAGAATTCTTGCAGCTTTTGTTTTATTGCCCTGTGCCTTTTCAAGAGCATCGACTAACATATTTTTTTCTACATCTTCTAGTTTTTGGACATTGTCGGCTCTTGGGTTTTCGGAAGTGTTTTTTTCTGTCTTCAGTTCAAAGTGTTCTTTGGATATTGGATTTTTACCTGCAAGTATGGTTGCTCTTTTTATCGCATTTTGAAGTTCTCTGATATTACCTGGCCAATTGTAGGATTTTAGATATTCTATTAGCTCAGATTTTGAATCATCATCTGGCAATTTAGCATCTCCCAAAAAGTACTTCAAAAGGAGAGCCATATCTTCTTGATGCTCTCTAAGAGCTGGTGTTTCTATTGGAAATACGCTTAGCCGAAAATAAAGATCAGAGCGGAAATTTTTTTCATCGACCATTTTTTTTAGGTTCCTATTTGTAGCGGCAATAATTCTGACATTGATATCGATATCTTTAACAGAACCTAATCTATGTATCCTTCTTTGCTGGAGTACCCGAAGTAGCTTGGCTTGCAAAGAAAACGGCATCTCCCCGATTTCATCAAGAAATATACTTCCTCCCTCGGCTGCTTCGAATAGACCAATTTTCCTTTTATCAGCTCCAGTAAATGCGCCCTTTTCATAACCAAAAAGCTCGGATTCGAGAAGGTTTTCAGAAATAGCGGCGCAATTGATATCCACAAAAGGGCCGATATTTCTACTTGAAAGCCTATGAATATTTCGAGCAACAAGCTCTTTGCCAGTTCCTGATTCGCCAGTTATTAGTACAGTAGCATCGGAATCTGCGACTTTTTTTATCTGCCCACGAAGTTCTTGAATCGCCCTGCTTTTGCCGATTATTTCATAAGCATTCTCTTTTTTATTCAAATAAAGAGCATTGCTTTTTATAATATTTTCCACTTTTTTAAGAAGAATTTCCTCATCAAATGGTTTAATGATATAATCTGCTGCCCCTTTTTTCATCGCTTCCACAGCGGTTTCCACTGTGGCATGAGCAGTCATCAATATTATATGTATTCGAGAAGAGCGTTCTTTTGCAAGCGATAATAATTCGATACCATCTATTCTGGGCATCTTAAGGTCGGTTATCAATATGTCAAAATCGGTATCTTTGAATAATGAAATGGCATCGGATGCCGATAGGGCAAAAGTCGAATCGAATCCCTCATCGGAAAAGAATTCACAAAGCAATTTTGCTGTGCGAGCTTCATCATCGACAACTAATATCTTTATTTGGTTTCTATTCATATCAGTAATATATAGTATAGAAAAGCGTTTTCAAAAACATTTTATAATTTGCTGACTGGATAAAGAAGATTAAAATATGTCCTGCCATTTTTTCTCTGGACAGTGATTTCGCCATTATCTTGCTCGACAAGAGTTTTAGTAATGTATAGACCAAGGCCGGTGCCTGATTTCTTAGTGGTATAGAAAGGTTCGAAAAGTCTTTTGGGATGTTTAACAGCCCAATTTTTTGAATTATCAATAATAGATATCCTGAGTCTATCGCCTTGTTTCTCCTGATGGACAACTACCTCGCCCTTATCACCGAGAATTTCAATAGCATTTTTAACCAGATTATGTATAATCTGAATGAAAGAATCTTTATTAATTGAAATCGATTCATTATGGACTATTTCGTATTTTAAAGATATTTCTCTATCTGATAGGCTTTCTCGGTAGTTTTGGACAATATCTTCAATAATTTTCGATGGCATAACTTCTCTTTTTGGGGAACTTCTATTAGTCAAAGACAAGTAGCGGTCTGTTAATTTTGATAGCCTGAGGATTTCATCTTGAATATAAGAAAGATATACCTCGCGCTCTTTCTGATTCTCTTTTTTGACCATTCTCTTCGCTGATGATCTTATTATTTGCAATGGATTTCTTATCTCATGAGCTATTGAAGCTGTCATTTTGTTTACTGCTGCTAATGCGGCTGTTTTTTGGAGTCTTGTTCTAAGTCTTCGAATCATAAAGAAGCCATTAATAATGATAAAAATGAAAAATATTTCTATGATAATGAAGAAGACGGTCAAAACCCTGGAAAGGCTTCTTAAATTTCTAAAGCCAGAATAAAAATCAGCACCAGATTCCAATATTAGAATACCTTTTAGATTTTCGAGTTCATCATAGATAGGCGAAAAGCTAAAGCGCAGAAAGTGTTGTTCATGTTGGATCAATTTCGATGTAGCGGATATTCCAGTTACTGCTGCTGCAAAAGCCGATTCTGAAAGAGCCAAATAGGGTATCTTTCCCCCTTTTTTATAAGAATTATCGCTACTATAGATTATATTTCCGACTGTATCGACAATATAAATATTATCCAATTTTTCTGAGAGGTAAATTTCATCCAATAATGATTCTGATTCGATTCTTTCGAGAGTGAAATCACCGGTCTCGATATCCCTTATCATAGATGGTTCGATGCTCTTGGAAATCGCAGAACTCAAAGTAATTAGGTTTTCTGCTGAAATCCCGTTGAGCATAGATTCTACATGTTTGAAGAAAAATGCATGGAATATTGCAAAAGTAGCAGCAAGCACGATCATAATAAAAAGCGAAACCAAAAGCAGATAAAACTCAATTCTGGCCGAGTTCTGCTGTGATTTGAATAATGAATTTTCTGACATTTTTAACCAATATATTTGGATAGATTTGAAGGTATTTTTGCTCTCTGTTTTTGTGAGAATGAAAATATCTCATTAATATTATCATCGATTTCTTCGATAATATTCTTATCCTGGCCACTATGAGCATTTTTTGATAGTTCAGATAGATTCATATGATAGTTATCATCCTGGTCAAAATCAGGAATAGGCAAATAGGACATAATGCCTGGCGTAATCCTAGTGCAAAGTCCAAAAGAGTGGATAATAAGGCGAATGAATGATGAATTTAGCATCGAGCTAAGATAATGTGCTTCATTCTCGGAGTCGCATGGTATAGTTATGACATTTAGATCGGGAATAATAGGCTTTCCATTGCCGGTCAAAACAGCAGATTGCATATCACGGTCGAGATATTTCCAGCAAGCCTTGTATTTGCTGAAAGTATATGGTCCGATATCATAAACTGCATAAAATGGCTGATTTTTCAGAAATTTTTTATAGCCCTTACGAGCTTTTAGATATTTTTCGAAATCCTTTAGGTATTCGTATGCTCTTCCATACCTGTCCGTAAAAAGATTTTCCGGCATTGCTTTGGCGAGATTATCATCCGATTGGGGAAGAAGAATATGAAGCTGGCTTTGGCTTTTCCATCTGCGGACATCTTTGCCGCGAACAAGTGGGTAGAGTAGTCCGTCTTCTATTTCGGTTTCCACATTTCGGTCTATGGTTCGTGAAGATTTTGTATAGTTCTTAATTTGTGTGTAATCGCCCGTCTTTTTCAATATATCTACCCAATAAATTCCACTGGCCCAGGTGCAGACACCAGCTCTTGCGCGATAATTCGATGGCATGAGATGAGATTTAATAAAACCAATCATATCCAGATCTGCCGTTATCCAGACAGAATTAGATTCTTTGATCGGTTCACCGTGGAAGTCCAGGCATTTAATACATTTTTTGGCTTCTTCCAGATGTGCTTTTCGGGTTCGGAATCGTTTTTTGCGTGTCCATATATTATACTTGACTGGAAACTCAGTTTCTTTACCCTTTTCGCAGCTAAAAAGCATTGTGCTACCAGTCGCTCCAAATAGATTCAAATCTGCGAAATCAATAACCTCGCTAACCTTAAAGGGAATGCCATCCTGCCCAAGGCGCATTCTCCGAAAGCCCTGCCCACCGCCATATGTTTTAAGGAGGCTCTTTGGGAGAAGGAAGCTAAGTTTGCCGTCATCTTTAAGATATTTGTCGATTGCTACATACATGAAAATCGTGGCAAGGTCATCCTGAGCATACCCCAGCCGCGCCTTCATGCCCTTATGTTCGAAAAGATTATACTTTTCTGAAACAGGGATAATCTGCTTGCGATATGTATCTGGCAGGCTTTTCCAATTTACCCAGGGTGGATTGCCGATGACATAGTCATATTTTTGCTCGAAAATACCGAAAAGATCATTCTCGATTGCAAAAGGATAAATAACTGAATCTCTCTGAAAAACAGGAATGTCGATATTTTCTACAAATGGCACGAAATTTTTCAAAGCTATAATAATATTGGCTCTCGCAGATAAAATGGCAAGTGGATTAATATCATAACCTTGAATATTTGTCATTATTTTTTTAATAAGATTGTGATTAATATCCATCCCATGATATATTGAAATTTTTCTGAGTGCTGCAAGCAAAAATGCGCCGCTTCCAGCAGCAGGGTCGAGAAGCCTGGAATCGAGATTGCCAACATAACCGATATTTTCTAATGCAAGGTCGCATGTCCATTCGGGTGTATAGTATTCTCCGAGTGCATGACGGACTTTTTTCGGGAAAAGGTCTTTGTAAAGCTCCCAGAGATAATCGCCGCTTTCAATAGATGGATTGTCATGAAATAGCTCCATTTCAGAAAGCAAAGGCTGTATGGCCTCGCTTAATACATTCAAATCAAATATCTCGAGATATTCGAGAAATTCTCGATAGTCGGATTTCAGTAACCAGACATACGGATCTTTGGAAAGCAGATTACGGATATTAGTTTCTCGTTCAAGATATTCATAGGAATCAAGGAAACTACGCTTTTGCATTATCAGATCCGCAGGTACAAAATTCATGGATATGCGATAACCTAATGTATTGAAAACAAGTAAGCGTACAATGAGTGAGTAGTAAGTTTGAAGAGCAAATAAAGCTAATTTAGGATCAAAATTGGCATTTTCCGAGAAAAGTGAATACTTATTTCTCAGCTCCTTGCCGATTTTATCATATCTAAGCCCCAGTGAATCAGAAAAAATAAGGTCCCAGAGTTCGAAGCTTTCTGTTATTTCTGGAGAATCGAGGAAGTTGACTATCTTGAAATAGATTTTATCCAGTATTTGATTTGTTATTTCGCTTTTGCGGCCATATTTCTTCTTTAGATTTAATGCCACTTTGTCGATACTGTTTTTCTTTTTCATAATAATCGCATCCCTGGTTCTTTCATTTCGATAAGATAATATAAATCAATTAATTAACTTAATCAATAAAAAAATTACTCGAAACAAAATATTTAACTTCAAATATAAATAATCAGAACTTTAATATCCACAGCTATTGGAAATAGAAAGATTAAATACCCAGATTCAGTGTTAAAATCCGTGAAAAGAAAACAATCATTAGCTTGGTTGGGAAGCTCCGCTTTTTTTTTATAAATAGACGCAGAGCGTCAGTTTTGATGTCCCACCGCGGAGCGGTTGGAACGAGGGTCTGTTGAAGTTGACAATTTGGGTTTTGGAGAGGTTTTAAATTGATTCGCCCTCGTTGGGAAGCTTCACTTCTCAAACTTCAAACTTTTGGAAGCTTTGCTTTTGCCAGGCATTTGAAAGAAACAAAGCAGAGCTTCGAAGAATCTTGCGCTACAAAGCAGAGCTTTTTAGCGAGGGTTTTAAGGTTGG
Organism: Candidatus Zixiibacteriota bacterium; assembly: GCA_046542255.1. Lineage (GTDB taxonomy): Bacteria > UBP14 > UBA6098 > JBKHBT01 > JBKHBT01 > JBKHBT01. The sequence continues at coordinate 12,051 of JBKHBT010000008.1, read as the reverse complement.
AAACCTAATGTTTTTATATGTTTATCTGATAAGAGTAAGCGTACCCTCACAGATTACTTCATTGTCCCGGCTTATAGTATAGAAATAGAGGCCTGGCGATAGTTTTTTGCCATCATTATCGGTACCTAACCATCTTCGTCTTTCATAGTCGTTTCGAGATGAGATTGGATTTAGTCTTTCTTCATATATGAGAGTTTTATTCTTATTGAATATTTTAAGTTCGGCGGCTTCTGAGAACATGAAAGGATAATCGAAGACGATTATATCATTGTATTCGTCATCATTCGGAGTAAAAGGATTGGGCTGGGCAAGGCATTCAATTTTGGGTTCGATATTGAATTGCCAAACATGATTTCCCATATTAGGTTCACAGTAATCTGGTGCATCTCCACACTCGACAGTGATATAAACTGTATCGCCAGCAATAAACCTTTCTCCTGCATCAGAAGAACTGAATGTGAATCTATTGCCTGATCTCGAAAGGGCAGAGCTGGACATATCGTATGTTCTGTCGCCATTTATCGTGATAGATGTAAGGTCTGGTTCGAGGCCGGCGTATTCATCTTCTAGTGTGAATGAGATATCCGGTTCATTATTAAGAACCATTTGATGATCCATCGGTATCATATCACTAATTTCTGGATATGAAAGGTCCACATCGAAGCTCGATGAAATTGGCTCGATTGGGACACCATAGATATTGGTTGCAGAGTCTAATGTAAATTCGACATGCATTCCATCGGTGAATATTTCATCCGGGTGGAAATACATTGTATCACCGGTGGGTGATGCACTAATTTCCGGGGCACCAGAACGATAGATATTGCCATTTACTGTTATTTGATAACTATCGGTATCTATATCGAAGCTGTCCTCGAAAAATATCACGATTTCCTGATCGGCGCAGCTCGACCATGCATCTTCAAAAGGATGAACAACATGCGCAACAGGATTGCCGCAAGGTATCGTTTCGAAGGAAGTCGGCTCGCCGGGAGTATCTCCGCATTCATTCGAAGCCACGACATACCATGTTATCTCTCTGCTACAATCGGTATCGAAAGTAGTAAATGTATCGTTTATACCGCTCGCTGCTACCATGGTGTCAGAATCGACATTGTTCCAATAATAGACCGTATAAGTGATGCTGCCATAACCTTCGGAAGCATTCCAGACAACTCGCTGGTCATCTTCGAAAGGCAAAGCAGTTTCACCATCATAAGGTGATATATTAACGGGTGGTGTTGGCGGTTCTAATATTGTGAATGCAATTGTGTCCGTGCTCATACAACCGATTTCATCCTGAACAAAGATGTAGAGATTTCTCGAAGCATCGGGATAAATCCATGTTTCTCTTGCTGTGTCATTTGCGCACCAGCCAGAAGGGTGCCAGGAAACATTATAGTATTCCGAACCGCCTTCTTCTATATCGACATGTACCATTGTGCTTTGGCCGAGGCATAGCGAGCTATCATCGGCATAGGCATTTATGCTAAAAGGCCCGACAGGAACCCCAATCTGGAACTCATTATAGACAGTATCACGTTCGCCCGGCCTGGCAGGATCGCCATAGGTAATTTCAATAGAGTATTCAACTGAGTCGCCATAGGTTTCAGGAAGGAATTCAATTTCCCAGTAGATAGTCCTTGTATCGCCATAGCCGATCATTGAACCTATATCGAGAGGATTGGTGCTGAGGACATTAAGTCCCGGTGGTGCGATAAATCTTGCCTGAATGTCTTCGGCATCAGATGTTCCGCCATTGACAATCAATACCTCGGCAGAATCCGGATTAGGCCAAAGGCTATCACAATTGGATTCAATATTCATTGGTGTGTGTGTGGAATAGAGCGTAGTTGCCAATAATTCACCAATACCATAGTAAGTTGCGAATACTGTAGTGTCGCCAACACAAGTTCTTCTTTGATACCATTTTACCATAGTAGCAGAATCTCCGAATGGAGAGCCGGAATCGGCTATCCAATCAGAATCTGGCCAGCCATTGCCGCTTCCTGAACTCCACTGTCCATACCAGAATACATCCGGCATGGTGGCTTCATAGCCCCATAGAATACCAAGAGCTTGCAAGGCAGTAGGGCCGGGTGGATACCCATCTTCATATGCACGCCAAAAAGCGGGAATATCCGGTGCAAAGAAAATCTCGCTTATTCCAGTATAACCGGCCGATGTAGATATCTCGGCAGCATCATCTCCATCTAACATAGTGTCATAGAATACAAGGCAGCCAACATCATGGCAATCGCCATCAGCACTAGTAATCGATGTCTCAAATTTCACCTGCTCATTTTCTCCCGAACTATATCCGAGAGAATGAACAGAAAGTGTCTGCTTGATATTTACGCCATGAAAATCATGCCATTCAACTACGAGTGTTCCATCTGCCTCGGTATAAGAAGCGTCTGTATCGGGCATAGAGCCTGTTCCAAAACCAGCGGTTTTTGCAGGATCATGGTCATCGACAGCATAAATTATGTAACCAGTTCCGGGAGGGTGGTCCCAACTAAAAGTTAGTTTTTCATAGGAGGCTGTTCCGGTTCTGTCTCCGCCTTCTTCGAATTCGCCCGTCCTTTCATCCATAACGCCCTGGACATAATCATTCTCGACATACATCGCCATCGTTCGAAAAAGGCTCTCATCGCTGTCTCTTCTCATGCTATCGAGATAAGCTCTTTTCCATGAAGCATATTCGTCCGGATCTTCTGGCTGTGCGAATAAGGCCATTGAAGATATTAATATCAAAATTACTGTTAAACAGATTTTTTTTGTTTTCATGGGACCCTTCCCTTTATCTTAATTATCTTATTAGTGTAATTGTTCCTTCACAAATTAACTCACCATCTCTTTTAATGATATAAAAATATACACCAGGGCGCAAGTTTTTATTGTTATTGTCCGTACCATTCCACTGTCGGATTACTTCTGTATCATATCTTGTTATACTATTCATATCGCCTTTATATACTAATTTTTTACGTTTATCGTAAATTTCTAGCTCAGAGCCTTCGGAGAACATTTCAGGGAAGGCAAATAGGGCAATGTCATTGTATCCGTCATCATTCGGAGTAAATGGATTCGGTTGGACGCTGCAAACAATTTTGGGTTCTAAGACAAAGAGCCATTCGGTCAGGTTTTCATTGCGGCCGCAGGAGAGTATATCCGGATCATCGGCGGCTGAAACCATAACTCTTATTGTATCGCCAGCATAGAATCTTCTGCCTGCATCGACAGGATTGAAGCTCAAGATACCTTCCATATTATCCGCATCTGCATCCCATGAGAGAGCAGCATCTGGATAATAATAATCGATATCGTTTACAGTAAATATGAAATTTTCTGGACTAATTCCTGCGAGATTATCCTCGATATTCACCGAGATTGTATGTTCCTGATTCTGAATCATCAGAGAATCAGTTGGTGTGTGTTCGCTGAATTCGGGTGCTTCCAAATCAACCAGGAATTCGTATTCATAGACATCCCACATTGGATTGCCAAGGCTGTCTAATACCATAGTAATCGATACATTTACCGTTTGATTATTCGTAAAGATGTCATCTGGCGCGAATGTAAGCTCTTCTGTTTCATGGTCATATGAGAGCCATTCATGGCCTATTGGATATTCAATGGCATCGACATTTAGGACAATCGAAGAAGCATCAACGCCATCGATATCCCAGATTCTAATTATAATTTGCTGATTGGAACAGGCAGTAATCTGGCCATTTTGCGGCGTAATAATCGCTGCCTCCGGGCCAGCCAATATTGGGATTGTATCCATTCCAGGGCCTTGTGTAAGGTCATCATGATTGCTGAAATCGAAATCGCCATCATTGACAAAGGCTCGGAATACAAAATCAGAAACATTGGCATATCCCGGAATTTCAGATGTGGTTGTGAACCTTCGGGTAATAGAACCATCCGGGTTTATCCAATATCCGCCATCTGTGCCGGCATCAAATTCGAGTGTTACCGTGCCGTCATAGTCGGTATCGACTTCTCCATCGTCATCATAGATAAGATATGGCTCATAACCAGGCTCGTAGAAAAGGCCACTTGAGTCTGTGGCAAGAATGGAGATATTGAAGTCAGTGCGAGTTGAAACGTATTCAGGATCTTCCAACACGACTTCAGGTGCGATTGTGTCATCATCATCGATATGAATCGACCATTCTGTGTTTGTGGTGTGGCTTCCGCAGTAGTCGGGTTCATTATCAGCAGCAATGACTTCTATCGAGATATCTTCGAATTCAGGGAAATATATGCCAGAGAGAGAATCTTCTGTGGATGGATAGCTTATGCCAAAGACAGTTTCATCGATAAGTGATGGGTCGATTTCTACAATAGCTGTGGTATCGCTGAGTGCCGTATAATCGACTCCTATTAAACTGGTATTCAGAGTGATACTGCCGGCGCGATAGACATTACCAAGAATAATCTCTATGGATGCCTCATCGATTCCAAGAATATTATCCATCAATTCAACAGAAATGGGTAATTGCCAATTGCTGCTTCCCGAATGATGAGAACCATCTATTGGATTGTGTCCAGAATAAACCGGGCCTTCGAAGTCCATGATAAATGACCAGCTCATCGGCAAAAGGTCGCCGAAATTGCCTAGATTATCATATACCTCGACAAGCTGAACATCTATAATATCGCCATGGCCATAGAAACCATCTGGAGGGTCGAAAACAAGTTCATCGCCAGAATAAGAAAGTTCTGGATCATCTACTGTATAGTCTATTCCTTCGACATTAAATATTATTGTCGAAGCATCGACTCCGTCTTCATCAGTAATAGTCATTATGATATTTTGGTCTTCACATGCCGAAATGGTGCTATCGAGGGGCTCTATGATATTAGAAATCGGCCCACCAGTCGGGATAAAGAAATCCCAGCTAAATGAAGATGTATTAGGCCCGCAATAATCGGGATTATCAGCACCATCTATTCGAATATCGATAAGATCGCCGCCAGTCCATTCAATTCCCAAATCGCTTGGGCTGAAGCGAAGAATCTCGCCATCAAAATGGATCCCAGCATCGCCGATATGATATGTTATGCCGTCTATTGTGAATTCTATTAGTGAAGGATCGAGGCCGGCAAGGCTGTCTGCAAGATGGATTGAGATATCCGGGGAAGTTTCGGTTGTATCTGTTCCATCGGATGGAATCTCAGACCAATAGACTGGTGGTGTATAGTCGACAATAAATATCCATGAGCGAACTTCATCGAGTTCATTTCGCAAGATATCTTCTGCTTCACGGAGCACGACTTCAATTGTGTCGCCATCTGCGAAGAAATCTTCATCTGCTAAAAATCGCAGTGTGTCGGTTATTGGGTCATAGCTCAAAAATGGGTCGGTTATTCCATAATCGACATCATCGACCGAGAAAACAATACTCGACTCATCGATCTCATCACCTTCTGGATCAGTAAGTGTCATAACAATTTCAACTGGATTGCAGGCGACATAGGATGAATCAGATGGCCTGATGATATTACCAACCGGCCCACCGGACGAAATCGAGAATGAAAATACTGCTGTCGAGTCATTTGGCTCACAGTATCCGGGAGTTGGTGAGTCCTGTGCATAGATTTCAATGTCTACGACATCGCCGCCAGCCCATTCTATGGCAAGAGAATCAGGGTCGAAAAAGACCGTATCGCCTGACATATATAGAGCAATATCAGACAGCAAATAATCTGTGCCATCTATATTGACAAGAAGTGAAGTCAAATCGACTCCGCTGGTATCATCGGTAATTAAAAATGACATAAGAGGAGAAATGTCAGATACAGCACCGCCATCGCCGGGATAGATGAAACTGATTTCTGGTGGTTGATAATCGGGAGTGAATACCCATGTAAGCGGATTCTCGAGTGGATTAAATAGCACATCCGAACAAGAACGAAGCTCGACAGTAACCACTTCACCAGAAGTGAAATAACCAGCTCCACCATCGAAAACCAGCTCGCCAGAATCCCAGGAAAGCTCATCATCATCGAGGCCGAAACAGATAGAATTTACACAAAGCTCGACAGTCGAGTCCATAATTGCATCGCCTTCACGGTCTTCTATGCCTATTCTTATCTCCTGCGGATCGCAAGCAGTGATAATGCTATCTTCGGGGGTGTTAATAGTTGCGACAGGGCCACCATCCGGAATTCCAAATACGAATGTCGTATCGAGTACATTAGCAGCGCAGTAATCGGGAGTATCGGAAGCATTAACATTCACATTTATATCATCACCGCCACGAAGCTCCATACCAAGGTCACAAAGGTCTATGCTGAAGCTTCCACCAGACCAGCTTACATCCGGATGACTAAGAGAAATCGAAGTACCGTTTATTGTGATTGCAGCCGAAGATTCGTCCAGGCCAGATAGTAAATCTTCCAGTGTGAAACTCAAAGTTGGGCAAAGGTCGCTGACTTCGGCCCCTGGAGTTGGCGAGATAGAGCCGATTATGGGCGGAGTCAGGTCTATTATAAATGTCCTTTCGACAGGAGCATCAGAAAGTTCATTGCCCAAAATATCCGAACAAGCAATCAAGGCTGCATTGACGATATCGCCATCAGCAAAATCACTCGATGGTATCCAGGAAAGTGAATCTGGCGCAGTAAAGGTAAGTTCAGGGTCAGCCGTTGTATAGACAGTGCCATTGACAGAAAACTGTATTGTTGGCTCATCTATTGGGTCGCCAGCAGCATCTCTTATTTGCATGTATATTCCCTGGTCGGCGCATGACGAATAGCTACCTGCTGAAGGGTCAGTATAGGTTGCGATTGGGCCACCTTCGGGTATGAGGAATGTCCAGCAAGTATCGAGTTCATTAGCTGCGCAGATATCGGGCGCATCGGCTGCATCCACACAAACATCTACGGAATTTCCGCCAGTAAGGCCAAGTGATAGCTCCCTTGTCGTAATCGTATAATGATCGCCGGAGCGTGTGATTCCGGCATCTGCTTCGGTATAGCATATTGGAGAGCCGCTGGAAATAGTCAGGCAAATCTCGACACCGTCATAATAAACACCGGAATAAAGATCTGTTAAATCAAATTCAATAATTGGTTCCAGTTCACTAACGAAGGCACCTTCATCGGGATCAGCTCCGCTAAGGACGGGTGCAGAAATATCGATGATATAATTAAATGCAAATGACTCAACTAAAGGATTCCCGTGAATATCAGAAGCTGAAACAAGTTCGACTTCTATCATCGCGCCATCTGTAAAAAGTGTTTCCGGTTCGAAACAGAATTCATCGCCAGTATAGCTAATCTCTGGAGATGAAAGGGCATAGATATCGCCATCCACAGAAAGCTCTACACTGGAAGGCTCGATTCCCCAGGAAAGTGGCGAATCATCGAAAGTAAAGCAAAATCCATGTGTCGGGCAGGAAATATAGGAACCATCAGTAATCTCAGAACCGGACATAATAGGAGTTTCTGCATAAGGGCCTTCGGTGTCCATTATAAAGCTAAAACAGCTATCGAGGCTATGAATATCGCAGTAATCGGGCGTATCATCAGCATGGATGCAAACATCTATTGTATCATTATGCATAAATGCAGGATGTGAAGTAAAATCTATCTCGAGGGTTGAATCAGAAAGCCATGTATGTTCAAAATCATCGATAGTATAATCGGTACCATCGATGGTAAGGACTATCGAGGCAGCATCGAGTCCAGACAATGAATCGACAATTGTCATCGAGATAGGCTCTGTCGGATCCGTAATGACAGAATCGGTAGGCGAAATATCGAATACCAGCGGAGCCGAAAGATCGACTCGGAAGCTGCTGCAGAATGGTTCCAGTGGTATGTGATAGATATTTGCAAGCGAATCGATACAATACTCGACAAGCTCGCCATCAGTCCACATGATGCTTGGAGTAAAAATCAGCGTGTCGCCAATGAAATCTAATTCCGGTGAAAGTATGTCGTATTCCACAGAATTAACTGTCATACTAATCGACATAGTATCGATTTCGACCAGGTCTTCTATTAGAATCAATATTCTTTGGTCATCACAAGCCGACCATGAGCCTTCGAAAGGCTCGATAAGTGTAGAAATTGGTTCGCCACATCTTGGGCCATAGGCTTCCCATGTTTCTGATGTGTCGGCCGAGCACATATTGTATGCGACAACAAACCATTCATATTCTTCATCACACCAGGTTTCAATTGTATAGAAAGTATCGGTGTAATTAGGTGGAGTAATTATTTCTCCATTAATATAGAGGTCATAATATATTGGAAGGCTTCCCTCGGCGCTATTCCAGCTAAAATCGACAACTGGAACACCGATTGTATCTTCATCTGCGGGGTATGCAAGAGTTAGGCTTTCAGGCGAGTCATTGGTAAAAATCGTTCTATGTTCGGATTCTTCAAAACCGCAAACATTATTTGCAATTACAAACCATTCATAAGTGCTATCGCATGAGACATCGAGGAAGTAAGTCGTATCGAATGAATCAATTGCTACTTCTTCGCCATTTATGAAAAGCTGATAATAAACAGGTTCCGATCCGGGAGCAGAATTCCAAACCAGATCGGTGCCAGGAAGCTCTGCTGTAACACTATCTGGCGGGAATAGAAGCTCGGGAGCTTCTGTCGATGTCGGTCCCTGGAAAGTCCAGATTTCAGATTCGATAGGCCCACAGATATTCTTTGCAATAACATGCCAATCGTAGAAAGAATCGCAATCGGCTGTAAAAAATAGAGTAGTATCGGTAAGATCGCTTGCAATAGTATCGCCATTTACGATTACATCGTAAACTACTGGCTCGGTGCCAGTTGTCCTATTCCAGGTTAGATAAGTTCCGCCAATGCCGACAGTATCTGCAATTTCGGGGGATAGCAATATAACCGTATCCGGCGTTATCGTTGTGGTAAATGTCCAATGTTCTGTTTCTTCTATGGCACACATATTTTCGGCAATTACATACCATTCGATAGTGTCATCGCAAGAGACTTCGATATCGAATTCCGAAGCTGTAATATCATCGGCAGCCAGTGTATCATCTACAAATAAATCATATGTAATTGGTTCGCTTCCTTCTGCATCTTCCCAGTCTAGTGTAATTGTTCCCGGTGGAATTTCAGAATCGCCATCTGGCGGCGAGATAAGGGATGGCATGGTTACCGAAGTAACAGTATTAAAAGTCCATGTCGCTGAAGCCGGGCCTTCGCCGCACCAATTACGAGCAATAACATGCCATGTATGCTCTTCATCGCAGGAAAGCATATAATCTGTTTCTGTTTCAGTCAGCCCGGAACGATATAGCTCACCATCTATATAGACATCATAAAGAGCATCCGGGTCCGAAACCGGGTCCCATTCGAGATTTATCGTTGCAGGTGGCAGTTCTAATGTGCCATCGGGAGGATAAACAAGACTTACAGATTCAGGCGGGTAATCAAGAGTGATTGTAACCATCTCGGATTCCGAGCAGCCTGCTTCATCCGTAACAGTAAGTGTATAGGTAGTTGTTGAAGTCGGAGTTACTTCGGGATTTGGCAATGTTGGATTTGACATACCAGCAGCAGGTGTCCAGATGTATGAAAGGCTGCCAAGCCCGCCAGTTGCAGTTGGGGAATCGCCTAAAATTATGCTTTCTCCGTCACAAATCGTATCATTAACCCCCGGATTGACAGTAATAGGAGGCGAAACAGTAACAGTGGTAGTATCTGCGCTGCAACATGCTCCAATACATATTTCGCACCAGTAATCTGTTGTAGATGTTGGACTTACGGTAATTGTCGGTGTGGTAGCACCATTCGACCATACATATGTAGCGCCAGATGGGCTAATATCCGGGGTCAAAGTAGTGCTCGAACCGCTGCAAATTGTATCGGGTGGTATTTCAAAAGGCTCACCTTCACCAGCCTCGATAGTTACGCTTGCCATATCTGTGCAGGCCGGATCGTCATTTTCAACTGTAACGGTATAAGTTACTGGTCCAGTTGGGCATGCTTCTGGATTAGGGCTGGAAGGGTCGCTGAGTCCAGTCGTGGGAGACCAGGAATAAGTATATGGCCCGGGTGCAGAGCCGGAAACTATCGCATGAAGATTAGTGCACTCTGGTGCACATAATTCATCGTCATCAGCGGTTGCAACTACATCGAGAGTTACTGGAGTAGGTATATCGACACAATATGTCTCGGTGATTGTGTGTGAAGGGGCATAATTAACCGTTATTGTATAACATTGTGTTGTTCCATAGGCAGAAGGCGGAATATCGACTATCCAGTTGGTTGTTTCTGTACCGCCGGAGCCGGCAATCGTACCGATTGCAAGCGGACTTGGGTCGCCTGCGCCAGTGAGTACCAAATCAGAACCTCCAAGTCCCAATTCAGCGCTTACCCCAGTGGCTGTCGAAGACCCAGCATTAGTAATGAGGGCAGAAATTGCAGCGGGATCAGGCGATAAACCAGCACAACTGGCTGTAAATTCAGGCATAGAATGATTCAATGTCAGTCCTGTGCCAGTAAGTTCTCCGATTCCATAATATGTGCAATATCTTATTGTATCTCCCGGACAGACTGTTCTTTGATACCATTTGACCATAGTAGCAGTGTCGCCGCCAAAGCCGCCACCTGTGTCAGCTATCCAATCCGAATCTGGCCAGCCATTACCAGTACTTGACGGCCATCTTCCGTACCAGAAAACATCCGGCATTACAGCATCGAAACCAGATAGAATGCCAAGTGATTGTAATCCAGATACAGCAGGTGGGGTACCACTTTCATAGGCGCGCCAAATCGAAGGAATAGTTGGCGCGAAAAAGATTGTAGCTATTCCGCTATAGCCGAAAGATGTAGAAATGGGAGCACCGTCATTATAGTTTAGTTTGGTATCGTAATAGACAATGCAGCCAACATCATGGCATGAGCCATCGACAGGTGTGATAAAAGTCTCGAACTTTACCTGTTCATTATCGCCGGGGCTTGCGCCAAGAGTTTGTACTGTAAGTACTTGCCTTATTCTAACTCCATGATAATCATTCCATATCGATTCTGCCTGCGTGCTGCTAATTCTGCTATGTGACGAGGTATTTGGCATACCGGCAGCAGTTTTATCAGCCCCATGGCCATCGACTTTGTACATGACCCATTCAGTTCCCGGTGATCCTGGCCAGCTATATGTAATATTGACATAGCTACCGCCGCCAGAAGCATCTCCGCCCTGGTCGAATTCGCCTGATGTTTCGTCCAAATCGGCAGCGACATAGCCATTGCCGATACGATGGTCCATCTCACGCCTAATCGAGGATTCCGATTCGTGGCTACTGCCTCTTAAATATGTTGCATATTCTGCCTTCCATCGTTCATAAAGCTCTGGATCAGAGATTGGAGATGGATGGTCTTCTGGTGAAAGCCGATAACCAGTTTCGCCAACCGGAGCAGCAGAAAAAACGGAAAATACACAGATTAAAATTACAAAATAAGCAAATTCAGTGCGTCTCATAAATCCTTCCTTCTCAAGAATATCAAATAGTTATACCTTCAATTTCAATATATAGTATAAAGCTTTTTGTAACAAGAAATTTATTTAAATTTTATTGGCTATAATCGGGGATATGCTGCAATAACAAAGCGATTTAGAGAGTTATGGTCCTGGATTATTTTAGCATCGGTAAAAAATCTTTTGGCCTTTTGCATTAGATATGAACTATTATAATCTGCTATTTCCATAAAAAGAATTCCACTCTTCTTAAGATATGCTGGTGCCATTTCGATTATTGTTTCTGGTAATTTACGGCCTTTATTATCAGAGAATAAAGCATTTTTCGGCTCAAACTTCAATTCTGGTTGAAGTCTTTTGGAATATGCCGGATCAATATAAGGAGGATTAGAGACGATAAAATCGAAATGGACTGAAGAGTCGATGGCAGCAAACAAATCCCCCTGAAAAACCTGCAATTTATCGAATACATTATTGATGTGTGCGTTTTTCTTTGCGAGAACTAAAGCATCATATGAAATATCATTTGCAGTGATTTTTAACCTGTCTATTTTTTTTAGTAGTGC